>DATBTE010000367.1:0-3460 GCA_036559425.1 Pseudobdellovibrionaceae bacterium | reverse complement strand
AGCATCGGTTTGATTCACCATCAAGGCCGAGGATCTTGCTTGGCATTTTAGGCGCTGGTCCCATTTCAAACCGGTGACTATGGTCCCCATGGGACCGGTAAACCGGTGGAATTGGCCCCTTTCAAAACCGGCGCCTCCACTGATAACCGTTGGTACTCGCAAATGCCGCGACATCAGCAATTGATTGATCAAAAATGGTCGTATCTTTGTTAGTGGCCCCGCCGCCGCCACCAAAATAAACGACAATGTTCTCCGCCACTGAGGCTCGGCTGTAAAGCAAAAAGAGGGAAATTATGACCAACAACTTCATAGTCCTATTTCGGCAATTTGGCCCGATTTCTGAAGGAGTGACGCAGATAGTACTTTCGTCTAGTCACAGATCAGAAAGATCTTGCTGGGCTTTTTTGAAAGCCCAAAAGAACGATTTAATAGGCAGCCTTTTCTATACGAGTTTTGGAGCTGAGTATTGAACAGGTCCAATGTGCGTTCCTCATCGTGAGAATTAACGAAAACAAGTGTTATATGAGTGTCTGAACAAGCCTGCCTCGTCCGTTTGATGATTCAAGCTGCGCCATCGATCCGTTGATTATTGTCATCTGTGGCGGGTGATGTCCGATATCAGCGTCTAAGATAATAGGCAACCCCGTGCTTGCTAGCGCATCTTCAATTGCGTCTTCGTAAGAAAATTCTTCTGAGTTAGAATTATCTGGAACAGCAGATCGTCCGAAAACTACGCCACTAGCGACTTCAAACCAACCTGCAAATCGCATATTCCAAAGCGTTCGGCAAACCTCGGCGGGTGTAGACCCTGCATTTTCCAGGTAAAGAATTACTTTGGAATCAGGGAATCTGGATGCGAACCGAGGGAGATCCCCATAAGGAGTTCCCACAAGATTTCTCAGAGTATCCAGGCATCCGCCGATCATTCTTCCCTGAAGCGTAATTTCGTCTCCGCCCTTAAAGTTTTTCCAGAAAGTATTATGCTCCAACTTGAATTTGGCATGCACATTCTTTGAAAAGTCCTCAAATTCAGTTTGAAATCGAGGAGAGGATGTTTGCTCGAATCGTGCGCCAGTAGAAAGAGTGAGCCAGTCAAAGGATTTACTCGTTAAAGAATCATCATTCTCAAGGATCGAGTCCATAAGGTTCAAACCATGCACGGTCGCAATACCGGTGATGGTAGTTAGCGCAAACAGGAGAGTTGACGTGTCGGAATAACCTTGAACCCATTTCGCTCTATTTTTTACTAACTCTTTGAAATCAAGCCTGCCCAAAATATTAATTAAAAACTCGCCACCCCAAGGGGGAAAAATCATGTCGACAGACGGATCTAGCCAAAATGACGTGAAATCCTCAGCGCGCTGTTGAGCGTTGGCGCTGACCGATTTCTTGTCGTCGCGAAGACACTTCCCTTCGAGATAACTAAAACCTCGCAGCTCCAGATGTTTGAGCGCAAGATTCAAACGAGCTTCATGCTTTGGTTTAACACCATTCGATGGCGCAGTAACGCCGATTGTCGAGCCTTTCTGGATTGGTTTTGGATAAGTGATTTGATTCCAATTCATAATTTGAGGATGCCTTAAGCCGAATCGAGTGTCCATTATCTTAATCTTATAAAGAAACTGGCGGTTAGTTCCATTTAAGCCCTATGAAGCGGCTCTGACGGCTTCCTATCCATACCGCTACCGAGCTTGGAATTTGCCCCAAAAGGTTCGCTTAGTTGATTTCGGGGGTTTTTCGGGCCGTCGGAGGTGGGCGCAAGGTATCCTCACTGTATATGATGGGGTCGGCAACCTTCCCAAGGAGTAAGCCTGAAACCTGGGATTTTGGGGCAACTCCGGGTGTATTACAACGGTCAACATTTGCATTTTTAATTTGGTACCAGTAATTATTTCAATTAGATCACGAAAGAAGTTTTCGACAAAAATGTGAATATCCGTAAAAACCCTATCTTCGCTCTCATCTGGGCTTGAACTGATAAAACCGCAAGTTCGTCAATTGAATTTCCAACTAAATATCCTCGACTCAGCATGTGGTCTCCGTTGTCTCTAATGTCGCAGATCTTTCGGCGAAATGAACTTCAAAGATGCCGCCTCATAAAATAAATTTATTTATATCTAGAAGCAGTAAACAGTAAATTGACTAACCAATGTAGTTTTCGTATATAAGAAAACTATACAAACCCAGATAGAGTCCGCCAAGCAGAAAATGATAAAAACACAAGTAGCTGGAAGGCCTAAGACGTGAGAAACGAAATTTTTGATTGCTATTCGAGTGTCGCCATCACTGCTGGCCAATATCAGGAAAATGCCGAGCGAAAAAAATACTTTATCGGCCCTCATTCATCAAATTTTAGAACAAGGGGTTAAAGCCTGACAGGCTCTCGAATGGATATAAAAACACTGAATGAAATTTTGGAATTCGTTGAGGCTCCTTATCGAGTTACTTCGCCAATCGTAGAATCTGGACAGAGGAAGGTGTATTATGCACAAGATATACACTCTTCCGCTCAGGTTGTGCTGAAGGTCTGCCCGCTATATCCAGTCATGGTTGCAAGAATAAAGCGTGAAATCAGAATTCTTCAGGAAATCGACTCGAAGTATTTCCCAAAATTCTTCTATGAATTTTTTATTACTGACCAAGAGCTGAGCTACTTCGTTGATTCTCTCGATCCTAAAACGCAACAACATCGCCTCGTCGAGATCGCAAAAATGGGAATCAAGCCATTTCTTGTTACAGCTGAAGAGTGCATTGAGCATATTCACTGGGATAAATGCTGGGAAAATCTTCGAGCGGAACCAGTATTTATAACTTTTCTCATTCACCTATTTTCTGGATTGAAGCTTCTCTGGGACAAAAAGATTGTTCATCGCGATCTAAAGCCCGAAAATATTCTTATTCGGCCAAATATGGAACCTGTAATTATTGACCTTGGAATTGCAAAAAGTATGAATAAAGGAGCAACAATTATTACAAATCCTGCATTCTCCTCTCCGTGTACTCCTAGGTTTGCCGCGCCAGAGCAGCTTACCAATAATAAGGCAGAAGTTACTTATAAGTCAGACCAGTTTTCAGTTGGTGTAATTGCCTTTTTAGTTCTAGCCGGAAAGTTGCCGTATGGAAGTGACGAAGAAGTTGGGATGGAGGGCGTGATTCGAAATTTTTTCCAAGGAAAAATAGAAGATTTGCGACGGCATAACAGCGAAATATCGGAAAATTTTGTTTTGCTAATAGAAAGGCTTCTAAAGGTCGTTCCTTATCAGAGATTCCGGAGCGTCGAAGAAATTATTTCTGCCTTAACTGCGTTAGAGGAGACGAAATGAAAATTTATCACCAAGCCGGGCACAATACTGTTTGGAGCGTTGATAGCCATAAGGAAGAAAATTGTGGAGATGGGGTTATTTTTAGCCCCGTCCACATATCGAAGAAAAAGATTGAAGAGCAAACTACTGAATTGAAA
>DATBTE010000366.1:0-17812 GCA_036559425.1 Pseudobdellovibrionaceae bacterium | reverse complement strand
TTTGAAAAAGCCCAGCACTGCTGTGAATATACCCACCCCCTCACAGGGAAAAGATGTGGCTCTGAGTTTCAACTGCAAATTGATCATGTCAGGCCTCTGGCCTGTGGAGGGAGCGATGAGATCAAGAACCTGCGCGCCCTCTGTGGTCTTTGCAATAGAAGGGAAGCCCAGCGATGGGGACTCAAATCCCTTTAGAAGTGCCGCTGAAATGCGACGGAAATGCAGCCGGAATACAGGAACTTTTTTTTGTTAAAGGCCTAGGTCCCTTCTCCACATTTTCCCCACTATTTTTAGAAAGATCCCGAATTGTTATTATTATTTCTGCGGTAAAATACTCTTGCGATAGACTTCGCAATAATCAATTTCCTGCTCCGTAAAACCGGCTTGTCGGCGAAGCTCTCGATTGATCTTTTCCATCCGCTTAGGCAACTTCATGCGCAAGGCTTCCATACGCCGAGGAAAATCTTCGGTCGCATCGATCTTCTCAAGTTGGCAAATTTTTCGATACCACTGAGAACCAAACCCTACGTGACCGATTTCTTCGAAATTAATTTGCCCGACAATTTGCCGAGCTAGCTTTCCATCGCGCACGCCATCGAGTCGCTGCATTAGATAACTGCCGGCATCTAAACCACTGCCTTCAAGGTAGCGATGGACTATCAGGATGCGATCTAAAAGGGAGTCTTCGGCGCTGACAGCATCCCAAAGGGCACAGTGAACGGGCCAATCTCCCCATTTAAAGCCAAGGTCTTGGATACCTTCCAAACATAAACGCAAATGATTGGCCTCTGAAACCGTCACCTCCACCAACTCTTCGCGAAAATCTGGAGGCGCTTCGGGAAACTCCGCCAAAGTGCGGAGCCCGATTTCCATGGCCTGGAGTTCGATGCTTGCTAAATCATGGAGCATGCGGGCCTGCCCCTCAATTTTTGAAAAACCCACTTTAGGAGGGTGGAGCTTGGAATCTAAGACCTCCACGTCCCTTGCGGGATATGGGGGAAGGATAAAAGAATCCCCTTCGAGCAAGGATTCACAGGATTTTTGAATATTTTTAATCTTTTTCCATACATCTGGAACTTCTAAAGAAAACATGGGCCTTTTTACATCCTGCGGCCTCTCTTGCCAAATATTTCCGAATTTGATTTCATGGCTGCTATGGGAAAATCATGGAAAAACGCCGGAAAAGTAGAAAAGGCCATGCAAAAAGGCCAAATATTCACCAAACTCGCTCGCGAGATTTCTGTGGCTGCAAAAGCTGGTGGACCTGACCCCGCAGGCAATTCCCGTCTCCGCCTAGCTATCGATGATGCTAAAAAAATGTCTTGCCCCAATGATACTATCGATCGCGCTATCAAAAAGGGCGCGGGCTTACTTGATGACGGCAAAATTATTGAGGAAGTGGTTTACGAAGGCTATGGACCCCATGGCGTGGGAGTCATTGTGGAGTGTCAAACCGATAATAAAAATAGAACCGCCTCAGAAATGCGCCACGCTTTTAAATCCCACGATGGAAATATGGGTGAAACAGGAAGCGTTGCCTGGATGTTTGAACACGTAGGGTATCTAATTGGAACAAAAGCCGGAACCTTTGATCCGGATGAAGAAGCCATCGAAGCCGGAGCCAACGAAGTCTATAAAGACGATGATGGAGCTTATGAGTTTTACACGAGCCATAACGACCTCATTAAAGTAAACGAAGCCCTGACTAAACGCGGGTGGAAAATCACCACTTCAGAGCTTTCTTATAAAGCAAAAACTCCGACCGTATTGGACGAAGCTCAACTCAAAGAAGTCGAAGAATTCTTGAACTTCCTCGATGACCTGGATGATTCTCACAAAGTCCACGTGACTCTTTAGTTGCTTGAAAACGACAACGCCCCTTTGTCGGGGCGTTGAAATTCCATAAATTACAATTTGATTTTCTAGTACTTTTTAAGTGCTTCTGAAATATAAGAGATTTGAGTTACATCTTCACCGCGACAGCCTTCCGCCGAACAGCGATTGCTCACGGAGCATTTGTTTACGCTATCGTAGATAAAGTCATTCTCTCCCCGAACCAAAATCCCTGCCACTTCGAGGGTGTCTTGATTAAATACTGCGGATCCCGAATTTCCACCGTAAGTATCTAAGTTGGCAGTGAAAAACTCTGCTTTCACACTGCGCACCAATCCCTTATCGGTCACTTTTGTTGGAATCCCTGATGGGTGTCCCACTGTAATTAAGTTATCCCCTACATTTACTGAGGATTTTGCCAAAGTTAAAACACGATGGCCACGAACGGAACGATCTAATCTTACCAGCGCATAATCCTGCGCGCCGGTTTGCTCTCTTTCTAAAACTTGCGTGCAGCGATAAACCTCAGAACTGTTTACCTCAACTGGCGCCTGACTTTGCTCGGACATTCTGTAAGAAAACACAAAGCTCACTTGGGGACATCGAGACGCATCAATACAGTGGCCTGCAGTGGCAACCATATCATCGGCCACTAAAAATGCTGAGCAAAAAGCACCTGAAGGCTCTGCTGCAAAACGCTCTGTGCTGCAAAGTCCCGCAAATTTTTGAAAGGTCTCCGCTTTCACGGTGGTATTTCCATCACCTTTTGCCTCTAAATTTGAGTTGCGAATCAATGCGGCCGTACTGTCAGCAACCTCGCGAACATCCGCTCTGGTCACTTGAAAAAACTCTACACGATTGTCGTCGCCATAAATAACTCTGTCTTGAATTTTTGCAATTGCTATGGGCGAAAGAAAATAACCAATGGCAACTAAGAGAACCGACTTGACCACCAAAATCCTCCTGTTTTTAGAAATAATGCATGATGCATTTTTTCTATTCTGTGAACAGAAGTGCCAACAGTCAAAACTATTAAGATTTTTTTGACGAATTCAAGACGTAGGCAAAGGCGGTTGCATAAAAACGAATTTGCTTAAGCATCGCATGCAGACCGTTGCTCCGACTCGGAGAAAGATGACCTTCAAAACCTAGAGTCTTTAAAAACTCCGGCGGGGTTTTTAAAATCTCATTGGGATTGGCTCCCGAATAAACACGCAAGAGTAAAGCCACGAGTCCTTTTACAATCATGGCATCACTATCTCCCTGTAGAATCATCTCACCTTGAGGGGTGAGTTGCGCGAACAACCAGACTTGAGATTGGCAGCCCTTTACTTTATTCTCTTCGGTTTTTAAATTCTCAGGCATTTCCGTGAGTTGGCGACCCATCTCAATGATTTTTTTATAGCGTTCTTCCCAATCCTTCAAATTTTCAAACTCGCTAATGATTTGTTTTTGGCGCTCTTCAATCATGGACATATTTTCTCAAACGCTTTCTGTAAACGTTCCTCAAGTTGTTTACCAGGCTCACCGAGCAACTCTCGAAATGAGTTTTTATCTAATTTCTTAACGATCTCAAACGATTTTTTAAAAAAAGCTTCTTGATCTTCATAGTATCCATTCCAAAGTCTCCGAGACCTTTCTTCGGGCATCCTCGAGCTTTTCATTTCTGTCTTGGTCGCTTCCTGACGGTTCAGGTAATTGAGCAAATCACTGATTTGGCGCGGAGAAAAATCCAACATCACTAATGATTCTTCCATGAGAGCCATCTCGACATAGGTCAAATAATTTGAAAGCTCATCCCAAAATTTCAAACCTTTAACCCCGTAAGAACTCTTGCAATAAAAACTTGTGCAAACAGCACCTCGTTGACGCCAAATACCGCAGTTCTGTTGCTCTTTATTAAAATAAGGGCAAAGCCAATCTTCTCTTTGACCAAATTCATTTTGCCGTCTCTGATTATAGGGCACTTGATAATTTGGCGGCGCCACCAGACCTAAAGGTAAACTGTACTCGCGTTTTGCAATCTTACTGCGAATAACCGCTACCGCTGAAGGTGCTGATGAAGTCTCGTAAGTCAAAATAGCTCCCACAATATAATTTGGCAAAAAGGGATAAAAAGTGCAGCACTTAAGGTCGGGAGTATAAAAAATTTTACCCTTATTCTGTGGCCTTGCCATAATGCACTGATCACAGGTGGCCTTAGTTTCCAGCGGTTCTATTTGCAATAAGCCTCGGGGTAAAAGATCTTCATAAATACGGGGAAGCTGATATTTTAATTTCATTAATGAGCTGGCGATCCCAAAGGCGAGATTTGCATATGACAACGTTCGATAAGATGGTCTCGCAGTGAAACTAAAAATGAATAGTCATTTTTAGCGACCCATTTCCATTGGAAATCATCACAGTTCACAAACCTCGGGACTCCATACTCCACGATCCCCGGCGAATCCAAATTTTCATAAACAATCTTTGGGATCAGAAGTTGGGCTAGAGTGATTGTTTCCTTAAGTCCCACCAAGCCCTTGAGCTGCCAATCCACTAAAAGCTCTACTGCGGTCACAAACCCCGTCTGCTCTAAAAAAAGCGAACTTCCCATTTCTGTAGGAGAAGTAATTGAGTAAATAACGTGGAGATACTGCAAAAAATAAATATCTTTAAATTCCATAGCGATGCCGTGAAAGATTTCAGGATCGAGTCCCCCATTGTGACTCATCAAAATGACTCGCGCTGGATTGGACGTCTTAATGAGTTTTCGCAACACCTTCATCTGGGTGTCTCTATCGGCATTATTACTATAAGGTACAAACTGACCCCGGGGAAAACCGTTTACGCTTATAAACTCCATCTCGGCCTCGCCGGCCGCCATCTCAGGACCTTGGGTTAAATAGGCAAAAGTGCTAGCCGCATTCTTTCGCGCCAACTCGCTCAAAGCGGCATTCATACCAATGAATCTTTGTTTTGTATCTGTGTTGTAATTAAGAGAGTCCCAAAAATTCTGGACGTGAGAAAGCTTCAAGGTGTCTTCCACCTGGACAATCACCAATGTCCGTTCACGGGCCATCACTTGAACTGAAAAGCTCAAGACAAAGGCTAAAAATAATCCGAATACATTCATGGCGCCCCCCATGACCACAGCCTGAACAATCGAGCACCAAAAGTGTCACTTTCACCCCCTAGTTGGCAACAACAATTATGTTTCATTGTGAGATATTTTTACCTTATTAAATCAAATATTTACGTAGCATCGCCAAAGTTATTTCGAACTCTTTAGGCCCTCGATTTGCAGCTTAAATAAGAAAGCCTAGAGTCCCCTAAGGAGGATGTATGAAAAAAGCGCTAGTTATGACACTTGTCTTGGCTATTTCTTCAATAAGCTTTGCTTGGATTGAGAAAGCTCCTCAAGCAAAGTCCTACGAGTTTAAATTTAAATTGAAAGCTGAATCTTTCGTCTTCAGCTCCTCAGCCTTAAGCTATGACGAAGCTTTTGAAGTGGCCGCAAAGGCCTGCTTCAAACATTACAAAAGAGGAAGGCACGTCAGTGAAGATCAAGGTCTCGATATTATAGATGTCTGCGCGAACCCTCGCTCTTAATTATGCGATGCATATCCGCTAGAAATTGATTCTTTAAGCCCTTGCTTTGACTTATAAAACAACGATAACTAAAATAGCAATAATTCAACACGCGGGGTATTTATGGGCATAGGCGCTAAAGTATTGGATTTTCTCTTCGGCAAAGATCCCGATATTTTTGATGAAAAAGGCAATGTCAGCCACAAATTACCTAAAAAGAAATGGGATGCTTGGTACAACCGAACAAAAACGGACCCTCACCACAATTGGCGCAATCACACGGGGATTACCGGATCTGGCTCCAAGAAAAAAACTCAGAATTGAATTGCTCTGATTGTAAGTAGCGAGTGTTATGCAAAAAGACTGGATTCACCCAGTCTTTTCTTGATCTCTGCCAATAAAATTTCCGGTGTTTGAGGGGCCTTTTTTAAAATAAAGATATCATTCACCTGACGTCCCCAGGTATGAACCCGGGCCGATTTAATGTTCAATCTCATTGCGGCCAGGGTCTTTGTGGCCAAGGTCAGGAATCCCGCTTGATCTCTTCCTCTAAAACTTAAAACCCATTCATTGTCGTCAATGGAAACCCATTCAATTTGATCATAAATAACTTTGGGAAGGGTTTTTGGAATATTCTTCTCAGACTCCTTGGCCCTATCCTTGATTAATCCCTGCGAGTTTTTCAGAATTTTTTCGATCACCTGAGGATTTTTAGACGTGCTCACTTGGAACCAATCGTAGACTCCCACGCCATTGAGGGTCTGAATAGCCGCATGGCGGATTCCAAGGCCGAGTGAATACAAGCGCTGAACATACTCGGCCAACAAGCCCTCTTGATCTTCTTTGGAATGAAATCGGACCCAAATTTCTTTTCCCTTTGTAAAGGCCAAGGGAGAAAGTGATTCGGAAGATTCACGAGCGGCTTTTAAATCCTCCGCCAGAACAGAGGCGGAAAGACTTTCCAGGAGGAAATCATCAAAGTCTTCAAGAACAGCCTCCAGACCCTTTAATTTTTTCTTTTGCAAAGAAGTCTTCAAGGAAAAATAGTTCTTCGTACTCGGAGCATTCAAAGCCTCGACCAGGTCCCTTAAAAGCAAGCCTTTCCACTCATTCCAAGCTTCTGGATTGGTGGCGCAAATATCCATGACCGTAAATACAGCTAGACGTTTTAAACGAGCCCCCTTCGCGCCGATGGCCTCAAGGTCTTCCCAAGTCTTCTTAGCTTTTGGATTCTTTCTGAAAGCGGCGATGGAAAGTTCCAGATGATATTTCACGATCCAAGCGACTTCTTCAGTTATTTTTTTTGCAAAACCATATTTTTTAAAATCCTTACGAAGAATTTCCACACCTAAATCCGCATGACTCTCTGAATGCAGTCCCTTAGCTAGATCATGGTAAAGGGCTGCCCAGGAAAGGATTTTCCAGTCCTCCTCATTGAGCTCCCGATGAAACGCGCTCAAGGGCCCCAAGGCTTTAGGGTTTTTATAGAAGACCTTTAACATCACGCAGGCCTGCATGATATGCACGTCCGCCGTGTAGCGATGATACTGATCATGCTGGACGTAACCGACCAAATGACGAATGGCAGGCAATATCTTATCAATCAGGCGAGATTCAAAGGCACTGATCAGTAAATCTTTGGAAACTTTCGGACTTAATATTTCTTGCAAAACTTTGCCGAACCAACGACTGCTCTTGGCACTCACCTTTTCAGGCAAAAGGCGATCTAAATTTTCCCGGACTCTCTGTTGACCTAAGGGATTAGGATATTGTCTTAACGCCGAAATCAAATCCTCAGGTTTGTTAAACTTCAAACCGCGAGTTTTCGCTAGCAACGTCTGAGGACTTTCCGCAATGGAGAAAATCCAATTTACATAAAAATGGCTTCTGGAAAGACCCCGCTCTAAATCGCGCATAAAGTCTTTATGATTTTTAAAATTAAAAAACTGACCAAGCTCAGATTGAACTGAACTCACCAAAACTTCCCCGCATTCCATCAGGTGAAGCTTCTGACGGAGAGTCAGGATATAGGCCTTGTGATAATTCAAGACGCTCAGAGCATGTGCGGGATTTTTAAATTTTTCAGAAAAAAGATCATAAACTTGGAGGGCTTGCTCGATGTCTCTGAGGCCTCCTGGACCATACTTCAGATTAGGCTCAAGATAATTTGAAATCGAATTGTATCTCTCGGCCCTTTGCTCTCTTTCCTGAAGTAAATCTTTAAGCAGCTTCGCTCTCAGTTCATTTTTATTTTCCCAAAGTTTTTTTTGCTGCAACAGCAACTTCGAAGCGGAGGCGGAACTTAATGGTTTGGCTTTCCACAGGGCTAAAACATCAAAGCTCTCGACCCCTTCAGTCCAGTCTTCAGGATTTTTCGGCATGCGATAGCGCACCCTTAACCCGGCTTGGTGCAAACGATCCGTCAGAGTTTTTACTTGGGCTTCCGCACCACAAAATAAAATATCAATATCAGAGAGAGGACAGAGCTCACCCCGGGACCAAGATCCCAGACTCACCGGTTCACATTCTAAAAATCCAGGAAAAGATTTAAGCTTTTCTTCTAGTTGAGAACTGAGCCAGCCCGCAAACTGGAATCCACCAAAATACGAAGTAAAACGAATATCGCCATTCGGAGTCCAAAACACCGGAGGAAAAACTTCTTTGGCCTTTTCCCATTGTTCATCACTTAAGTAGGTTCGACTCATAAAAGACTTTTTTGCCATTGGGCAATTTGGTTTAAAGCCTCCAGAGGAGTGATCTTAGTGAGAGGATATTTTTTCACTTCTTGCAAAAAAGTCCAAAGCCTTTCCTGTTCAGCCTTCTCTTCTGGACTGACTGAGGTCTCCTCCTCGAAAGCCATATCCAAGAGGGACAACTGACTGGTGGCCCCCACCTTCTGGGACTCAATGGATTTCAATATACTTTTGGCTCGGCGAATGACCACGGGAGGTAAACCCGCCAGTTCCGCCACTTGGATGCCATAGGATTTTTTCGCCGGCCCCCGTACTAAAGTATGTAAAAAACGAATCTCACCCTGAGTATCCGCCACCGTCATATGGGCATTTTGAATTTGCGGATAGGAATCTTCCAACTGAGTCAATTCGTGGTAATGGGTCGCAAAGAACGTCGTGGTTTTCACATCCGATAACAGATGCTCAAGAATGGATTGAGCCAAGCACATGCCATCAAACGTACTGGTGCCGCGGCCGACTTCATCCAAAATCACTAAAGACTTTTGCGTGGAGTTTTTAAGCATGGCCGCCGTTTCGGTCATCTCCACCATGAAGGTCGAAAGGCCTTCCGAAAGCTGATCACTGGCCCCGATACGCGTAAAGATCGCATCAAAAATCGGCAAGACCGCTTGGTCCGCCGGTACAAAACATCCTATTTGCGCCAAGATCGCGGTCAAAGCCACTTGCCGCATGAGGGTTGATTTACCGGCCATATTCGGACCGGTTAATAACAAACAAGCCCCAGCTTTGAGTTCAATATCATTAGGAACAAAATTCTTTTTCACCGTCTGTTCCACAACGGGATGACGGGAGCTTTTAAGGAGTAAATCTCTCTTTTCAGAAAACTGGGGTCGAATGTATTTTTCTTCAAGACTCAACCAGGCAAAAGAACTGATCACATCCAGCTCGCTGCATTCATGGGCCAGGATCATTAATTCAGACCCGGCTGACAAAACTTCACGACGCAGATTCTCGAAATATTCAAACTCCAAGTCGCCGCGTTTCGCCTGCGCCGTGAGAACCTTTCGTTCCAGTTCGATCAAAGCCTCGGTGCAGTATCTCTCCGCGTTCGAAAGGGTTTGCTTGCGCTGATAATGCTTCGGCACTTTGTCTTTATGGGTATGGGTGATTTCAATGTAATACCCAAAAACATTGTTATAACGGATTTTAAGGCTGGCAATCCCGGTTTTTTCCCGCTCTTCCATTTCCATTTTTGCAAGAAGACTCTGGGACTGAGTCGAAAGTTCAAACAATTCATCCAATTCCGGAGAAACTCCGGGACGGATCAGGTAACCTTGCTTAGTGGCCAAAGGAGGTTCTTCCACCAAAGTGTTTTCAATTTTTAAAAAAAGAGTTTGCAGTTTTTGTTGGAGTTTTTCAATCGCCGCGACTTTGACATTTTCCAGAGGTCTTAAAATCAAGGACACTTCCAAGGCGCTTAAACCAGCGCGGATACTCTGCGCCAAGGCCAACAGATCACGACCATTGCACTGGGGCTGAGAAATTTTTCCGAGACGACGCTCGATATCTCCCATCTGCGAAAGAATCTGGCGCACGCGCTTCAATTCAGCCAGGTGATTTCTCCATAGATCCACTTGCCCATAGCGAGTTTCAATACTCTGCGGGTTTACTAAAGGAAAACTCATCCACTGACGAAGCAGACGACTGCCCGCCGAAGTATTTGTCCGATTGATGGCAAAGAACAAAGAGCCGAGCCCCTCCCCCTTATAGGTCGAAAAGATTTCGAGATGCCTTAAAGTGATCGGCGTAAGCTCAAGGCGTTGTTGAAAATCCCGCTCTTCAAAGGGAGACAGAGTCTTTAAGGACTCTTCGCCACCCAAGGACTTAACATAGGAAAGCAAGCGCGCCGCTGATAGCGGTGCCCCTTGAACCAAAAGCGGATGAAGAGGTTCAGCGGTCTCCTCATGAAGACTGACGAGAATCCACTGCAGACCTGAGGTCTTTTTCTGTTCTTCTTCAAAGAAAGACTTTTCTTCAGAAGAAAGGACGATTTCCGCCACCGGCAGAACCTCTAGAAATCTTTTAAAGGTCGCAAAGTCTTTTGTTCTGAAAAAAAAGGACTCTCCTGTGGTCGTGTCCAAAAAACTCATGGAGTCTTTATCAAAACTCACTAAATAGTGGGCCATCGTTCCATCTAAAGTATCCGAATCATAAACCATGCCGGGGGTCAGGACTCGAGTCACCGCCCGCTTCACAATGCCCTTAGCTGTTTTAGGATCCTCAACTTGATCACAAATAGCGACTTTAAAACCATGGGCGAGAAGTTTATTGATGGGCCCAGAGATAGAATGATGAGGCATCCCGCACATCGGAGTTTCGTCCTGGGATTTTTTATTTCTTTGCGTCAGGGCGATCCCCAAAATCGGCGCCGCCTTCACGGCGTCATCATAAAACATTTCAAAGAAGTCACCCATTCGGAAAAGCAAAATTTTATCTTGATGCAGGGATTTAATGTCCCAATATTGCTTCATTAACGGGGTTAAATTCTCGCTATTTGTTGGAGTTGATAAGGTTGTAGAAAGTGTGGTTGGTATCATAGTCGGCGCCATTCGATATCATTGTGGAAGTTATTGGCTCAGTGTTAACTAGAGCCAAAAAAACTAGCAAGAAAGATGCGGTGCGTTTCAGGACAAAGCTTAGGATCGAGCCTAGGACAGCGCCGAAAGAAGCTTGGTGTAGATCCCGTCAAACCCCCCATTGCTCATGATTAAGACAATATCTCCACACTGGGCCTTGGACTTCAACGCATTCACGATGGCCTCGGTCGAGCTAAACACCTCTGCGGTGACTCCAGATTTTTTCAAATCATGGATTAATTCCATGCTCGAAAAACGATTTTCCGCATCAATCTTAGATTGATCAAAAGCCTCCGCCAACATCACTTCATGGGAGCCCTTGAAAGCCTTTACGTAATCCTGTTGGAAGACCTTTCGCCGTGAAGTTGCGGAGCGAGGTTCAAAAACCGAGAAGACTTTACGGCCGGGATATTTATTCTGAATGCCTTTGACCGTTTCTCGTACCGCCGTTGGGTGGTGCGCAAAATCTTCAATCACCAGAATGCCCTTCGGCTCTCCGAGAATTTCTTGGCGTCGTTTCACTCCCTCAAAACTTCGCAGAGCCTCTTTCACTTTTTCAGGAGAAAAGCCTAAAACTTGAGACATAGCCACGACGGAAGTGGCATTTAAAATATTGTATTCCCCGCTCATCTTTACGAAAAAAGGACCGAGCACTTCATTTTTAGACTGAGACTTAAACTTAGGCTTAGAGCTAAACTCGACCTGAAACTCAATCCCATCAGTGGTTTCTCGAAGAATGGTTGTTTTAAAATCTCCCGCTTTAAGACCATAGGTGAAGGAGTTCTTGCATTTTGATTCTTTAAAAAGTTCCATAACATTGGCGTCATCCGCACAAGCCATCAGCGTCCCGTCTTCCGGCACCAGTTTAATCAAAGTACGAAAGGCGGCCTTCACCGCATCCAGATCTTTGTAGATATCAGCATGATCAAACTCCACCGAGGTCAAGATCACGTGACGAGGTTTATAGTGAATAAACTTGGGCACTTTATCAAAAAAAGCCGTGTCGTACTCATCCCCTTCGATCACAAAAAATTTCTTTTCAGGATTTCTGAAAGATTTCGCAAAATTTTTAGGAATTCCACCGATGAGAAATCCCGGCTTTTCCCCACAAATCTCCGCCACCCAGCTCATTAAAGAGGTGGTCGTGGTTTTTCCGTGGGTCCCAGAAATATTAATACACTCTTTATCAGCGATAATAAACTCACCCATGGCCTTGGGTAATGAGGTGTGAGGCAGTTTCAGCCTTAACAACTCCTGCGCCTCTTCGTTATTGGCCGAAATGACATTGCCAACGATCACAAAGTCCGGATTGGGGTGGAGATTTTCAGCCTTATAGCCTTTCATAATGGGAATGCCCAAGGAGTCCAGCTGCGTGGACATCGGAGGATAGGGATTCAAATCACTTCCGGTGACCTTAAATCCCCGCTCTTTCAACAAGCCTGCAAGGCTTGCCATGGCGGTTCCACAAATTCCCATGAGATGAATATGACTATTGGTTTTCAAATGAACACTCGAGTTCACACAGCACTCTTTCTGAATCCTTCAACGATCCAATTATGAATTTCAGGACGAAGCTTCGCAAAAGATTTATTCTCGCGTCCGTATAAGACTCTGTTAGATAAAATCACCACGCCAAAGTCAGCTTTCGGATCATACCACATCGAAGTTCCGGTAAAACCCGTATGCCCAATAGACATCAAAGAGAAATGATTTCCACAGCTGGCCGCGCCAGGGGTAGGCATCATATAACCCAAAGCCCAATCGCCCATCCCTTGCGGACGTGCCCGGGAGGCAAATAATTTCGCGGTTTTTTGTTTTACTGAATATCTCGCAATACCCAAAAGTTGAGAGCGAATATTCAGTAAAGCCCAAGACACATCATCCATGCTGCCAAAAAGCCCCGCATGAGTGGAAACGCCGCCCAATGCCCAGCAGTTTTCATCATGAACTTCACCGACAATCAGCTTTTTACGCCACGGGCACTCCTCGGTTGGAGAATAAAGACTCAAGCGATGTTTCGCCACATTGTCCCGGTGAAATTCTAAAGTCGTTCCCGCATAAAATTTATCTTTAATTCCGCCCCAGACGGATAATAAATTATCTTTGTAAAACTCTTCCACCAAGAAGCCTAAAACCAAAAAGCCCACGTCCGAATAAACACTGTTAGGGGTATCAGACACTTCCAACTTAGAGAGGATCTCTTTTAATTTCTCTCGCCTTTTTTCCAGGGGCAAAGAAAAATCCATTTCTTTATAAAAAGGCATCCACCAAGCAAGACCTGAAGAGTGAGTCAGAAGATCTTGCACACGCACACCCCCATGCGGAAACCAAGGCAAGTATTGTTGCACATGAGTATCGAGATCCCACTTTCCTTGTTCAAAAGCCACCATCAATGCTTGAACCGTGAAAATCACCTTGGTTAAACTCGCGAGGTCATAGTAAGCAAAAGTATCCCCCACGCTCACATCACATACCATGCGCCCGCCTTGATAAGCACGGACCACAACCCCAGGGGTGGTGTCGGTGATGCGGGATTTCAATTGCTCCATTAATTTCTTTTCAAGGACTGAGTACTTCATCTCCCCTCCGCATTGATCCATAGAGAGCCTTTTTTACCGCCCGCCAGGATTGCCTCAGTATAAAGCGGCACAGGTCTTTGCACCACGCCATGGCCGGCCTCCATTCCAATGAAGACTGGAATTTCTAAGCGCTCTGCCCACGATTTAAAAACCTGAGGCCATAAAACTTTTCCATCCGGCTCCTGCCCGCCTAAAAACTCACCGATCACAAGACCTTTGCATTTCTTAAACACTCCCACTTGATGAAAATGTTCTAAAATGCGATCCACTCGATAGCCCCGTTCCCCGAGATCTTCGATAAAAAGAATTTTACCCTCTGTCTTTACTTGATAAGGAGTCCCCAGAGTGCTTTGCAAAACCACGAGATTTCCGCCCACCACGGAGGATTTCACTTTTTTCAAGTTCAAAGCCGCTTTATTCATCGCTTTGAGTTTTTTAAACTCCACACTCTTATTTTTTCCGAACAAAAGATCCATGGTTTCTTTTTCTATTTTTGCCGGAACCTTGCCACTTCCCAGGCGATCCAAAAGAGACGCATGCAGCGTCGGCCAATTCCACTTTTGTTCAAAATAGATATGCAACGAAGTGATATCACTGATGCCCACAAGCAGTTTTTGCCGCCGAGGTTTTTTTATCTTATCCAAATGAGGCAAAAGTCGATTTGAGCCATACCCCCCGCGAAGACACCAGATAATTTTTGAATCATGGGCCTCTAAAGCTTCCCGTAAAAAGCCAAAACGTTTCTCATCGCTATTGGAATGCAAAAAATGTTTTTGAATTAATTTATGGGGAATGCGCGGCTGCAATCCCCATTTTAATAAAAACCGCCGGGCGCTTTCCACCTCTTGCGGGGTGGACGCAAAACCTGGAGAAACCACATCAACGACATCACCTTTTTGCAAATAATTCCAGCTCACTAAGTCCGCCTTTTCATCGCGGTTTTTAGGCGCGCTTTCATGGCGGCTTTAATGGTTTTCTTATGTTTTTTGCCATTGAAAATTTCATCCAGCTCTTTAGCTTTTAAATATTTTGCAACCTCAGAATCCTGCAAAATCTTTTCGCGCAGATGTTCCCCCTTAGACAGACTATGACTGAGCCTTTGCACATGAGCATAGGCGGTCTCACGACTGAGCCCTTTATCAACTAAAGCCAGCAAAACATGAGAACTAAAGAGCTGACCTTGAGAGCTTTCAATATTTTCCAACATACGCTTTTTATTGACTTCTAAACCCTCCAAGACCGTGGCCATTCTGCTCACTGCATAGTCCGTGACAATAAAGGCATCAGGGAAGATCACCCGCTCCGCTGAGGAGTGACTGATATCCCGTTCATGCCACAAGGGAATGTTCTCCATGGCGGTAAAAGCATAACCTTTTACCAAGCGAGCCAACCCTGTGATGTTCTCCGCACTGATGGGGTTTTTTTTGTGAGGCATGGCCGAAGAACCTTTTTGCCCCTTACTAAAGCCTTCCGTCACTTCTCCCACTTCACTTCTTTGCAGATGACGAAGCTCCACAGCCAGTCTTTCCAGGCCTCCCATCATAAAGGCGAGACTGAGAATCATCTCCGCATGACGGTCCCTGGGGATGACTTGGGTGGCGATAGTTTCAGGTTTTAATCTCAGCTTCTTGGCAACCTTATTCTCAACTTCCATTCCCATACTGGAATAGGTGCCGACGGCTCCGCTCAACTTGCAGATCATCATTTGTTCGAGGGCTCTCAAAACCCGTTCTCTATTGCGACGGAACTCCGACAAATATCCCAGCATTTTAAAACCAAAGGTTGTTGGCTCCGCGAACATTCCATGGGTGCGTCCAGCACAAAGGGTGTCTTCGTGTTTTCTCACTAAAGACAGCAATGTTCTTTCCAAGCTGTCCATGGATTTACTCAGCAGAACTCCGGCTTCACGAACTTGCAAACTAAAGGCC
The DNA here is from genome assembly GCA_036559425.1 of Pseudobdellovibrionaceae bacterium. GTDB lineage: Bacteria > Bdellovibrionota > Bdellovibrionia > Bdellovibrionales > Bdellovibrionaceae > JACMRP01. The sequence continues at coordinate 2,573 of DATBTE010000366.1, read as the reverse complement.
GTATCCAAGACATCCGAACTGGTGAGACCGAAATGAATAAACTTTCCATGAGGACCGACATTTTCCGCTACGTTCGAGACAAAAGCGATCACATCGTGTTTCGTTTGCTTTTCAATTTCGCCAATTCTCTTTGCGTTAAAGCGACCTTTTTGTGCAATCGACTTTGCCGCGGCCTGGGGTATTAACCCCATCTGGGCTTGAACCTGAGCCAGGGCAATTTCAACTTCAAGCATTTTTCCAAAACGATGGTCTAAATCCCAAATAATGCCCATTTCGGGACGAGTATAACGTTCAATCACGACGCTCTTTTTCCTTCCGCTGCTGTAAGAGTTTCCACCACTTCAATAAAGAATCACGAATCAAACCTTGGTTTTCAAATTGATCATCCCAAGAATAATTTTTCCAAATCTCCGCCCCATCCAAATAAACATTGCTAAACTTCGTATGGCTCCGGCGAGACTCAACGCCTTCTCCATAAACCGGAAAAGAAGAAGGGCCAATTTGGGAATAGGTATAATAAAACTCCTGAGGGTAAGATTGAATCTCTGGCAAAGCCAAAGGCAAACGCTCGCGCAAAATTTCCATGACCTTTTCGCCGCGAATACGCAGATACTCTTTGTTAAATCTTTGCACATTCGGAATTCGAATCCAAACATCAAACTGATCTTCAAGAGCGGTCCTTTGTATAACCATCAAATTTTGATGAGTCCAGGGTCCAGTTACTTGACTTAAGAGCAACAAATGAATGGGAAGACTGTCTCGTTCAGGGCACTTCGACATCTTCAAACGATAGCGAATCCAACACCACTCGGGCTCCAGCGGCCCTTCAGGAAATAGGCTTTTCGCGATTTTTGGGGTTACGAAATAAGACTCTTCGCTATTAAGCATCCACACCACTTGGTCCAAGTGCAGGAGTCCGGAACGTTCACCATGGGTTTCTACGCCGGAAATGGTTTTCTTGGTTTCAAAAGAAAGATCGAGAATTTCAGTCTTTTGATAAACTTCCACTTTTTTCTGACTTAACCATTCAAAAGATTTCTGCTGACCGGCTCGAGTGGCCTTGCGAACTGAAAACGGATTCATTAGCTTTAGAGGTTTCCCCGCCAGGCTAGCTTGAGCACTCGGAACATAGGTGGTGGCAGCCCATTGGTGGGCCAAGTGCATCACCCAAGACTTTTTAAAATTTTCCGAAGCCCACTTTCGAATTCCAGAATTGCTCTTAAAATTATTCTTAGGGCCTGACTTTCCACTCATCAATGATTCATAGACTTCTTTGTTCTGACCATTTTTTTGAAGACGGTATTCCGTCAAGGAGCTTTTTAACTCCAAGGGTCCATCTTCGATCCAAACGGTAAAACCATGATCGACGGATTCAAAAGGATCTTCACAGAAAAGACGCTCCCCCTGAGAGTCTGTCATTTCATCAGGTCTGAAAAAGCCAAAGGGGCCTTCAAGATCCTCAGGTGGCCAAACCCCTAGCTGAGATGTCACATCAATGAGCACAACCGGAATGTTTTCCCGCTGAAGCTCCGCCGCCAGCCAGTATCCCCGGCCGTAGGCTGATACGATAAGTACAGAAGTATTTAGATCCATAAAATGATTAGAAAATTCCTGATCTTCAAAGTCAAAGACTCAGTTGGGTTTTTGAGCCCCTCTCACATCATGGTCGTTTATTTTATAATTTTTAATAGTCACAATGAAATCAGAAACTCATAATGACGCAAGCTCTCACCGCAAGAGCAGGCCCCTCAGCAATTCTGCGACCTCATGGGCTCAATGCTATTTTTGTATGAAAGCGGTTGTGGAACACTGTGGAACCGTTGTGGAACTATTGTGGAACATATTGAATAATCCTTATCACTATTTATCATCCGGATGAAAACAGTTGTTACTGAAGCTCTTAAACAAGATGCTTCGGATACGTGCCAAATTTCAATCATAAGCGTTCAGAAATCCTTTCCAGAAGTTTCACGAAGAAATCATCAACGGGCCCCAATGTCGCATCAATGAGTTTCTGCCTTCGAGGGCCTTTTGGTTTCGACATTCCATGCCCCAGCCCCGGAACAAGATGAATCTTACAATTTAACTTTTGATTCAAAACGCAGGCTTTCTGTAATTTTAACGCTTCATCGGGGCGAGTTTGCACATCAAGTTCTCCGGTGAATACATAGATATTTTGACTCAGCTTGGAAGCCTCATCATAAATTGGCTTTCGATTAAAAACTCCCTGCCAAATCTTTGCGGCTGAAGCCTGCTGATATATTTTTTGAAGATCAGAATTGGCGTGAAGAGCAATCTCGATCTCAGAAAATGAAATCCTGTCCTGTTGAGGATTCCACGGCCACTGAAACTCAGGCCATGACTGTGCTTCGGATTTTGAAATAAAGCCATCATGATTGGCATCGACGTCTGGCATGAGTCAAGAGTCGATAGGTCTTCGAAATAACTGCCAATCCAAAGTTGTCGCCATATTCTCCCCGGCAAATCCAATGAGAATTAAACTCTTAATTAATACGAGAAGAAGTGCAGGAAATATTGGAATATGAAGCGTGCGTCATGATCGAAAATCAACT
>DATBTE010000365.1:0-5274 GCA_036559425.1 Pseudobdellovibrionaceae bacterium | reverse complement strand
ATGAAGGTTACAAGCCTTTGCACTGATTTACATATTAAGAATCATTTTATTTCAAAGCCCCGCTCTTGCAGAGCCGCATGAAGTTTACGTTTGCCATCAATAGTTATATTGCTGCCATGGCTGACAATAATTTGCTCAAAGTCGTAGCTGAAGAGTTCCTCTAAAGACTCTGTGAAGGCCGCTTTATCCTTAACCCCTGAGATAAACAGGCGGCTAGTGCCCAGTTTTTTATAGGTACCAAAGAGCCCTAGGATCAAGCGTGCTCCGAAGCCGCTCACCTCCATCATATTGAAACACAAATCAGTGACAATGAGGGATTTGGAAGGCTTGTGAATAAAGACGCTTTCATTGACAGAAGGCATTCCATGAAGGGTCACTAAACTCAAAATTTCCTGAAATGGCCAAGGATCTTTTCCAATAATCTTGCCCCAGGCCAGCTCGGGAATTTTTTTATCTGCTCCTTCGCATCCCCAAAGCGTGCTGGAGGGATAATATTTCTGAGCCTTCTTCACTCCTGCTGTATGGAATAGGTTTGGGGCCACGATCGTAGTCACCTTCAGATCTGCCTTGTAATCACTGTCTTTTAATCTGGATCCGGGTGAAATGAGAACTCCGTGGTCTCCTATGGGAACAAGCACGCTTCGAACTGGAAGGTCCATCAGTGGCATTTTGATTTTAGATTCAAAAAAGATGAGGTTGTCCATAGAGGAATCATATTCATTTGGAGTGGAGAATCTCAAGATAATCTTTTCCTTTAGAGCCTTATGCATTGTTAAAAACCCTGAAGTGAGGTAGGACATGCCCCATGTCGACAGTCAATCCCCACTATACATTCAATTATTCTCAGCCCAAAGAATATCATTTTTCCCATGATTCCGTTTTTCTCTCGCGGCGGATCTTTGAGCATCTTGCGGAGACAGATCTGACGAATTGCCGCGCTCTCGACATTTGCTCAGGATCAGGAATTGTAGGAATGGATTTTCTTTTTCATCGTCGAGGAGCGGGGCAAAGCACTCCCACCTCTTTTGATTTTCTGGAGATTCAAGAAGATTATCGTCCTCACTTTAATGAGAATATTCAGAGGCTGGGCCCTATCGAAACTGAGTTTCATTTTGTGAATCGCAATTACAATGATTTGCAGACCCCTGAGTTTGCTGAAGCCTATGATTTAATTCTGTCGAATCCTCCTTACTTTTTCACCTGGCAGGGCAAGCTGTCGCCTTCTGAATTTAAGAACCGTTGCCGTTTCTTTATTGATTCTGATTTGAAGAATCTTTTGTTAGGCATTGCCTACAGTCTTAAGAAAACCGGAGTGTCTTATTTGCTTTTGCGGGATTTGCCGGAGCATGGTTGGAGCGTGATGGCGGAGGCCGAAAAGATCTGTGCGGGTAAGTTAAATGTCGAAGTTCTGGGTGATGTGCGCGGAACCCATTTCGTGCGTTTGACTCCGATCAGTCCTTAAAAAAAGACCCGGCACTAGCCTCGGATATGCCAACCCCGAGGCTTTGCAAAAGCTAAAATACCCAAATAAGACAATGTTGAACCCAGACCCGAGTTTTTTCTTCCTGCCCAGGGTAAATAAGGGCTCACTCGATCACAGCAATTGATATAAGAAGTTCCCGCATTCACTTGGCCAACGATGTTTTTGGCCCGCTCGATATCTTTAGAGTAAACCGCGGCAGTCAATCCATACTCGCAGTCATTCATTAGCTTAATAGCCTCTTCATCATTTTTAACTTTCATGACACCAATGACGGGTCCAAAAGTTTCTTCCATCATCACTCTCATGGTGTGGTTCACATTGGTCAAAATAGTAGGTTCGAAGAAGCTCCCAGGGCCTGGGATTTTTTTTCCACCGCATACCAGTTGTGCCCCTTTATCCAAAGCCTCTTGGACTTGCGATTCTAAAAATCCAATATGAACAGGTCGGGTCACGGCCCCAACATTGTGAGCCTTATCCATTGGATCGCCCGTTTTTAAAGCTTTCACTTCTTGGCTGAAGTACTCCATGAATTGAGGGTAAACTTTTTCATTTATGTAAACGCGCTCGACCGCACAGCAGCTTTGGCCGTTGTTGTAAAAACATCCCTCGGCCACGGCTCCGGCGACTTGTTTCAAGTCCGCCACTTCTTCAGTAACGTAGAGAGGATCTTTTCCACCCAATTCCATTCCGACAGGCACAAGCTTTTTCGCCACTTTTTCAGCAATCGCACGACCGGTTTTATAGCTGCCTGTGAAAAAGTAACCATCCAAAGGTAGATCGAGAAGGGCTTCCCCTGCTTTGGCGTCACCAATCACCGCCGTGAACACGCCCGCAGGCACGCCGGACTCATGCAAAAGATTTTCAATATTAAGACCCGTGAGAGTCGCATACTCTGAAGGTTTATAGAGGACCGCGTTTCCAGCAATGAGTGCAGGAATAAAAACATTGGTTCCAACCAAGAATGGATAATTCCACGCGGAGATATTGGCAATCACACCTAAAGCATCAAAACTGAGAACCTCTTTGGTGGAGCCATCTTGATTTACGTTATTTTCACAGAGCCATTTTTTTGAGTTTTCAATGAAAAATCTGATGCGATTTCTAGCGCCATTGATTTCATTCAAAGACTCTTGATAAGGTTTTCCCACTTCACTGGTTAAATCCTTAGCTAGATTTTCTTTATTCTGGTCCAATGCCGATTCAAATTTTTTAATACAAGCAAGGCGTTCATCGAGGGATAGTTTTTGCCATTTTAACTGAGCTTTTTGTGCAACAGCGAACTTTTCAAAAACTGTGGCCTTATTGTCTTCGCTGAGTTCCTTAATAAGAGCGTTGGTAGCGGGATTTACAATTTTCATACAAACCTTTCCAAAAAATAATTTAAGAGGGGTTCAGGGTTTATAACTTTATCTTGAATCGTATGGGAAAATTCAGGATGCCATTGAATAGCCAAGACAAAATGGTCGTCCATATTCTGGTAATGAAAAGCTTCGATCAGTTGATCTTTAGGACAAATAGCATCAATCACCAAGTTTTTCCCTAAAACTTTAACACCTTGGTGATGGACGCTGTTGACCCATAATTTTTTTTGGCCGTAGATCTTTTCTAGTAAGCTGCCGTGCGTGCATTCGACTTCATGATAAATTTTGTCATAAAGCTCAGCGTTGCGGTGTTCTACTTCTGTTTTCGTTTGCACTTTAAGATCTTGGTAAAGGCTTCCCCCAAAATAAACATTGGCTAATTGAAAGCCCCGGCAAACAGCTAAGATGGGTTTTTTATTTTTAAAAGCCCAGTCCATGATTTTAAGTTCATATTGATCACGATAGGGGTCGCCAGGCCAGCGGCCATTCTCAATCAAACTCTCATTGTAATTGAGAGGACTGATGTCAGCGCCACCCTGAAAAACAAAGCCATCCATTTCTTTTAAATAAGGCTCAAGCTGCTCCCAAGCGACATCCGGGAGCAGGATCGGCATAACATCTTTCCGTGAAAGAAAGCGGCTCATGTCGCGTTCCAAATAGGTAAGCGTTTTCTGCCCAAAGACAGTTCGAGCTGGATCGGGGTGCATAAAACAAGCGCTGACTCCCAGTTTTATCACTGCACTGCCTCTTGATAGAGGGCGGTAAAGTCTTTTTTAGTCACGGGTCGTTCGTTGCAGGAATGACAAGGATCATTGATGGCCAACTCAGCTAATTTTTCAATATGCGAACTGTTGACGTTTTGCTCTGAAAGACGGGCAGGGATCTTAAGTTTTTTATTGAGTTCACGAATCCAGGCAATAAACCCATCAGGACTTGTATCTTTCAAGCCCAAGGTGCGTGCCATCGTTGTCATGCGTGGACCAGAAACGGATTTGTTAAACTCCATTCCATAAGGAAGCATAATTGCATTCGCCAAACCATGGTGCATATCCATGACTGTCGATAAAGGATGTGCCAATGAATGCACAATTCCCAAACCTTTTTGGAAGGCGGTTGCTCCCATCAGAGCTCCCATCATCATTTTAGATCTGGATTCAAGGTCCGGGTTGTGAGTGGCGCGTTCAAGGCTTTCACCTATTAAGCGAAGACCTTCTAATGCAATTCCATCACAAAGAGGCGAGAAGCCTTTGGATAAGTATGCTTCAATATTATGAGTTAAAGCATCCATTCCTGTGGTTGCAGTGACAAATGCAGGTAAGCCCATGGTTAAACCTGGATCTGCAAAAACTTTACGAGGCATCAGTTTGGGTGAAAATAAAATTTTCTTTTCATGAGTGATGTCGTCAGAAATAACAGTGGAGCGACCCACTTCGGAGCCTGTGCCTGAAGTGGTGGGAAGAGTGACGAAATAAGGGACGGTTCCGGTAACAAAACGATCGCCACCTTTGGCATCATCATAGTCAAACAGATCGAGAGTATGGTGTGCCTTTAGAGCGATAGCTCTGGCGACATCCATGCTGGCGCCGCCGCCGAAGCCGATAATACAATCACAGTTGTTTTTCAAATAGTCTTCGACCCCTTTCATTACATTGGACTTCACTGGGTTTTTGGCGATGTCAGAGAACACAACTGCTTCAAGACCTGATTTTTTAAGAGTGGAAATAAAATTTTCAAAAAACGCGAGCTTAATTAGCGCGGCATCTGAAACCACCAAAGCTTTTTTCAAGCCCTGTTCTTTTAAATGGGGTCCCACCTCTTCGCTGACGCCATTTCCGAAACGAACAAGAGTAGGAAAATTATAATTATATCTTTTATTCCAATCGTGATTCATAGCACTTCCTTGTTTATTTAAATGATTTCAAAATAACGTTTATATTCCCAGTTGGTAACGGTTTTAGCAAATTGCCTCCATTCCCATTCGCGAGTTCCGGTAAAATGTTTTACAAAATTTTCACCAAACATCTCAGCGGCGACTTTGGAATTCTTCATCGTCTGAGTGGACTCCCACAGATTCGCTGGCAGGATTCCGTTAGAAAGATCGCGATAACCGTTACCTGTCGTTGCCGGAACACTGAGCTTCATTTTATGTTTGATACCATAGAGACCCGAAGCCAGAGCGGCAGCATGCGCCAGATAGGGATTGGCATCACTGCCCACAACCCGCAATTCAATGCGTGTGGATTTTGAACTTCCTGGCAGAGCACGAACGGCAGTGGTGCGATTGTCCATTCCCCACGTGACTGTCGTCGGAGCCCAGGCTCCTTCCACCAATCGTTTAAAAGAATTAATAGTAGGGGCATACATAGGTAGAACATGAGGCATACAATAAAGAAGCCCCGCCATATAACTTTCCATGGTGGCGCTCATTTT
>DATBTE010000364.1:0-3374 GCA_036559425.1 Pseudobdellovibrionaceae bacterium | reverse complement strand
AGCATTTTATAATTAGCGTGGTAGGTCCTGAAAATCCCTTCTAGGCCCAAGGTCTGATTCATTTTGAGATGTTGACCAATTTTCATCAGAATCTGGTATAATAACCTAGAGGGTGTTGTTTGTCTCAAAATGAATCAAAGTCGCAAATAACAGGATCGGACCTATTTATTTCGCCAGGAGATTTTTTTAAAGATCTTGTGCGGCAAGGTTTTGCGCAGAGAAAACTCGAAACTTACCCCACTGTCGAAACTTATTTGGTTGATCTTCTGCACTACTATTTGAACGCTAAAAATCTTTTCGAGCCGGATTATGATGAGTTCGGTCGTAAAATTCCTAAAACTTTAGCGGAGATGTATTTCTACGCAAACAATGCAGAAGATCAACTCATCAAAGTAGAGCTTCTTAAAAAGCTGGGGGATCGCTCTTTATACATGAGTGGATTTTTTGGGGACTCCCTTCAGCGCAAAATTGTAGATGTTGATTATTATGTGAATATGGGTGGTGCGGCTTACGCCACGTTGGCTAGCTGTGTTCGTGAAGACACTTCCGCGAAAGTGTACTCCACAATTTCGAAGCGCTTTATAGAGTTTGTTGATGTCTTGACCTACATCAGTCATAGTTCCTTAATTAAAAGCAATGAAAGCGTTCTTCGCCTTTACGATCGGTATATGACGACTGGTTCAGAGCTGGCTCGTGAAAAATTGACTGAAATGGGTGTTTTGCCATTGGCACAAGAGCAAACCAAACGGAACCGACAATATTAATTTCGTGACTGTCTGGAGTCATTTCGTTAATGTATAATCCATGTTTGGTTTGAGTCTTACTGAAATTGTATTTTTAGCTATCTTAGCTTTGATAGTGATTGGGCCTAAACAATTGCCGGAAGTTGCTAGAACTTTGGGCCGTATGTTAAATGAGCTGCGCAGAGCTTCAAGTTCTCTGACGAATGAGCTTCGCCAACATGTGAAAATAGATTCTCTCCCTATTGATGAGGTAAAGGCACCGCCGCCTGTTCCTTCCGCAACTCCTGAAACAAAATCCGAAGACTCTGAAGTAAAAAATCATGATTGAAACTCAAGCACAAATGGATGAAAAACATCAAACACTTGTTGAGCATCTCGGAGAACTGAGAACTCGTGTTATATTTTGCGGTTATGCTTTGTTTATTGCTACAGGAATTTGTTACGGTTTTAGCGAAAAGATTTTTGATTTTGTCCGTCAACCAATTGCGCCCTATCTAACAAATGGGGGCTTGATCTATACAGCTCCTATGGATAAATTTATTGCCCATTTAAAGCTTTCTTTTGTTTGTGGGGTAATTATATCTTGTCCCTTTTGGCTTTATCAAATCTGGCTTTTTGTGGCTCCAGGTCTTTATAAAAAAGAGAAAAACTACAGCGTAGGCTTTATCATGACAGGAACTATATTGTTCTTGTTAGGTGTCTGTTTTTCTTACTTTGTTGTTTTGCCAATGGCCTTTCACTTTCTTATGACTTATGGGGGAGAAGTTGATAAGCCGATGATCACCATTGATCATTATCTCGGCTTCTTCACGCAAATGTGTTTAATGTTTGGCGCGGCTTTTGAGCTTCCATTAATTCTTATTATTCTTGGAATGCTCGGTATTGTGACTCAGAAATTCCTGAGAGAAAAACGTCGTTATGCTGTTATGATCTTGGCGGTTATTTCGGCGATAATTACCCCACCAGACCTTCTCAGTATGCTTATGATGTTAGGGCCAATGATTGTTCTTTACGAAGTAGCGGTATTTTTCGTAGGCTTCTTCGAGAAGAAAAAAACTTTGGCCTCAGTGAATGAACGTGAGTAGAATTAACGCCAATCCTAGTTAGGTAGCTTCCTCAAATTTAATCATAACAGCTCCAGTTTCCACACTGTCTCCTTGTTTAACAAGGATTTCCTTTACCTTAACATCGCGAGAGGCGCGCATTTCATTTTCCATTTTCATAGCTTCCATAATTAGCAAGGATTTGTTCGCTTTAACAACCTCACCCTCTTTTACAAAAATTTCTATTACTTTACCCGGCATACCGGCTTTCAGTTCCACATCTCCGCCAAAACCGCCACCTTTTTTCAAAGACTCATGCAAAAGCATTTCATCATTGAAAATCTTGATGGTTCTGAAAGAGTTCCGCGTAAAGACGGTGTACTCTGTATCTTGGCCGATCGCATCGATTAAATATGATTTTCCTTCAAAAAGAAAACTTACATATTCTTCAGCGAATTTGTAATCATTCTTAGAAATATCATAATGAATCCAATCTTTACCCTCTTCTTGAAGAGAGATTTTCCAGCTGGCTCTTTGTTCTGTTACATCGACTTTGTATTTGCGCCCTTGGAGTTCTGCTTCGAAATACATAAATTATGTCCTTAACTGAAGTTTGCGGCCCGTACGTTTCCAATTGGAAGTGATGTTGAGTTGGCGCACGTCTCTATTTTTACGATCATTGTAGGCAGTGATGGCCGCAGCGATCAAAAACATTGGATCTTCGATTTCCTTAAAGAGCAACGGCTCAATAACTTCAAAGTTTTTTTCAATGAACTGAGTGGTATAAGATCCGTCACGGAATTTAGGGTGATCAAGTATAGTTTTATGAAGTACAATATTTGTTTTAATTCCTGTTAAAACAAATTCAGTAAGGGCTCTTTGCATACGGTTGATGGCTTCCTCGCGAGTTTCCCCAAAAGTGATCACCTTCGCAATCATGGGATCATAATAAATAGGGACTTCATAGCCGGGATAAGCATAGGAATCCACGCGTAAAAAGGGACCTTGGGGATGGCGACAAGCACGGATGACTCCAGGGCTTGGCTTATAGGTCACGGGATCTTCAGCGCAGATACGCGCCTCTATGGCATGACCTTTTTGTTTGATGTCTTCTTGTTTAAAGCTAAGAGGCCGCCCTGCCGCAACGAAGATTTGTTCCTTCACCAGATCATAACCAGTTACAATTTCAGTGATGGGATGCTCGACTTGCAGACGAGTGTTCATCTCCATGAAATAGAATTCTTTAGTTTGATTATCAAAGATGAATTCGATGGTACCAGCCCCAACATAGTTGATTTGTTTAGCTGCACGAACTGCAGCCGCCCCCATTTTTAAGCGAACTTCATTTGTAAGAGAGGGAGAGGGACACTCTTCAATAATCTTTTGGTTTCGCCGTTGAACTGAACATTCACGTTCGAATAAATGAACATGGTTGTTGTGCTTGTCCCCAAATATTTGGATCTCGATATGCTTCGGGTCGTTCACAAACTTTTCAATATAAACCGTGGGATTTGCAAAATAGTTCTGTCCCTCAGAGCGGCAGGCCCGATAGGCACTTTCTAGTTCTTCCATTTTACGGACAACGCGC
>DATBTE010000363.1:0-12887 GCA_036559425.1 Pseudobdellovibrionaceae bacterium | reverse complement strand
AATCACATTCTTATGAGAGCATAGAACTGAAATTTAAATGGAGTATTTATGCAAATTGCAATCCTAGGCGCAGGTATCGGTGGATTAACGATGGCACATTGTTTAGAAAAGGCTAACATTCCCTTTTCTCTTTTTGAACGTGCTCCTGACATTCATCCCGTCGGAGCCGGAATTTGGATGCCACCCAATGCTATGAATATCTTCAAAACTTTAGATCTCGACTCTGTCATCTTGGAATCAGGAGTCCCCTTGCAGAAAATGAATCTACTCACTAAATCTGGATCTAGTTTTAGTATCGTTGACGGAAATAAACTCAAAAGTCAATTTGGATATTCGGCCGTATCCCTCAAACGATATGAGCTTCATAAAAAGTTATATCAGTCCTTGCCTCAACACCGTATTCATCTAGACCATCAATGCACCCATGTCGAAGTGAATTCTCGAGGAGTCGATTTGTTTTTCAGTAACGGCGACCAATTCAAGGCCGATGTTCTTATTGCAGCCGACGGAATAAAATCAATGGTTCGCAAAGCTATTGGAGATCATCGCGAGCTCATCTATTCAGGGCAAACCTGTTTGCGTGCTATCACTACACTCTCAATTCCCGACAAAATAAAAACTGAAGCGGCTGAAGTCTGGGGACATGGCTTGCGTTTTGGTTGTTCACCAGTAGGTCCTTCCGAAGTTTATTGGTATGCAACTTTAGTGCATCCACCGTTCACCGCAATGTCATCAAGTAAAGCTTTCAAAATACTACAAAATCGATTCCGAGACTTTCCTGATTTTGTTCAGCTAATAATTGCCCACATTGCTCCAGACACAATCATTCAAACGGATATCTTCGAATTGCCTGAGGGAAAGCGCTGGAGCAAAGATCGAATTGTATTGCTTGGGGATGCGGCTCACTCAATGACGCCGAACCTGGGGCAGGGTGCCGCAATGGCCATTGAAGATGCTTTTGTCCTGGCAAAGCATATTTCCAATTCTAATACGACATCGCTTGCGACCTCTTTATTAAGATACCAAGAGCAACGAATGCAGCGAGTACATCAAATTGCAAAGATAGCAAGGCAGCTAGGGCGACTCGGGGGGTGGCAAAATCCATTCTTGTGTCGCTTCCGCAATTGGGCTCTGAAAAAGGCCCCTCGCTCTTTGCAAGAAAAACAACTTGAGTTCATATTCTCTGGTCCTTATTAAAGACGTGAGATTCAGTTTCCTTAGTTATTCTCTATTAGACTTTAATAATTAAACGTAAAATGTTTTGCCATTCGGGCTCTTCATCGCAAAACCTTACAGTATTTCGGGTATCATATCCTGGCTACGTCAGATCATTCATATTTAAAATAAAACTATCCACGAGTTGTTCCTGAAAAACGCTCTTTAATCAATAGATTCTATTTCAAATCCATTGGCAAGGAGAAGCTCTGCGAGGACGCCGTTCCCAACCTTCAGAGTTCCGGAAAAGGAACCATCATAAATTGTACCAAAGCCACACATTGGTGATTTACTTTTGAGATAGGCCCTTTGAATTTGTTGTTGTTTTGCTAAGGTCAGGGCTTGCTCTGCTCCCAGAGCGTAAGCGGCCGATTTATCTAAGCCAGTGGCTGTTACCACCATTTCCCCGTTTTTTTCACAGGCTGGGCGGGGAGTGCCGAGTTTAGCCAATTCCTCGGGGCAAAGGGCAAGAATCTCCCCAGTCTTGTAAAGATCGACCATTTCTTGCCGTCTTTGGTTTTTTCCATCATAGCGACAGTTGCAACCAACTAAGCAAGCACTTATAAGATATTTGGGTTTTGCGTCTACCATCGGCGATGGGTGTATCTGAAATTAAGATTTAAGTGAATAAAAAAGTTACGAACTGAAGAAGCCAGAATTTTCAAATCCGGCTTCTTGCAGGCCAAGGACTAAGTGATTTAGTAATGGTTCTCGCAGAAGGCACGGGAGTAATGAGCGGTTTGTCCTCCTTGGGAGTAAACCTCAGCTACGCAATTTGCTTGAGCGTCTGTTAAATCTCTGCATGTTTTGCGAGCGGAATGAGCTAAGATCAAGCCAGTGGTATAAACGTCAGCCACGCAATTTGCCTGGGCCTCTGTTAATCCGGCACACGCCTTCTGAGCTGAATAAGCGAAGATCCTTCCAGTCGCGTAAAGTCTTTCCGCGCAAGTGTGTGCAGAGGCCATCTGTGGTAAAGCAGCCAATGTATACACAGAAAAGACAGCCATTTTTAAATTTTTCATAAATTCTCCTTTGTTTGTTATGTCTTATTCAAGGTCTTTGTCGATTAAAACTCATTTTTATGGATAGTGAAAAAAATATCTAGTGAATCTAGGCCGTAGCTTTGACCCTTCATCTGACTTGAAATGAAAATTAGTGGCTTAATAAATTCCGCTGATGAACTTTTAGACACCTCTAAAAACTCTTTCAAATAAAGACCTTTTTCACAAAAAATTATTAAATTTTAGTATAAATGGAGCTCTTAATGTGGAGATTTTAAATGGTTAAGGATAAAGTTCTCATTTTGTTTTTGATCGTAACTTCAACTGTGTCTTTTGCAAAGCCTTCTGCGAAAGTGAATCCAGGGGATCCTTGTGGCATCTTGGCGAGCGAATATAAAAAACTGAAAATAGCTTCATCGATTCAGTTTATTGCTCGTTGCCAAAAGGTTCAAAATGGGAACTTTAAAAATGAAGCATCTGAAACTTTGACCGAAGGTTCGGTTTGTATCGCAAAATTTGAGAACCCGAATACTTTAAGTGAGCTTCCTGGAGCTTGTGACCCCTCAGAAACGCCAGCGCGAGCGGATTTTTATATTCTTTCTGGCAACGGTCACTTTTTAACGGAAAAGGGCGAGAAGCGCTCCCGCGTACTTCCATCAATGATGAAAGTTGATCTGCAATCCCTTAATAAAATGGGGTATTATGCCTATACGTTCCTAAAGCAAGATAGAAGTGCCGAAAGCAACTATATTAATTGGTGCATGAAAACCATCAGGGATGAAAAGTTTGATTGTGAGAAATCTTTGCTTGGGAGTCCTTTCAGTTTTCTTAAATTGCAATCCGGAGCTTGTAACTCCGAGAATCATATTATAGTAAAAAAAGAGGGGCCAGATCAATATGAAGCTCTTTATGATTACGACAGAAGTTTGAACATACTTTTTATTAGGGAAACAGTGCCAGGAGACTATCTTTTAACTCGCAGCCAAATTTCAGCAGTTTTAAACTGCGAAGAAGTTCAATAGAAGTGTAGCCAGGCCACGCTAAGTGAGCAGAACCTTGGATTGTTAGTTACAATAAATCCTCCAGCAAGGATTTGATCTGCTCCAGGAACTGGGGTTTGCAAAGGGGTTGGGAAGAATTTGATTTGATTTCCAGAGGATTTTTGAGGTCCCTCATGAACTCAGCTCGACGAATACTGAGCTTGTCTGTTTTTTCTGTGACCAAGTCACCATCAAAGCAGGGCTCCCAGTTTTCAGAAATGACATGACCAGCGCGCGTTTCGCGAATCGCGGATTTGAAGAGAGTTTGTCCCTCGGAGTCAATCACGAAGCGATATTGAATTTGATGCTGGTACTTCAGCCAAACCTCGGCCCTATATTTTATGGATTTCTTGGTTGCAATGGGCTGCAATGCAAATCTTTGGGTGAAGCCGAATTGATCAATCACCTCAAAATAAAGAGAGTCATCATCGTGTAAGAGAATATTGATGAGCTCAACATTGGTGACAACTTTGTCGCCAATTGGTTTAGTTGAATCTAAAAATAGAGGATTAAGGTTACTCAAGGCCACATTTCCATAGCCAGATTAGCCAGAGCAAGGCCTGCTGGATTTTTTGGCGAGAATTCGTGCATAGGTAGATGCTTATGATGTGCCTCTTCGACCACGATGGAATCTGGGATATAGTTATTGAACACGGGGATGGTGTGTTTGGCGCGAAGGTCGCGAATAACTTGCTCGACGATGCGGCGGTTTCGGTATTTGGAAATAATGATCCCACGCACGTCGACTTTATGTCCCAGTCCTGTATGAATATTTTTAAGCGTCTCTAATATGAGTTCAATCCCCTTTAAAGAAAAATACTCTGGGCAGATAGGAATCACGATGTCCTTAGAGGCGATCAGGGCATTGACAGTAAGCAGTCCCAAGGAAGGCGAGCAGTCGATGACAACAATGTCGTAATCATCTTTAATCTCAGCCAAGCGTCTTTTTAAAATGGTTTCGCGACCGAACTTTGAAGCCAGGATGATTTCGATTCCACTGAGCATGATTTCAGAGGGGATGACATCGATACCGAAAGACTCAGAGTGAGCGACGGCTTCTTTGGCTTCAATTTCCGAGGTGAGAACATCATAGATGGTATTTTCAAACTCGGTGTCTCCAAAAATCGCTCGAGTGGCAGAGGCTTGTGGATCGAGATCGATCAGGAGGATCTTCTTTCCCAATTGCGCCCATTGGGCTGATACATTGATCGCAGTTGTCGTTTTGGCGACTCCACCTTTTTGATTGATAAATGAAACAACGCTGCTCATGTGGTTTTCCCTCACTTTAAGAAATGATTCACATTCACTACTTTAGGCTAGCCTTTTCCGCCTTGGAGGAGAAGCAAGAGGTGGTTGTTGAGTTATTTCAGGTCAAAGGTCTAGGTTTTTTATAGGGATTTGGTATCTGCTGAGAGTCCTTCGGATTTAAGGTTTTTTATTCTCAGCGAATGTTTTTGCGACCTTAGCTTTTCTAATTCTGTGAATAAGACCGTCATGCGATCATAGGTATCTATGGAAAGGTTTTTCCAGGAGGCTAAGATAGGGCTGTCGTTTTCTTCATTTGTAACAACTTGCCCCTGGCGGATTTTTAAGACTTTTTCTGAGCTGTCTTTATTTTTTAACTTAAAACAAATATCGGAATTCAAAAGTTGATTCAACTTTTTAGTTCGAAGATAAGCCTTGGCAGCTCGAATAAAATGCCTTTCAAATTTATCAGCGATGTCATCGATGGTCAGTACGGGGTTTTCTTCCGCAGAATCATTTGCAGTTTCAGTAGCTATGTCATCGATTTCTTCGTTGGCCTCCAATTCCATATCCATTTCAAACTTGCTCTTTCTTACCCAATTTAATCCCGCGGCTAAAATAGCTCTTACTGAACGGAAAGCTTCAGTCTTTAAATGATGACGTGAGCAGAAGACTTCAAATCCTTCTTTTAAAAGTGCCGAGTCCAAGGGATCAAAAAAGATATTTTGATCGAAATCCCCGGTTTGAAGGGAGTGGCTCAGCCGCAGCATCGAGTCCAATACCAAAGAATTCGAAAAAGGCCCTATTTTATGTTCTTGGTCATATTCTTCATTGAAGGAGGTGAAGTCATGGTTGAAAAACGCCATGCTGCGATGGCCAGATTTCAAGCATATGTTGTAGGGTGGATCAAGGCGTTTGATCTCATCTGTTTCAAGCAGGGCTGCTTCCAAAGGACTTCCTACTGGAGTTACGTGTAAATCCCAAACTTGAGTGAGCATTTCCAGTTTCCTTGAATCGCGGTTTTTTTGGCCCCGAAAATAACTGTTTACACGATCATGAAGGTTGGTGGCTTTACCCACATAAAGAACTTCACCCCATTTGCTGAGCATCCGGTAAATACCGGGTTGCTTTGGCAGACCTAAACGTTTTTCCCTGGGTAAGGGGTATTCATACTTAACCCGTGCCACTTTAGGTGTTGCATGCAGCCACTCTTTGAGTTCTTCAAGGGTATGGATACTTTTCTCTGCTAAAGTTGAGGTCAGACCCCGCCAAATGATCTTAGTGGCTTGAACATGATTAGCGGCTCGCTTCAGCTCGCCCGATGGAAAACCAAAGTATCCCGCCAATCCCTTGATGCCCCGAGTGGGTAAGTTTGGCATCAGACGTTTTGCAATTTCGTGAGTGCAGAGAATTGAAAAAGGCAGTTGCTCTTGTTGAATCTGCTCATAGGCATCAAGCAAAAAAGGCTTTTCAAACTGGGCGAAGTGTATAATTGCTAAAACTTCTTCGTGGGGGCGCCAATGGACTTCAAGGTATTCTTTGAGTGAAAATAAAATCTCCGGCAGTGCTTTGGCCTGTTCCATATTTTGTTCATGAATGCCAGTGAGATATTGGATCTGGCGCGGAATGGCTTGCCCTTCAGGAAGTTGTACAAGGTGAGCTTCAGCTATTTCTGAAAATAAAGAGCTCCAGGCTATTTCAATAATATGCGCCGAGCCCGGCTTCGCTCCTGTGGTCTGTAAATCCAAAAATAATACATTCCTTGTTTTAAGACTCACACGGGACCTCTTCCCAGAATTGCTTAAGGTCCTGAAGAATCTGGTTTGATACAAGCTCCTGAGGAGATTCTTCAAACCAGCCTTCGGGCATTGTCACTGAATAGGTGTTTTGTAGAAAACGTGAATCCATCATTATAATTACGCCTCGGTCTGTTTCAGAGCGAATGACTCTTCCGGCAGATTGAATCGCCTTTGCCATTGCGGGAAAAACGTAGGCATAATTAAAAGCGTTTTCTTTACCATAACGATTTTCATAATAAGCGCGGATCTGTTCACGTTCAAAATCAAAATGAGGTAAGGCAGGGCCAACCACGAAGGCGCCGATTAACATATTACCCGGAAAATCCACACCCTCTGAAAAAACGCCTCCTTGCACCCCTAAAAGCAAGGTGGGCGCGACACCTCTTAATTTTTCCAAGTACTCTTCAGTTTTAATCTGTTTCATTTCGCGCTCCTGAATCAGAATTTCGCAATCTGGAATGTTCAAGAGACTTTCTACCATACGCATAAAATCAAAGCTGGGAAAAAGAGCAATATAATTTCCTCTTTTGAGTTGCGTAATGCGGTTAATGGTTTCAGCAATCTTTCCGGCATTCAAAACACGCTCTGAATACTTGGTTGAAATTTGCGGAATAATTAAAATTTTACGATTGTCCTTAGAAAAAGGGGAGGAAAACTCAACGTGTCGGGTGTTCTTATTCGGAAAACCTAAGAGTTCCTGGTAATAAGCAAAAGGCTTTAAGGTGGCAGAAAAAGCGACTACATTTTTAAATTCTTTGTAGGCCAGTTTTAAATGCTCGGAAGCGTCACAGCAGGTAATCTTCAGCATTTCAGTGAAACCGTTTCTTTGATAAGTTTGGAAAAACTCCTCCCCGCTGAGGTTTAACGAATTTACGAATTCCGACCACATATTCATTAATCTCAAAAGAGGGTCCTGAGTTTGAATTTCCGTATCGGAATCAAGATATTGCATGGTCAATTCACGAATCGATTGCTCCAGTTCCGCAAAGGGTTCCTGGTCAATTTTAATTATTTTAGAGACCCCCTCCTTGCCGTAAGATTGAATAAGGCGTTGAGCTCGGGCAGTCAATGCTTGAGCTTGAATGGCATAGGTGCGGGGAAGTTTAGGGAAAAATCTCTCAAACAAAGTCAATTGCTGTGTTGAAATACTCGGAGAAAAATAGTCTTGTGAACGAGAGGGGAGATTATGGGCTTCATCAATGACTAAATTCGGCTTTTGTTTTGGTTCAAGCAAACCCTCAGAAAGTCGGCCTAATAATCCACGGGGAGCAAAAACATAATTGTAATCTGCGATCACCACTTCGGCGCGTTCAATGGCTTCAATGGATAACTCGAAAGGACAAACTTGAAATTCCTCTCCTATGGATTTTAGTTTTTTTCGACTGAGGCTGCGTATTTTACTTAACTTATTGACGAGATCATGTTCCTCAATTTTTTTATAGTAATCTCTCGCGTACTCACAATATTTCGGATTGCACAGAGGTTCGGCCTTTAGGCACAGTTTACTTTTTGCGGTCATAGTTAAGGATTTGATTTTACAACCTTGATCTCTGATTTTCTCAACGGCCTCTTCTGCTACTTGGTGTTGGGAATTTTTAGGTGTCACATAAATCACTTTTTGTCCACGAGCTAATGCCTCTTTTAAGGAGGGATATAAAATACCCGCTGTTTTGCCAAGGCCTGTGGGGGCTTGAACTAAAAGTGGATTTTGTGCAATGAAATGTTCTTCGATGCTTTCCACCAACTCTTTTTGACCACGTCGTGGAGTTGGAAATGGAAAAGTCATCTTCTCAGCCATTTTCCGTCTTTTACTGAATATCTTTTCTCTAGCTTTGGTTTCCTTCAGCAACTTTTCGAGACGATGTTCCAGCCATCTTTCATATTCTTCCACATTCAATTCTATTTTAATGTCGATATCCCGAAAGTTTCTGGAAGAAACCAAATTCAGGCTTAAACGGGGGAGTTCGCTCGTGAGTTTATAGTGAAAATAACCATAGGTACGTAATTGCCACAAATAGGGATGCTCGGAGTTGGAAATAAGTTTGAATTGAAGCTCCTCAATATCAAAAGTGGATTTGATTTCCTCAATAAACGCAGGCTTGTCTACAAAGCCATCAGCCCGCCCTGAAACAACAAACTCATAAGATTCTTTAACAAAAGAATAGCTGAGACTTTTTTCAGGTGTATATCCTTCTATCTCACGAACTCTTCGCCTTTGTACCATCTGGTGGATTTCTTGGCCGCTGAGTGGTGGCATACCGTAACCCGAATGGGTTTCTATATTCCCTACCATGGGACAAGGGACAGAAAATTGTCTGACATCGAGATGGATTTTACGCATAATTTTGGATTGCGACCTTTTTAAGTTATTCCCAGAGTTATTTCAACCTTTCATACTTGCAAGACGGAGATCAAATCTTGGTTGCGTCTTATCTTTATTTGTTTGGAAAATGTAACATTACCGAGAAAAGGTCTAATTGAGTGTCAAGCATTGCAATTGGGCAGGGTATATCCCAACTTCCTTGGGGCCTTCGTCTAGATTTTGTGCTTCGGTTACAATGCGGAAGCGAAATATTTTATCATTGATCTATCAACCAGCGAGGTTATCGGTGGCATCCGTAGGAAAAGCGAATTCCTCTTCCAATGAAATACAAACGCTGAAAAGCAGTTATGAAATGCGCGAAGCTCAGAAAGATCATGCGCACGAGGAGCAAATAAAAAAAATAAATGCTAGCCACCAGGAAGAAATCAATAGGGTTGTGAGCGAATCGAAAGAAGGCATGGATAAAGTGCGCGAGCGAAGTCAGAATAAATTCACGGATCTAGAACAAAAGTACCAAAAAGAAATCGAGAACCTCAAAGCCATGTACCTGAAAAAGCTAGCTGAGCGAGAGAGCTAATAGTGTTTTAGATATTAAATCGCTACCACGGTGTTTTCGCGCCGAACTTCATATTCTTGCGGAAGCCCCTTCTCAGGCGATTATTGAATGTATTTTCGGACAAGCCAGTGAGAGGGTGATCCATTGTTTAGGTCTGTTTCACCTGCCACGACGGGATGGCCATCGAAATCAATGCCTACGCTATTTGCGCGAGCACCGTACACGTCATCGATATTGGTCCACGATGTCCCTCCGTCAGTACTCTGTCGTGTAAGCCAATGGTAGGCACTGCCATCGTAACCTACTCC
Organism: Pseudobdellovibrionaceae bacterium; assembly: GCA_036559425.1. Lineage (GTDB taxonomy): Bacteria > Bdellovibrionota > Bdellovibrionia > Bdellovibrionales > Bdellovibrionaceae > JACMRP01. The sequence continues at coordinate 3,400 of DATBTE010000363.1, read as the reverse complement.
AGCAACATAAATGACTCCCAATTGATTAATTGCTAATGAATTTGCATATGCGAGGCGGGACTCATATTGGTAATTGTCAATTGTACTCCAGGTACTTCCTAGGTCAATCGACTTTCTAACGATCCAATGAGGGGAAGCCCCATCAAATCCTTCGCCGGCAATATATACATTCCCACTTCCGTCTACTTCAATTGCAAAGGGGTATGACTGTTCGCCTGATATCATTTGAAAGTCGTCCACGGTGGACCATGTAGAACCGCTATTTACACTTTTACGGACTATCCAATGAAAGTCTGAACTGCTTGTGATCTGACCATATCCAACCACATAAATGTTACCTGAATTATCTACCTTAACTTTTGAGGCATAGGAAGGCTGTCCAGTGGCGTATACAAAATCATCTACAATTGTCCAGGTAATCCCGTGATCCGAACTTTTTCGGACAAGCCAATGCTGCGTTCCACCAGAAAAACCACTTCCAACAACAAATATGTCACCAGAGGGTGATGTGGCGAAATCCTTTGCTACAGAATAATTGCTAAATTGAAAATCATCAATAGTTGTCCATTGAACTCCATCGACACTCTTTCGCGTCAACCATCTCTCAGATGGCCCACTGCCCGTTGCGGTTCCTCCAAATGAATATAAATTTCCTTGTAAATCCATGCCCATGCCGAAGGATGGTGAATTCATACCGCTTGAATAAATAAAATCGTCAGCAGTCTGCCACGTTCCTGTTTTATTTGTTCGAACAAGCCAGTGTGAGAAATCGTCGGTGCCAAATCCAGAAACAAATAGGTTTCCGGCGAGATCTTTTACGATTCCTCGAGCACTGGCGCCAGCACTGTACGATGAAACATCATCCACGGTTTGCCAGCTCGGCTCAACTGGTTTAGGAGTCGGAGTCGGCTGTTGGCAGTGAGGATTCTTCTCACCACTTCGTCCCTGCGAGTCGCAGTTGGATGCTGTAGCCCTTGAATCTTCTGTTTGTGCCGTATCAAGGCAACCCGTTAAACCAATAACTAGAATCGGCAGTAACTTTCGAAAAGATATAGTCTTGCCAGCGTACATACAGACCTCCTGTCTCCTAATGAGACGTGTGCCTTCTTGCTTACATAGGCTTTTCGGTATAAACAGGAATTAACTTAAGCTTGAGGTAAATGAGGGATTTAGTTATATAGCAAGCTCGCTTTGCAATTCTGGATATACCGCCTTGACAAGCCTCAGTAGAGACACATGCTATCGGTTCAGGAGGCCTTGTGGATCATCCTCAGCCGGTAGTATTTGTTCTTCGTGAGACTCTTCTCAGTCGGAAGCCAGATCCCTTGGCGGCTTTCGCCATGGCGTTAGCCACTTTGTTGGTGGTGCTAATAAGCACAGCTTCTCGTGTGGACTTCGCGGGCGTCGATTCGTGGATGAGGGCCAGTCGCGAAGCCGTTTTTGTTCATCATCAATATTGGCGGGCTTGGACGAGTCTCTTCGTTCATGGCGATGCGAAACACTTATTGAGCAATGTTTTTTTATTCTTTATTCTGGGAAGTTTTCTGACGGGATATTTTGGGATTTGCAGGGTCTTACTTTGGGCCCTGGTCTTTGGCGGATTTATCAATCTTTTAGTGCTGCCCTCGCTGCCGTTGGAAGTGGACTTGATCGGCCTTTCGGGAGTCGTTTTTTGGATGGGGGGCGCTTGGCTGATTCTTTATTTTCTCATTGATCGAAAACGCAGTCTGGTTCAGAGATCTTTAAGAGTCATGGGGATAGGGCTGGCTCTTTTTATGCCTGCCGAAGCTTTTGACCCTTCCATTAGCTATGAGAGTCACCTGGTGGGGTTTTTGTTGGGAATCCTGGCCGGGCTTTTGTATTTTTCCTTTGAACGAAAAAAACTTCGTGGTGCGGAGGTTTATGAGATCGTGAGGACAGAGGACGAAAATAGCCCTGACTTTTAAACCGTTATTAAGTTTACATTGTCAAGTCACAGGATAAAGATTTGCTCATGGGTCTGATTAAGTTTATGGCAAATAAAATATTAATTTGCAAACGCAGCTTCACATTTAAGGGAACTATAACCTTGACCTTGTGACTGCAACGAGTTTCTATTTTTGTATTTATCAAGGGCTTCAATAAAATTGGTTTTCAATTCTCCCATGGCAATGGACGGAATGGACGATAAGTAATAGATAGAGCCCCATGTTAGACCACGCGCAAATGCACTCAGCGACAATTTGCCAACTTCTGCAGGCGTGAAGTTCTTTCCAATCAGGAGAAGAGTGCTAACGACAGGCAGGGAGGAACGAAGCACTTGAAAATAACGTGGATTGCTTCTGTAGCCCAAGTCTTGAAAAGCCACTTTAACAATTTGTCCAAGTGCCTTGGACATACTCTCAACCTTATTAAGGTTGGACTTTTTACGAATCACTGAACTCATTTTTACCTGTTCAATTCGATTCTCGGCAAAAATTTTCTTAATAGCTTCAATCAGTAAGTCTGGCGGAAAATCTGGATCTTTTCCCATTTGAATTAATCTTTTGGCAAGGCCCTCGGCATTACCCGTTAAAAGATTATATCCCGCCATGAGTGGCACCCAGATAAAACCCTTCGTCTTCGTTGTCTGGCCATAGTCTAGCATCACGATTTTTTTATTGAGTCGAATTGTGTTTTCCTCTTCCTCCAATACAGCTAAAATATTTCCGGGGTGAAGATCTGCATGCAGTTCTTTGGTGACCATAAGCATATAGACCATGTTTTCAAATATTGTCACATAAGTACTTTCCAGGGATTTCTTCTCGGTGGATTCTGCTGATGGATTCTGTTGATTACGCACTATCAGGGCTTTGAGGTTTTTTTCCAAGTTAGAACCCTCTGCCTTTTCCATAACCAATACTTTCTTGGTGGAGTACTTGGGATATACGGAAGGGATTTGGACATTTTTATTGAAACGGAACCAGTGGGAAAATCTTTGGATGTTGCGCAACTCTTTTTTAAAATCAAGCTCTCCCTCGAAAGCATCTTCCAGGCCGATAACTTGATCACCAATAAAATCCATCAAAGGTGCCACTTGGCCACCGCTTATTTTTATAAACTGAATAATTAAACGGTTTAAGCGACGGTTATAATCCAGTGTCTCTTTAAGACCCGGTCTTTGTACTTTTACCACAACGTCTTTCCAATGACCGAAAATATTCTGTACTTTTGCTTCATATAAAACCGCAATGGATCCGGTGGAGATTGGCTTTGTAAAATCAAGGTCTCTAAAGATTGTCTGCGGATCAACGCCCAGCTCTTCCTTTAGGATTTGCTGTGCCTGCTCGGGGGGAAGGGCGGGAAGCTGATCCTGAAACATTTTAAGGGCTTTTAAAACTTGTTCTGGGAAAACGTCTGCCAGATTACTCACGGACTGAGC
>DATBTE010000362.1:0-7153 GCA_036559425.1 Pseudobdellovibrionaceae bacterium | reverse complement strand
AGGCCTCCAAGCTGGCCTGGATTCGAAAAATTGCGAGACTCAATATTCGAGGTCAGGTCTTACATGATTACGACCGCGATATTGCTTGTCTGCTTACGGATCACTCAGGGAATATGTTGGCTTACGGTGTGAATTCGAATTCCAAAAATAAAACCTTACATGCAGAAGTAAATACAGTGCATAGGTTTTATCACGATCATCGAAAGAAGCTGCCAGTAGGTACAAAAATTTATACCACTCGCAAGCCGTGTAAGATGTGTGCAGGCATGATCTATGACTGGAGTGAAGACCCGGCATCGCTGGAAATTCACTACTTGGAAGAAGATAAATCCTCTCAGAACAGCGTTTTAGAGCAGGTGGTAAAGTGGATTCGTCTGGACTCGGAATAGAAACTTTGGTTTAAAAAGAGCTTCATTTAAGGAGTGATCTATGAATTATACAATGTCGGGTTATGGAGCGGTGGACTATGCTGGATTTTGGAGACGCGCTGGTGCCGTGATCATTGATGGTATTATCGTCGGTTTAATCTCTTTGCTATTTAAAATGGTTGCCCTGAATTCCATGGGCATCGATATCTTATTGGCTATCTTATACACTCCCTTCTTTGAATCTTCAGAGCTTCAGGCGACTCCAGGCAAAGCCCTTCTTGATATGCGTATTGTGTCCACGTCAGGAGAGAGAATCACTTTTAAAAAAGCGATCATCCGTTATTTTGTTCGCATTGTAAGTGGCCTGATTTTGTGCTTTGGTTTCTTGATGATGCTTTTTACAGAAAAAAAGCAGACTCTCCATGATTTGGCGGCAGAGACCTTAGTTGTTCGGGGTGAAGTAAAAAATGTGAACTATTTCCAAGCTTGGTATCATCAGGTCCTTCAGGTTTTGGGTATGTTAGATAAGGTTCCGGCAAAGTCAAATGAGTCCTTGGGGCCCCAGGAAGGTGCCGGGCAAGATGTAACTCCTGCAGATTTAGCGAACCTTTACGAACTCTATCAAAAAGGCATTTTATCTGAAGGTGAATACAATCAGAAGCGGGAAGAAATCTTAAAAAAACTTTAGGACTCTTTACATTTCATACCGGGTGATATCCAAATATCCGAACTGTGTGGGTGCAGTTTTTCTAAAATGTGCGTTGATTTCGTCATAGACACTCCAAAAGCGCTCCTGAGTTCTGGGGACGCCGAAGTTTCGAACCAGTTTGGCATAATCCTTCGCAGACTTCAGTTTGAGGACCTGTGACGTGAATGCGGACATTTGTTCCTCACTGACAGTAAAGAACATATTCGGATAAGATCCCCAATAACCTTCGCGAATAACCAAGGAATCCTCTTCTGGAGACATTCTCATGGATTCAGCTAGAATCCATGAAATATTTTGGTGTTCTTTATTATGGATCAAACTGTAGACCTTTTGCTCCCCCATTTTTCCTTTCACCTGCAGAAGCGCAACATCTGGGAAAAATTGAGCGAAAGGGGTTTTATCTTGAGCAGCTACGGCGGCGATTTTTCGCAGTTCAGAGTCTATGGGAATAGTTTCTCTCTGTGCTTTTTCTGTCTGAGTTAAGACGTTCTCCGGAATGTCAATATTTTTCCAATTAATAAAATCCATTGCTCCGCGAACTTTTTCATTCATCCGCGCGAAGAGTACTTTTTCGACAAATTCTTTTTTGCTGTTTTTCGGAGAAGTATAGACCACAGACGTGGGGAGATCCTTCTCAAGAACAGGATACATATATTTCATTTTCAGTTCAGCGGCGAAGCCTTTGTACCACGAATCCCTCGTGGGCAGCCGCTCCTCAGGAGGAAGAAAGGATAGGAAAATCTCTTCAGCTTCCATGCGAAGCATATCCATATAATCCCGGGTCAGTAATTGGTGGCTGATGTTACCAAAGACATCGAAGTTCACGACGAGGTTGTAAACCAATCGCTCAAATAGGGCATAGTCCAGCATGACAATTGTTTTAGAAAGGTCGCCTATAGCTCCTGTCATGACTGCGGCATTGTCGTCATGGCGAAGAATGGTCAAAACAGCATTTGGATTTTCACCATCCCCGTCCCAAATATCAGCGAGGGCGTAGCCCTTGGGAAAGAGTTCTTTCTTCCAGCGGGCTCGAAGTGATCGAAATTTTTCACGATGCTCAGTCAGTTTAGTCAAAAAACTTGGAGTGTCTCCGAGTTTAACGTCACTTCCCCACACCCCAGGAAGGATCAGCAGCGGCTGCGCTTGATCTTGAAATCCTCGTGCCCGAGTCATGATTTCGGATTCAGGATTGATAAAAAACATAAAAAACTGTTCTTGAATCGAGTTTACAGCCACGCTGCCGTTGCAGACGGGCCCTTTAATAAAAGTACTGACTTCGTATTGAGCGTCATCGAGTAGGAACTGATAGCGAGACTTTGGGGGAATATCCGCGAATGCTAAAAATGGATTCTCTGCCTCTTGATAATTATAAGTCGGGAGGCGTGTGACCTTCCAGTGCGTTTTAAAAAAGAGATTCTCAAAACGTTCTTTTTTTGCCGGGCTTAGTTCGTAAGGCATATGGGTCTTAGACACCACGGTTCCGACGAATTTTTTAAAGCAGTATTGAAAGCTTTCCGTTCCCGGATTGTCATTCGGGCGGCGCGTGGCGATTTCGTCGATGGTTTTGCCACACTTACTGCTGGAACGAACTAGACGGAAAAATGTTTGTGGTTCCTGCGGGAAATAAATATGGGCTAAGAAAAGATGTTCATAAAGATAACGACTCACGAGTTTATGGCGAAGATCGTTTTCATTGAGGAATTTTTCCCAGCTTTGGATTTGTTTTTTAATTTCAGGAGCAACAAAGGACAGGGTTTTCTGGGCTTCGGCATTGGGGCCGGGGGCTCCTTCTTGAATCCACTTTTTCAAAATTTTTAACTCTTCAACTTTAAGGCCCGGAAGAGCATAAGGCATGGCCACTTTGATTTCAGTAGGGGTCGCGGGACAAGACTGACTTTCAAAGACGGTTTTTGTAGGCGCTGACTTTTCCGAGGCCTTGATTGCGACCGCCTGAAAGAATAAATTATTCGCAGGTTCTTTACTGGTATTTACGGAGAAGAAGCCTCTACTTTGCCACTCCTGTGGAGTATGGGCATCAATCCATAAACGAGTAGGGGACACGGCATCAATATGGTTGCCGTTATAAATATTCACTTTATTAGCTCCGCGTTGGAAGCCTTCATAACTTTGCAGGTTCAGCTGGCAAGGAGAGTTAAGGCAACTATGGCAGGCAATACACCGACTATTAAAGAGAGGCTGAACACTATTTGTATAGAGATCAACGAAAGCATCAGCCGCCTGAGCGAGGGTATGAACATTAAAAATAATGAATATTGAAATGAGCCAGTTCATGGTTGTCCTTTAAGTTGAACAACCATGATACGGAAAATTACTTAGTTGCGCTAGTCACAAACATCGAAGAACTAAAGGCACCTTGAATATGGCCGTTTTTATTTTCCGGTTTCATAGCGGAAACTCGCCAGAAGTAGTGTTTTCCACTTTCTAGTCCAGCGACTTCTAAAGTGGTCCCTTTTAAAAGTTGCTCTTCTTTAACGAGCCATTTGAAGTTGGGATCAGTAGCCAGCTGCACATGATAAGACTCAGCCGTCGGGACGGCTTTCCAAGTCAATGTGGCCTGGCTAGCGTTAATTTTCTGGAAAAAACTGGGAGCGGTTAGTTCAGGTTTGGCTGGACGTTCGCCAAAGCTCAAATTGCTTTGAGGAGGAGGAAAAAGACCATCCATATCAATAGAGCCCTCTTTATTCATTGCAAGAGACTGAACTCCCACTGTTAAAGCTGTCACGAAAACAAGAACGGAAACAAAAATCTTCATATCGGCATCCTTTTTACTTAAGAACCACAAATTAATGGAAAAATCTTCTGGTGGGTACTCAAAATTTCACTTCCCTATTTACTCTTTATGGCTAAGGGTGTTACAAGAAACAGGGTTTTGCGGGTGATCGCCGCCGTTTTTGCGGGGGAGGAAAGTCCGGACTCCATAGGGTAGCGCAAGGGGTAACGCCCCTCTGCAGTAATGCAAGGAACAGTGGAACAGAGAGAATGTCCGGGGCTATGAGCCTGACACCGGGAACGGGAGGATCAGGGGAGCTGCCGGAGTGAAAACAGCCAAACTCTGCGCGGAGCAAGATCAAATAGGAAAGCACTAGTACCACGACCCGTGGGTAGCTTTCGGGTAAGATCGCTTGAGGGTGTCGGTAACGGCACTCCTAGAGGAATGATCATCTAAGGAAATTGGGACATTTTTGGGACCTAGTTTCTTGGACAGGATCCGGCTTATAGCAAAACCATGTTCCCACTTCGTTTAAAAGGTCATCCTAAGACCAAACACAGCCCCATCTCTGGTGGGTGCTAGCAGTGGGCTCAGAATAGCCCGAGATTCCATGCGAAATTTCAAATTATGATAGCGTCGGTTGATTTCTGGAGGTGCCGCCCAGACATCGATGATTTCCCATATACGGAACCCCACATAGCCCATGGCACCTAGAAACCAGGCTCCGCCATTACAGCGACTGGAGTTGGATATAGAATCCAAACAACTCCCAACGCCCCCCATTACCACGGCAAGGGATCCTAACTCTCCTACAGTAAAAATCCAGCCTTTATCCATATAGCGACCTTGAATGGCATGACCGATACCTAGCCCTAAAGGATAAGTCCCGAGGATTCCTCCGATGACATAGCTTGAGGTACTGATTTCACCAATGTGGAGGATTCGGCGGTCTTCTTCGTCCAAGGTATCTACCATCAAGCTTTTGTTTGGTCTTGGAGTGGCTGAAAGTGTTTCGAGGCTCATCCCTGGTTTTGCATTTCCTGAGATGATTTTAACGATGGCTTTTTTTCCACCACTGGAAAGCTTGGTAACCTCACCCTGTCCTGAGATGTTTAAATTTTCGTTAAGAAAGTTTACTTTATCGCCAACTGTGAGGCTTTCAGAGGCTAGAACCGTCACTAGGGCTTCATTGCCTGTGATTTTCTCCACAGTTTGTGCTTGAGCAAAGAATGAAATTGAAAGAATAAATAATGTGAAGAACGAACGCATTTTTCCCCTCTTGTGAGCTGTGCATCATGTAAGGCTACAAGAGGGGAGTGGTGAGATCAAGCTGTTCATAAATATCTGGTTTACTTTGTAAATAGTGATGGCCTTTTACCGGTGCCCTCTGCGGCCGACCAGATCAATAATGAAGCTAATCACCGCAAGGATTAAGAAAATAGTTAGTAAGAGCTTTCCGATGTCCATGGAAACTCCTGCTATTCCAGCTGCTCCAAAAATGAAGGCGACGATGGCCAAAATAAAAAAGGCAATGGCTGCACGTAACATAGAACCTCCTTATATGACCAAAGTATAGCTCAGACCAGCTAAGGGGTTCTATGTAAGTGGGCACTGTGAGCAAAACTTCTAAAAGCAACTACAAATTCCTTTGGCGCTTTGAAGATTCTGGCATTTTACACTTTTTCCCTGATAGCTAATTTCAAGGTCAGAAAGAATTCCATTTCGCTCGCTATAATAGAGTTCGGCCCCTCGATTATAAATTCCACGGTGGGCCCCTTCGCGAAGCGTGACTTTACCCTCGTTTTCAAGGCTGGCAATGAAGGTTTCTGAGGGATTCAAGCTTTGCTCATCTGTTAATGGGAGAGGGACCGGAAGATCTTCGTTATCCACGCCATAATAGTGTAAACGAATTCCTGTGGCTTCTTCTCCAGTTGCTTCCACCTCCATTCTAAGGCGGCGCTTTTCGCCAGTGGGCAAAAGTATATGCACATTTTTCCAATCTAGATTATGAGAAATTAACTCTCCGAGTTCTCCTCGGAGTGAATCATCCAGTGCGGAAAATTTTAATTCGGCATCTTTATTTAAACTATTTCTAATTTGCAGACAGTCGCCAATCTTGCGTAAATGAGATCCAAAAGAAGTGACTTCAACTTCTGGAGTTGGAGTTGGCCGTGGTGTCGGAGATGAAACAGCTTGATGTCCATCCCCGGCTGGAAGAGGCATCTCTGTGGGAGTGCCGGGCGCTGGAATATTGTCAATCTCGCTAGGGGACGAAAAATGGAGAATCGTCCATAAAGCAGCTCCACCCATGAGAAGAACTAAAATAAATCTATAGTTTTTATTCATATTCTGGGCAATTTGAAGTGGACTCTTCTAACCCCCACCGTGCGCCGAAGCTGTCGTTAGGATTTGAAGAAACTTTGCCTTTTAAGGCCCGGATCGAGAAGTCATACAAAGTGATGAACTGGGTTGGTGCGATTTGAATGTTCGGACAATCTTTTAGAAAAGGCTTTAACGGTTTTGCTCTTTGAGCAGCAGTTATCCCCATCCTCCCAGCCACGCTGGTAAGCTGTTTCAGAGTTGTAATGATCCGTTTGTCACGGGATGGGGTTGAGTAAGAATCGTAGTCATTTATATTCATACAAGCGCCACCGACTTTTATACGATGAGCTTCAGCCTTGAGAACGATATCCACTCGACTGTTTACCAGACGACAAATGTTTTCAACTTGGCGAGTGATTTTCTCGATTCTTGTTTCTTCACGTAACGCTAAACGAGATTGAACCTGGGAGGTCCAATTGCTTAAAGAGCGAGTGCCAGCCCAGCCGCGTCCAATATCGTTGAACTGTTGCAAGGAGTAGCCTGGAAGGGTCTCTATAGAGCGAGTGTAGTAAGGGGGTTGTATCCAATTACGAAAACCCGTAGTGGTCTCTACAGGCATGAACACAAGGCTTGAGGTGGTGTTGAGTTTACGAATCTCTTTTGGCACTGTGGAACCGATTAAATAAACAGCTCCGGTATCAGCCACCTCCTTTACCAGCTCTGCATGGCCAGGATCTTCTTGAACCGAGCCTCCCACAAGACGGCGCCAGAAATTGTCTTTGGTAATTCGTGGACGACTCCAAACAGTCCCAGGATGGATGTAAGTACGATTCACGGCGACAGGGTATGTATCGTTAGGAAGGGATTTTGTGCTGGTCGTAGATCCTACGAACTCTATGAATTTACGCACGCGCTGAAGGGGGTCAGTAATATCATTGAAGCGAGACATTTGATGCGTGATCTGATTCGGGCCTCCTGTTGAATCTTTAATGGCAAAGGGCAGCTTGTGTTCGAAGGCAAATA
>DATBTE010000361.1:0-1636 GCA_036559425.1 Pseudobdellovibrionaceae bacterium | reverse complement strand
GTCATCCCACGTTGCCTGGTCAGAAACATGATCAATAATCTGTTTTGCGGCTTGTTTAGCGGATTGCATGTTTTTCTCCTTTAAGGATGTTGTCTTGTAGTTACGATGCCAAAGTGATGCGACAAGTTTAAACGGAGGCGGATTAAGTGGGAATTGCAACTTGTTAAACGCTGTCTATCCTATTTTTTAGTAGCTCAAAGCTTCTCTTACCGTGAAGCGCCGCAAGGATTATTATCTTTTCTTCCGTAACAAAATAGACGATTTTGTATGGAAATCTTTTGATAATGTGCTTTCTTGTTCCTTTGTATTCAATGGGATGAATTTCAGGATTTCTTTTGATAAAGTTGATTCCAGCGTCAACCTGCAAAAGAAAGTCATATCCCAAGCCTATCCTGGTGTCCTCATACCAAGAAAATATCTCCTTTAAATCATTTTCAGCCTCGGGGCTTACAATGACGGAATATTTCACTGCTTACTCACGATTCTTTTGTAGACGTCTTCCCACGGGGAGCCTGATTCAGGATTCTGGTGATACTTTTCCAGCCGTGCATCAATTATGCTTTTTTCCTCGTCGGTCAGTTCGAGAGAAGATGCTTTTACAGCTATCGTATCCCAGATGTCTTCTACCAATTGAATCCTTTCAGGTATTGATAATTCAAGAGTATCTGTTGCAGTTATTTTGCTCATATTCTGTTCCTCTTTTTACCATCTAAAAAGTTTCTGAATCGTCACACTTGTAAGCCTAGTAGGGGGCGCACCGCGCACCATTTACGAATACCAGAATGACCGAACTATTTTAAAATATTCCAACGGGTAACCCATTTCAGTATCAAGATTTCCAGCCGAAAAGGGGCGCGATGAAGCCCCTGCCGGGTTAGCGGCGAATCCACCCTACAAGTTTCCGCCTTACAGCTTTTCATAGTGCTCGCCGGATATAAAGAGCTGCCTTTTCAATCTCCGGGAACATTGTGCTGTCATTGATTCCCATGCGATCAAGCTCCTTGACGATGTCAGACTTTTTTCGTCCGCTGATTTGAATCCGCTCGACAGAAATTTCAGTGACTGGCATGGTATCAAGCGAGTCAGTTAGGCCGAAAATTAGGAATGCGCCAGATTGTGCTAACAGGCGTGGATTATTCTTCTTCGGTTTAACGCACAGCACCGTCTTTAGGTGTGCCGGGTTGATCCCCGCGCGGAAGTGCGGTTTTTCCACTCGAATAAATTGAAGTAGGCGATCTATTGGGTTTTGTGAATTGAAGTTATCTCCTGTGAGAGTGAAGTCAATGGCAACCTTTTCAGAGATTTTTAAATGCGCAAGATTGGCTATGCAACTTACTGCGTCGCTATCGAAGAACTTGACATGATGCTTTTTGATACGACAGACGATGACTTCTCCTGTTGTTCCTTGATCGTCTTTGGCTGCAAAGTAAAGTGCTACAAGGGGATTCCATGTAATATCGAGCAGTCGAGTGGGCAGCGAATAGTGTTGAACCCTTGCGAGTTGCTCAAGCGTTGACGCGTCGCTCGCAAACTCTGCTGGGTGTGAGGCGACAAGCTCTCGTAAGATGGTCTCTTCTGCATCCTTGAATTTCTGTTCCCGTAGAGCGAAGGGAAGAAGTTTGAATTCCCGACGATT
>DATBTE010000360.1:0-1548 GCA_036559425.1 Pseudobdellovibrionaceae bacterium | reverse complement strand
GGTTCTGTTCAAGGCCAGGCAACGAAAAAGAATGGATTAACGGCATCCTCAACTGACGCAGGACATGTTCACTCCTTGGCATATCCATCTGGTGGCGGTGGAACTATGGCGATTCAACCGTTAGCTGGTAATGGTTCATATATCGGAAGTATGGCTGGAATGGCCACCGGATATGCTAATATTACGACAACTATCGGGGCAGGTGATTCAGAAACACGACCGGTCAATGCAAACGTAAACTACATTATTAAACTTTGATAAATTAGAGAGGCATCTTTCAATGAAAGGATGCCTCTTTTTACGTCAACCCATCTAAATCATTAAATGAAGCCATTAGTGAGGGGCGGGGCGTTAAATTTAAAGTGACTGAGCCCGAGATGTGACATTAGATCTCATTGAATCGACACTAATTTACATGCAAATAAACACATGTTAATCTTGATATCTTTAACCGTCTTGAGATATTGGGAAAGACATGCTTTTTAACTCTCTATCCTTTGCTGTTTTTTTTACCATTGTAGTCTTTGTTTTCGCGCTTTTAAGAGGGAAGTCGCAAGTTTACTTTTTAATTCTTGCAAGCTGTTATTTTTATAGCCAGTTTATTCCTAAATATCTGCTGATACTTTTTGCTGTGATTATCATTGATTATTTTTCCGGGATCGCAATTGAACGCGCAGAAAAGAGAAACAAAAAGATATTTCTAATTATTAGTCTAATGTCTAACTTGGGAATTCTATTCTTTTTTAAGTATTTTAATTTCTTCAATGAAAATTTATCTGCACTGGCAAAAATTTTTGATTGGAACTACAGACTTAGTAGCCTGTCATTTCTGTTACCTATTGGACTATCGTTTCATGTTTTTCAATCGATGAGTTATACAATAGAAGTCTATTTCGGAAATCAAAAGGCGGAAAAAGACTTTTCTGTCTTTGCTCTTTATGTTCTCTATTTCCCTCAATTGGTGGCAGGCCCCATCGAGCGACCTCAAAATTTACTTCACCAATTCAGACGTATGGGTGTCCCAGACAATCAAACGATACGGAGTGGTCTGTTCTTGATTTTTACGGGGTTGGCAAAAAAATGTATCGTTGCCGATAATTTGACAATTTTAAGTGATAAGGTTTTTTCAAATCCGCAGGCGTTTGGGACATTGGCGCATTTCCTGGGAACACTATTCTTTGCCTTTCAAATATACTGCGATTTCGCAGGGTATTCCGATATAGCACGGGGATGTTCAAAATTTTTTGGTATTGAGCTTATGCTAAATTTTAATAAACCTTACTTTGCCAAAACTGTTTCGGAGTTCTGGCGGAGATGGCATTTATCATTGTCGACGTGGTTTCGTGATTATGTTTATTTTCCATTGGGCGGAAATAGGAATTCTCAATATCGAACGATCTTTAATTCCTTAGTGGTTTTTACACTCAGTGGATTGTGGCATGGAGCGAATTGGACTTTCATATTTTGGGGTCTTTTTCATGGTCTTGTCGTCGGGCTGGAGCATTTGTTAAAAAAATCAGATTCTCGGTTATGGACAATTATGCTGGT
>DATBTE010000359.1:0-1951 GCA_036559425.1 Pseudobdellovibrionaceae bacterium | reverse complement strand
GCCTTCTAAACAATGATACGATTGTCACTCATCATTGGCTAGAGGATCTTATTTTTTATGCTAAAAGCACTTTTGTCGGTCCTGTCTGTAATAGTGTGGGGAATGAGCAAATCATCGAAATAAATTATGCCACTCACGGGTTTAATGGATATACAACCCAGGCGGTAAATAGCTTTGCTGAACACTGGCGAGCCCACCATTTAGGAAACGTGGAAAAAACCACTATGCTCGGCTTTTTCTGCGTCTTAGGCGAACGAAGTCTCTTTGAAACCGTAGGTCCTTTAGACGAATCCTTTGGCCTGGGCTACTATGAGGATGACGATTATTGCCTCCGCGTGAATCAAATGAGCTTTGCTCAGGTCATTGTGAGACAGGCATTTGTACATCATTGGGGGAGTGCTTCTTTTAAGGATCTTTCAGCACAAGCTTTGCAAAAATTATTTTCTCAGAATCGTCAAAAATTCATTGATAAACATGGGATACTGCCAGCAGATCATAGCCATGCCTGGCTTAAAGCGATATTGCACGAATACGACTGGTTAAAATCACAAAATAAAAAAATAGACCCTATTTATGCGTGGGTCCCCTCATTTTGGTCCTCTTCTTTTAAGCATGAATTACTGAAAAAAATTGAAGCGCGAATTTCGTTGCATGTGAACCCCCCGTTCATTCGTAATTTTCTCATAAAGTGCTTAGCTATTTTACGCCAACACGACGTTAGGACAGGCGCTGTCAGGCTCTTCCATAGAACTCTTCAACAATTATCCGGCAAGTTTATTCGTTTTCCAATGGGGAGACTTATTTTACGCTCGTGGAGTCAAAAGACCATTGTCATTTTCCCTATTCAAAGATTTAATGAAAGAATGCAACGTCCCCAACAACTGGCGCTCCAATTGGCAGAGGCCGGTTATAAAGTTATTTGGGTAAATCCGGATCTCGGTCAAGCCAGCTCCCGACACCACAACATTCAAAGAATAAATAAAAATCTTTTAATCCTGGAATTAAAAGGTATTTGTTATGCAAATTTTTATACCTCCTCGCTCTCAAAAAAGGATGCAAACTTAATAGTCAACGCAATCAATAAACTTCTACCGAATGTAGAATTAAGCGATCGTACGGCATTATTTCAAAGTCCGTTTTGGCACACGATGGACTCTCATCAATTTAACCAATCTGTCTATGACTGTATGGATGCCCATGAGGCCTTCGGCTCCGCAACTTTGGAAGTTTCCGCCATAGAAGACCAAATGTTTAAAAAAGCCACCAAAATAACCACTTCTTCATCGTATCTGAAAGATAAGATAAAAAAAGAATTCGGCAGAGACGCTGTCATCATACGGAATGCTTGCAATCCTAAAGATTTTGAACCGACCCCTTCACCGCACTCAAAGAAAAATCCCACTGTTGGGTATTTTGGAGCCGTCGCCGAATGGTTTGATTTCGATTTATTGATTCAAGTGGCCCACAGATTGCCTAACCACGACTTTGTAATCATCGGGAATACCGCTCATTCTAATTTAGAGAAAAAAACTTTACCTTCGAATATTTTCATGAAGGGCGAGGTCCCTTATAATAAGTTACCTGAAATAGCCTCCTCTTGGGATGTCGCTATTATTCCTTTTTTATTGACTGAGTTGATTCAGGCCACGAACCCAGTGAAGTTATATGAATATTACGCCCTTGGCCTCCCAGTTGTCGCTACTTCCATTCCTGAAGTCATGGAGTGCCCTGTTAAAGCCTATACTGCGACTACAGATAGAGAGTTTGCAGAAAAAATTAAATCAGCTATTAAGGAAAATTTAGCCGAAAAGCGGTCCGAACGCCAAATCTTCGCTCAGTCGCAAACCTGGAAGCATCGCGCAACTGACTTTATCCAATGCCTCGAGTCTGCACAATGCTAATCATTATGTCACCGGATCCGAGCTTTGACCAGCAGGATGGATATATGCAA
>DATBTE010000358.1:0-1683 GCA_036559425.1 Pseudobdellovibrionaceae bacterium | reverse complement strand
CGTAAGAAACAGAATGACTATTTTCCAAAAAGTTCCGTGAAAATGAGAAGACCTCATCCCTGTTCGAAATCGGGAGCTGAAATTAAAGTTCGCTGGTCTTGCCATTTCAACGAATTAAGAAGCAACTTTCACACCGTTTGTCAAAGCTTCTATAAATGACTTCAAGTGGAGTAATATCCATAGGCTGTTTATTCTTTTTCCATCTGTCGCATTTATAATTTACATGCCTCGTTCTCACCTCTTTCTCAAATACCCTTCTCGTACCAAATAGAGAACTTTGGCTTTCCCTCGGACTTCTGATTTAACTTGCCCCTCCGCCCCTGCCCTTGTATAAAAAGCCAACTTTTTGCCGGAAGGGCCATCCATGAAAAAAGAAGCCATTCTTAAAGTGATCGCCAAAGACCTTGGCACCGACGAAGTCACTCAGCTCAATAAACTCTTTAAAGATATCTCTGTTCCTCAAATCAAATTTCGAATGGCAGGGAAAAACCTTGGGCACTTCGGCTATACCGTGAATATTAAAAATATCTCCACCGAGGGGCTGAAAGTTTTCTTGGCCAATAAAGTGAAGCTTATTAAATTTGAAGATATTGAACAATTTGAAAAAGCAAAGCCACGGGTTGAAAGACCTCTTCGCAAAAAAGAACCTGTTAAGCTTGCTGAAAAAAAACGGATTGCGGTGAAAAAAGAGCCGCCAGAAAAAAAAATGGTCAGAAATTCTTCTCTTCAAGGAAGTCGTTTTATCCCTCCAAAATCAAGATAATAGATTATTCATATGGATCAAAACCAGTCCACAGCCTATGAGCTTCTCGGCGGAGAAGCTGTTCTGAAAAAAATCACTCATCGTTTTTATGAGGTGATGGATACCAACGAGAATTTTAAAGGTCTTCGCGCTCTTCACGCGGCGGATCTGCAAGAGGCCAATGAGAAACTTTTTATGTTTCTGTCTGGATGGCTGGGGGGACCCAATTTGTTTGTGGAAAAATATGGCCATCCCCGTTTACGTGCGCGCCATCTGCCTTTTCAAATTGGCAAATCCGAAAGAGACCAATGGGTTCTCTGTATGGTCCAGGCCTTTGATGATCTGCAAGTGGCGGAGCCTCTAAGAACCAATCTCCTCCATTCTCTTTTAAAGCTCGCCGACCATATGAGAAATATTCAAGAACCAACGTAAGGAATTTTCGGAGCTGTTTTTTCGATGGCTCCGGCGTTTTTGTGCCGGGCTCCTGGAACATGACTTTCAAAACATTGGATCCCGCAGAAGACATAGCCCGTGCGCTGACCATTGCAGGTAGAAACACTGCAAACATAGTAAGGTGCGCCGAGACCGATGGGTTTTTTGCAAGTGCTGCATTTTCGCCAGAAATTTTGTGATGCCGCTTCCATGACTCCCCCTTAACAATTTCTTTATTACTCTAAACAATTGTGTCAGAGTGTCTAGAATTATGCTTCAAGTTCTTAGAAAAATCCCTCATTCAGCGGGTCCTCAAAGATTGCTCTTTTTTCATCACGCGGGCGGTAGCGGGGGGCAATATCTTCCGGCTCTGAAGCCTTGGGCTTCGCGATATGAAATTCATTACTTGGATCTCCCTGGACGCTTCTTCCGCTTAAACGAAACCCCCTTTGCCGATATTCAAGAGCTTATCAAGGCTATAAAGCTCCAGATCGAGGTCCTTCTTCCCT
>DATBTE010000357.1:0-22113 GCA_036559425.1 Pseudobdellovibrionaceae bacterium | reverse complement strand
CGTGCGCGAAAGCCTTTCAAGACGAAAAAGGATTTCTTGATTTGAAACCTTTGAGAGATCCAAGGCGTATTCAGGGGAAGTTGTTGGCAGAGAGTGCTCCTTATCAAAAAAATAGTCTAAAAAATAAATTCAAAAAGCTTTTGCAAAAAAGAGAATACCACGAGTTTTGAGAGGGAATTTTTATGATTTTTTTCAGAGGTGAAAACTTCATGAATAGCTCTGCGGAAGGGTTTGAGAGCGGCCCATACTGTCGAGGTGAAGAGTTGTTTTGCGATCTGAGAGGCCTCGGGTGGAGAATAAAAAAACCAAGCCATCGCCTTCTGAGAGAGACGAAAAACCGTCGCAAGAGATATTTTATAAAAAATAAATATATACGCAGGGCTTCATGGAATTGCCGTGGGAAATATTCCTCAGAGAGCAAATCTTCGGAAGAGAAGTGAAAATGAAGTGACAAAATGAAAATGAAAAAGTTAGCTTTCCGTTTTATAGAAGTCTTAAATTTTCTACTAGACGAAGATACGGCTATCATAAGTCGCGAAGGCGCTTATCATTCATTCTGAAACTCGTAGCGCGACTTTACTTCTGTTTGAGTACAACCAGAAGTCCAATGAAAACATTCGGATAGAAAAATGAAATGAAAAATGAAAAAGTTCCACGGAACTTGCGGCACTTTGTAAAGTTTTTGGACACCACTTTTGCTTCAAAGTTATTTTATCTCTGGCTGGATATTGGTACGGATATCGCATCTGGCATCAGTCAAAGGAACCGGGCCCCTGCCAATTGGGAAGTAAATCCCACAGGATTTGGAACGGTATCAAGGAGTCTCAGTATGAAGAAAATTACTGCTATCGTTTTATCTATGGTTTGTGCTTCCATTGCACAGGCGAAAATTGAGGGAAAATATTCATTGAAGAGTTCAGATCTTTCTGAAGGCAGCAGCCTCTGCTCGTCTACGTTGGTCATTTCAAAGCTAGCGACAGATACTCTCAAGGTAGAAGGGGCCAGAGATTTGGGATCTTACTATAATCTTGATGGTGCCGAAGGTGCTGTGATTATATCTGGTATCAATAGGGGTAAACAGGTCTCTGAATCTAAGAATAGTTCCCATGGCGAAAAGTACTCAACCACCAATTTGGCCGCTCAAGAAGGGGATGTTTTAAAGTTAACATCAAATTCAAAAACGAAAGCTTTTGGCGTCACTCTTGATGAATCTCTAAATGAGCTTATGATAGAAGTGAAGAGCAATACACTTATGCTCAGCCTTAAAAGAAGTCATAAAGTTCGTTTTGACGGTCAAGGCAATTGGAGTGCAGAAGAAAATTGCACTTACAGCAAATAACGAATGGCATTTAGACTTAGGGGGAGGGGCTCCCCCGTGGTTTTAAAACAGAATCATCAATATTGAGGAGAGTTATTATGACAGTTTTTAAGGGCACTTTCTTAGGATTTTTTAGTTTTTGCAGCCTGATTTCTTTTTCAACCACTTCCTTTGCGGTTTCAGGTCTTACGACCATGCACCAAGAAAATTGCAAATCCTATCCCCCAGGTACTTCACGAAATTTACCGCCGCAGTTTTGCTTTAAGTTTGTAGGAGTCCCGGTTTGGTCTGAGGCCAAGCGAGAGATCAAAACTTTGAATGCGATGGATGCTAAGGCTGCCGCTTATTGTGCGGAATTGAATAAAGTTGCTTATCGTGTTTATTCTGAAACAGGCACCAACGCCGTTGAAATGTTACCAGTTGGAACTTCTATCGAAGGAGGATATGTTTGCTTGACTCAAGCTCAAGGAGCAGAAGCTGAAAAAATCTACAGAGTGGAAGGCGAGCAGTTAGGGGCTTCGAACTAAGAGAAGTGTCCCCCCTTAAGGAGATCTCTTAAGGGGCACTCTCCAGAAGTTTCTGCGTATACTGATGTTGAGGCTCTGAAAAGATTTGAGTGCTTGGGCCCATTTCCACGATTTCTCCGAAATAAAGAACCAGAGTTTTATCAGAGATATGTTTGACTACGGAAAGATCGTGGGAAATAAAAATCATACTCAGATGAAATTCTTTTTGCAGGTCCAGGAGTAGATTCAGAACCTGGGCTTGGATTGAAACATCAAGCGCTGAAACCGGCTCATCTAAAATGAGCAGCTTGGGACGCAACATAAGGGCCCGGGCAATACCCAGGCGTTGTCTTTGGCCCCCGCTGAATTGATGTGGGTAGCGCTCGCTGGTCTCCGTCAGCAGACCTACTTTTTGCATCATCGCCAGGGCTCTTTGTTTGGCTTCGCTGGTGGAAATATTTTCCGTCACCAGAATCGGATCGGCAATAATCTCCCAGGCTTTTTTGCGGGGATTCAGTGATTGAAAGGGATCTTGGAAAACCATTTGAATCTGATGCGGAAATTCTTTAGAGGAGAAAGATCTTAGATCTTTTCCATTAAAGATGATTTCACCGCCACTAGCCTCTTCCAGTCGCGTGAGGACTTTGGCGAGAGTGCTTTTTCCGCACCCCGATTCTCCGACGACTCCGAGGATTTGATTTTCCTCGAGCTCAAAAGAAATTCCCTTTAAGACCGGCTCTTCTTTTTTTGCCCCGAAAAAAAGATTCTTTGTAACATAAGACTTTTTTAAATTTTTGACTTTTAGCAGGCTCATAGGATCTCCAAAGGATGATGGCATGCAAAGTTCCTCGCAGCGGTCGTGAGTAGCGGGGCTTGTTTTTTACAAAGCTCAGTGGCTCTAAAACAGCGCGGATGAAATTGGCATCCGCTGGGGCGCTCTCTGAGGGAGGGCACCACTCCGGGAATAGCATAGAGAGGTTCTTTCATTTTCCCCTCATGGGCACTCGGACGAGCCTTTAGCAATCCGAAAGTATAAGGGTGACGGGGAGTCTTAATCACTTCCTCCGTATTGCCACCTTCAACGATTTCACCCGCATACATGACCTGAACCCGATGGGCGTATTTTTTAATAAGGGCCAAGTCATGGCTGACGAAAATCATCGACATCTTATTTTCTTTTTGCAAATCCAAAAGCAGATCCAAAATCTGTTTTTGGATAGTTACATCCAAAGCGGTGGTGGGCTCATCAGCAATCAAGAGCTTGGGGTGGCAACTGATCGCCATGGCGATCATCACTCTTTGGCTCATGCCCCCAGAGAGTTCAAAAGGATAAGATTTTAAGCGAGCTTCAGGATTTGAAATCCCCACTCTTTTAAGTAGAGCCAGGGAGCGGTGTTCCGCCACTTTTTTTGAAATATCAAAGTGACAGCGCAGAGTTTCGATCATTTGATAGCCCACAGTCAGGCTGGGATTCAAAGCTGTCATGGGGTCTTGAAAGATCATTGCAATCTGGGAGCCACGAATAGCGCGTAAGTCTTTTTGTGAATTTAAATTGAGAGGGTTTTTATTGAAAACTACTTTTTGTGCGGTGATTTGAGCATTTGCCGGAAGAAGGCCCATGAGCGCTAAATTTGTAACGCTCTTGCCAGAACCTGACTCACCCACCACTCCGAGAATTTCGCCTTCCAGCACTGTGAAAGAAATCGGACGAAGAGCTTCAATCGCTCCCGAGTCTGTTTTAAATTGCACTGAAAGCTTTTCGATTTCTAGGAGCTTATTGTTTAGGTGCAATGGCAACCTCATTTAAGAACGGTTTTTAAGGCGAGGGTCTAGAGCATCTCTCAGGCCATCACCCAATAAATTAAAAGATAAGACGACAGTAAGAATGCAAAGCCCTGGCAAATTCACCATCCACGGAGAGGACTCCAGGAAACTTCGAGCATCTGAAAGCATGGTTCCCCATTCCGGGGTCGGGGCTTGGGCGCCCAGTCCAAGAAATCCCAGGGCCGCACAGTTTAAAATTCCATCGCTAAATCCAAGGCTTCCTTGGACGATCAAAGGAGCCATGCAGTTAGGCAGAATTTCTTTAAATAAAATACGCAGATGGCTTGCTCCATAAAGTTGAGCGGCCTGAACATACTGTTTGTTTTTTTCAGCGAGGACTTGAGCGCGAATCAAACGCACAAAGTTCGGCAGAGCCACAATGGACACCGCCACAATGGCATTCATAAGCCCTGGCCCCAGAACAGCGACGATCACGATGGCGAAGAGAACACTGGGCAAAGCCATGATAAAATCCATGGCCCTGGAAATAATCCGATCTGTCCAGCCTCCAAAATAACCTGAAATCAAACCCAGGGAAGTTCCCAAGGACGCGGCTAGGACCACAACGCTGAGGCCCACCAAAAGAGAGATTCTAGAGCCATACAGAAGTCGCGTGAAAAGGTCCCGACCGATATCATCCGTGCCAAAAATAAAATAATAATTTTGAAAGTGAGAATTCGGTGGAAGCCTGAGGGCTCCTTCAATGACCTGGTCTGGAGCATAAACCGAGAGCAGAGGCGCAAAGATCGCTAAAAGAATAAAAATTAAGATCAGCAAAAGGCCCGCGAAGGCTCCTTTGTTCTTTTTGATATCTTTTAAAAGCTCAGAAAAAAAGTCTTTCATAGGCTACTTTAGTAAAGCGTTTTTAATACGCGGGTTGAGGTAAATATAAAGTAAGTCTACCAAGGTGTTCGTAATGATTATTATAACGGAGATAATTAAAACTCCACCTTGAATGGTGGGGTAATCGCGGGAGGTGATACTCGTCACGATCCATCGACCAATGCCGGGCCAACTAAAAATGGTTTCTGTTAAAATCGCACCGGTGATAATGCTGCCGAAACAAAGAGCCAGCGTGGTCACAATAGGAATCAAGGCATTTCTAAAAGAGTGAATCAGCACCACGCGATACTCGGAAAGCCCTTTGGCGCGTGCTGTGCGAATATAGTCTTCACCCAGGACTTCTAAAAAACTCGAGCGAGTCATGCGAGCCATCACCGCAAGGGGTATGGTGCCTAAAACAATGCTCGGAAGGATGAGATGGCTCACGGCACTCCAGAAAGGTTTTAAGCCCTCGGCTTCGCGAACGTCCCTCTGTAAAGAATCGAGCAGGTAAAAACCTGTTTTCAGGGGAATATCATATTCCACAGCGATACGTCCTGAGACCGGGGTCCAACCAAGCTTGACGGAGAAAAGTAAAATAAGAACCAAGCCCCACCAGAAAATCGGCATGGAGTATCCAGTCAGAGAGGACCCCATGAGGAAATAATCAAAGAAGGTGTTTTTTTTGAGCGCCGCCAAAACTCCAAAGGGAATCGCAAAGAGAGTTGCAAAAAGCAATGCTACAAAACTAAGCTCCACGGTGGCGGGGAAACGCTCCTTAAACTCAGTCCAAACCGAGGTTTTAGAAGTGACAGAAGTGCCAAGATCCCCGGAGGCTACCTGCTCAATATATTTTCCGAATTGCACCAGGACAGGTTTGTCGAGTCCAAGTTTTTGTTTAGCTTCCGCATAGGCCACGGGGTCCATATTGCGCTCACCGATCATGAGTAGAACCGGATCTCCAGGGACTAGGCGAAGGAGTAGAAAACATATAAAAGTAATGCCCACCAAGGTGAAACTCACTTCTAGAATTTTCTTACTTAAAAATAAAAACATCCGAGGGCCTAACTACTCAATGTTGACGTTGTTAAAGATATCCGCACCCAAAGGATCCATTTTATAATTCTTCACGTTCTTCGACATGGCCCGAAAAACTGTGGAGTGATCGAGGGTTACCCACGGGGCTTCTTCTTTAAAGATCACTTGGGCTTTTTTGTAAAGCTCGGTGCGTTTTTTGATATCTGGATTGGCCTTCGCCTGTAGAATCAAATCATTGAAGGGTTGATGGCACCAACGAGAAAAGTTAGAACCCGCTTCCACACTGGAGCATCCCAAAAGCACATTGAGAAAATTATCAGGATCGCCATTATCTCCAGTCCAGCCGAATTGGATTAAAGTATGTTCACCCGTTTTTGATTTCGCCAGATAAGTTGGCCAGTCGAAGGTGATAAGTTTTACTTTGATTCCGACTTTGACAAGATCCGCTTGCATCATTTCGCCCATTTTTTTGCCGTTGGGATTGTAGGGACGAGAAACCGGCATGGTCCACATTTCAGTTTCAAAGCCATTGGGAAAACCGGCTTGTTTCAGCAATTCCTTGGCTTTTTCCGGATTATAATCGTAATCCTTTACACTCTCATTGTAAGACCAAATGGTCGGTGGAAGGGGATTTTTTGCAACGATGGCATTCCCCAGGAAGATGGCTTCAATATAAGCTTTACGGTTTAAAGCATAGTTCAATGCTTTTCTAACCAGAAGGTTATCAAAAGGTTTCTTGGTTACATTCATTGCCAAGTATCCGACGTTTAAGCCGGGAGCATTGAGGACAGATATTTTTACATCCGCTTTCAGTGATGCCAAATCAGTGGGGGCGGGCTCGGTGGCGAACTGACATTCTCCAGTCTTAAGTTTTTGCGTGCGCACGTTGGCGTCGGGAGTGATGGCAAAAATCAATTTCTCGATATTTCCTTTCTTGCCCCAATAATTTTCAAAGCTGGTGTATTTAATCGAGCTGCCTTTGATAAAGGATTGGAATACGAAAGGCCCCGTGCCCACAGGAAGCAAATCAATATCCGCCTGTTTGTTTTGAGCTGTCAACTGATCCGCATATTCCTTTGAGAGAATATTCATAAAGGGCATTGCCAGATTTGCGATAAAAGGAGCCTCAGGATGGTTCAGGGTGATCTCAACGGTCATCGGGGTGAGAGCCTTTATGGATTTGATCACTTTACCCATGTCCATACCTTCGAAGTATTCATAAGTAGCCCCGCCTACATTATGGTAAGGGTGATTTTTTTTCCATTGTCTTTCAAAAGAGAAGAGAACGTCTTCCGCTTGAAAGTCCCTTTTGGGAGTGAAATTTTTGGTCGTGTGAAATCGAACCCCTTTGCGAAGTTTAAACGTATAAGTGAGTTTGTCTTTGGATACGGTGAAAGACTCCGCTAACATCGGAATCACTTTCGTGGATCCCAACTCAAATTCCACTAGACCGTTATAAACAGGATGGGTGGAATTTAAAGAAGTGCCATCGCTGACGAGTTGAGGATTGAAAGAGCTGGGGTTTCCTTCCGAGCAATAAACCAGAATTTTGCCTTCGGGTTTTGCCTGAGCCACGGGTAAAGAGATCAGACCGCTTAAAAAAATGGAACCAAGCACTGAAGAAATAACTGAGCCAATGTTGAACCTGATATTTATTAACATGAATCCCCCAAAAGACATTTTTTCTACAGGAGGATTGTTTAATGAAGTGGACTAGGTTGTCAATCAAGGCTCTCGTCGGCCTCAAGAAAACGCCATTTGCCTTCAGGAAGCTGCCCGAGGGTGATTTTTCCGACTCGAACGCGTTTAAGGCCTCGAACGCGTAGGCCCACCAATTCGCACATGCGGCGGATTTGACGTTTTTTTCCTTCGTTGAGGATGAATCGAAGCTGATCTTCATTGACCCATTCAACGACGGCGGGTTTTAACTTTTTGCCATCCAGCTCCAGTCCATAGCGGAGAAGCTGAAGCTTTTCTTTGGGAAGAATTCCCTCGACGCGGACCAGATATTCTTTATCAATTTTGCTGTTCTCTCCAATGATTTGTTTAGCAATGCGTCCATCTTGAGTGAAAATCAATAAACCTTGAGAATCAATATCCAGGCGACCTGCGACTGCAAGGCCGGCAAAAGAATCAGATTTCAATTTTTGTTTACTAACACCAAATTGGTTTTCAGGAGTGAGGAGCTTAATAGCGGGAGTGTACTGCGGCTCAGGTTGTGCCGAAACATAGCCCACGGGTTTGTTAAGTAAAATAGTCGCCAGATTGTTTTGGGTTTTCAGAACCCTTGCATCGAGAGTCACTCGATCTTGCGGAGAGACCTTGGTGCCAAGGACAGAAACCTTTTCTCCGTTGACGTAAACAAGGCCCTCGGCAATGTAGATATCGGCTTCACGACGAGAGCAGAGGCCTTTTTCCGCCATTAATTTCGATAACCGAACTTTGTCTTTACCTTCGCCCTTGCCCTTGTTTTCATCATTGCTCATATCCGAATCTCCACCCATAAGTCGTCCATTTCGTAAAGTTTTATATAAGAAATGAACTCATTTGGACAGCCCTCATGAAGTTTTTTTAAAAGATATTTAGCAATATTCTCTGTGGTCGGAACCAAATCTTTAAATTCCGCGATCACGAAATTAAGATGCTGGTGATCCAATGGGTCCGTGATGGCTTTCACCAGTTGCTGAAGGTCCAGGAGTAGCGCCTGCGGAGTCTGAAAACCGACCTCTAGGCGATAATTATGGCCATGGCCATATTCAGTAAAGCATTTGCCAAAACAAATTTGATTTTCAAGCGAGGACCACTTTTTCTGGCGATAAAAGTGAGCTGCTGAAAAAGATGAAGTCACAATGAAAGTTTTTGTCATTGCAGATAAATTCCTCCATCTACGGAGAGCACCGCGCCCGTGGTCCAGGCGGAGAGTTCAGAGCCTATGAAGTAAACACTTTTGGCGAGGTCCTCAGGGGTGCCAATGCGTCCCAGAGGTTGAAGTTTCGCCATCTCCTCCAGAACTTTTTGCTTTTGCGACTCGGGCAGATTATTGAAAGAATGAATAGGAGTGTCAACGATCCCAGGGCAGATGCAATTGACTCTAACTCCGTAGGCACCGGCTTCTTGCGCGAGACTTTGAGTCCAATTGATCAGGGCGGCCTTCAAAGCGGAATAGGCCCCGGTATTTGAAGAGGGGCGCAGTCCCAAGGTGGACGAGATATTTACAATAGAACCTTTTTGATATTTTTTAAAGTAGGGGATCAAAAGACGAGTCAGGCGGACAGGCCCGAGAAGATTGGTTTCAAACTGTTCTGTCCAAATCTCATCGGAACCTTCTTCCATGCTATGAGTCTTGAAAACCCCGGCATTGTTGATCAAAATTTCCAAGCGATAGAGTGGATTTTCATAAATTTCATTGAGACGCTTTTCAACTTGGGCGGGATATTTTAAATCACAACTGAGCAAGCAGGCACCAGCACAACAACGCAGCGCCGTTTCTTCAAGGCGCTCTTTGTTGCGACCCATAAGATAAATAAAATATCCCTGGCGAGAAAACTCCAAAGCGGTGGCTTGCCCAATTCCTGAACTTGCACCTGTTATCAAAACGGCTTTCTTCATAAAAACTCCTCTAAAGCTCCATCCAATATCTCATCAAAAGTCTAGAGGGTTATGTTAGCAGGGGATTTGACCGAAGAGAAGAAGAGAGGTCCCCGTGACGTTACAAGAAGCATTAAAAGTCAGTTTTAGGTATTTTATCTTCGGATTTATATTTTTCATGTTTTTTTGGGGAACTCTTTAATACAGAAAAAATGCCAGGCTCAAGTGGCCTGGCATAACGGAAATGGGAATCGCAAGGTTTTTGGAAAGTTTCCGGTGTTTATTAAGCCCCCTTACGCAGCCGATTTTTTGGCTTTCATAAAGTGGTAATGTTTTTTCTCAAAATCTGCAGCTTTATGGCCGTCTTTAGTCAGCAATCCAGCTTTGAACCACTCAAAATGCTCACCACAAAATCCCGCTTTCTCTGGTTTTTTATTGCAGCCTTCGCCGCAGCATTTTGAAGGGCCCAGTTGAACCACATTATGTGGAATTTGTTTTTCAATTTTATGACTGCTGTTGTTTTCGGCCATTTGGATTTCTCCCTCTTGTTGCTATCCTGTTTGTCTCAGGACTAGATATTAGACTTATCGGCCGTACTTTGAAAAAGTTGAGACAAAAGTTTTAGGGATTTACGTCTTAATGTAAGAAAATAAGGCTTCCTGGAACCTTATTTTGTATCAGCCTGGGATGAGGACAGCTCAGCTAGGTCCAACTGATTCATGGAGTTGAGCTTCCAACCTTTGAAATTCCTTTTAGCTAGAATAGAAAAATGCATCGGGCCGGAGGGAATGAATAAATGGTGATCCATCAAGAAGCGCACTCCCTGAGTGCAAAACTTTTTTTGATCTTGCGGCGTCACTGCCTCGCCGAGTTTTTTAAGAACATTTTGATATTCAGGGTCTTTGAGTTGGATATAATTTTCCGGACTCCAATCCGCAAAAGTTTCCAACGTCGCCAAACAGGTCGGGCGATCTGGAGCTACACCTTTGCGAAAAATAGCTGGGGGGCTTTTTTCCAGTTCATGGAGAAAGACTTTATTTTCCCTTAATAATAACTGAATTTTGAGATCCAGATTTTTTTGCCACTGAGCCTGCATCCACTCTGTCGCTCGCCGGTGATCGTCTCCTCCCAAACTTGAAAACAGGAGTTTTAAATTGCTAGGGACGGCTTTGTCTTCGCTAAACGCCTTTTTCGCTTTTGCAATATCTTGCGTGTAACATAATTCCTCTATTAACCAAGAAGAAGGCACTCCAGGGCAACCAGGAAGCCCTTGGGAAGAAAAAATTTTCTGCAATTCCTTATAATTAAGAGATAAACTTAAAGCTTCACGGAGTTTTGGATGATCTTTGAGGAGCGGACCAAAACCGAAGTAATCCAAACGTATCATTGGAATCCAATGAAAATCCGGGCGAGATTTAAACTTAGGGATATAAAGAGAGGGAAGGCGCCTTAAAAAACTCAGTTCATTTTTTTCATAGAGTTGCAAGGCCATGCTGTCTTCATTGATGAAAAAAAAATAAATAAGCGGACGTTTTGCGAAATTGCCATTTTTATAAAGGCTGTTATTAATAAGTTGGATTTTTTGCCCGGCAATCCAGTCCGAGATTTTGTAAGGTCCATTCACAATCAACTCCGAAGCTTTTTGGCCCGGTTTGAGAGAGTTTTTGATGGGAGATAATAAAAAACTCGCAAGATTGTATTCAAAGTCAGGATCTTTTTCCTCGAATTCAAAGCGCAAAGTCGTAGCATCCGGCGCGGTGATCCCCAGAGTCTCCATCTTTTTGCTGCCTTTATAAATCGCGGGAGCATTTTTAATTTTAAAAAGAAGGTCTGCTCGAGGAGAAGCTTCCTGCGGTGTTAAAATTCGCTGATAGGCTTTTAAAAAATCTTCAGATGTGAGGCGAGAACCATCGCTCCATTGAAGGCCCTTTTTGAGTTTACAAACCAAAACAAAAGGAGTTTCACGTTTACAGCTTTCGCCAAGATCTGGTTTAAGTCCCTTATCGTTATCGTAGAAAAAAATATTGCGATAAAGATTTTGTAGCAAATAACTAGAGGCTGAAGACTTTTGCAGATGAGGATCCAAACTGCTAGGTTCACTAGAAAGATGGATCTTGAAAACCGGCGCGGGGATTTCTTCCCCCGCCTTGGCGGTTGGAACAAAAATAAGAAAATCTAAAAAAAGGCCTAAGCAAATAAGGCGATAAATAATACGGATGTAGTTCATTTCGTATTATCTACTTATCAAGCTCCATTTTGGCGATGGTTTGAAGTTGCATGTTCGTAGTGCCTTCATAGATCTGTCCAATCTTTGCATCACGCCAGAATTTTTCAACCGGATATTCTTTCGTAAAGCCATTGCCGCCAAACAAATCCACTGCGGTGGAAGTGATATTGCACGCAGCTCGAGAAGAAAAGAGCTTCGCCATGGCAGCCGCTTCAATGAAATCTTGACCCGCATCTTTCAGGCGGGCGGCATTGTATACCATCAAGCGAGCCGCCTCTAATTCTGTACGCATTTCTGCCAACTGGAATTGAACCCCTTGGAATTGAGCAATGGATTTTCCGAATTGCTCACGGGACTTTATGTAGTTCAGAGTGGCTTCGTAGGCCCCTTGAGCGATCCCCACCATTTGTGCGCCGATGCCGATACGACCTTCATTTAAAGTCTCAATAGCAATTTTATACCCTTTTCCGACTTCGCCTAAAACATTTTCGACGGGGACTTCGCAGTTTTCAAACAGCAACTCGCAGGTCGAGCTGGCGCGGATGCCCAATTTGTCTTCTTTTTTGCCCACGGTGAAACCTTTGAAGGTCTTTTCAACGATGAAGGCGGTGATTCCTTTGTAGCCCTTGCCAAAATCCACGTTGGCAAACACGATGAAGACATTGGCTTCTTTGCCATTGGTAATCCACAGTTTTGAACCATTCAGAACGTATTTATCACCCTTAAGCTCTGCCTTGAGTTTCAAAGCGAAGGCATCGGATCCTGAAGAGCTTTCGGAAAGGGCATAAGCCCCCACCCATTCTGCAGCCATTTTAGAAAGATACTTAGCTTGAAGGGTTTCGCTGCCCCATTTCAAAAAAGCGTTGGTGACCAAGGTATTTTGCACATCCAACAGCACGCTGACGGAGCCGTCAATGCGTCCGAGTTCTTCAACCGCCAAGCAAGCCATGGTAAAGGTGGAACCCGCGCCGCCAAATTTTTCTGGGGTTTCAATGCCCATCAATCCCATTTCAAAAAGTTTTTTAACAATGGCAGGATCCATTTCGGCTTTTTCATCCATACGGGTCACATGGGGTTTTATTTCTGTTTCTGCGAAGGCGCGAACGGCTTCCTGAAAGGCCTTTTCGTCTTCTGAGAGGGTGGTGAGTGCGGGGCGTGCATCAGGGCGTGCATCAACAGAAATAGACATCATAAACTCCTTCAAATTGTGATGAAAAAAAGTTTCTAAAAACTAGCTGCAAGCTTCTCTGGAATCAACGAGCACGTTGCGCGTCATTTGCTGCTTCATCTTTCAGCAGGAGTTGAAGTGTCTCTAGACAACTGTCTAGTGGTCAGTTAGCGTTGTAGTATGGATTTAATGGAACTGGGTGCAAAAGTAGGGGCTTATTATATTCCGTTTTTATTCGCTCTTTGTTTCCATGAGTTTGCTCATGGTTGGGTGGCGAAGTTGCGGGGGGATAATACAGCTCAAATGATGGGACGACTGACGATGAACCCCTTATCGCATATGGATATGATTGGGACTTTTTTGTTGCCGCTCTTTTCCATTGCCTTCAATACGCCCATTTTCTTTGGTTGGGCGAAGCCGGTTCCGGTGAATGCCAGAAATCTCAAGAATCCCCGGAAAGATATGTTTTGGGTCGCCTTGGCAGGACCTTTATCCAATCTACTTCTTGCCTTGATCGGGGCTTTGATTATTGGTATTACGGCGCGTTACCTCTTGGTCTCTGAAGTCGTCATGTCTTTCCTTAAAATTGTAAAAATCTTTATTACCACGAATTTATTTTTAGCAGTTTTCAATTTGATTCCCCTCAATCCTTTGGATGGCGGAAAGGTTCTGGCTCGCTTTCTGCCGGCGCATTTAAATTATAAACTCGAACAAAATGAGCATATCACTAGTATGATTCTGATGGTGTTGATCTTGACCGGCGCCCTGCATGTCCTTTCAATTCCGGTTTTCTGGGGCCAAGAACTTCTTATGAAAACAGCTCTGGGTGGCCTTTTATGAGTGGAGAAAATCCGTCGCTGCAAAAACCGCCTCGTCGTCAAAGGGTGATGAGTGGGATTCGTGTGACAGGTCCTTTGCATATCGGAAATTACTGGGGAGCACTCAGTAATTTTGTAAAGCTACAAAATGAAGGACTGTACGAATGTTTTTTTGGGGCTATGGATTGGCATGGAATGACCACTGCCTATCGCAGCACTCAAGACGTGGTTCCTTGGACACGGGAGATGATTGCGGAGTTTATCGCTTGGGGTTTGGATCCAGAAAAGTCCACCATTTTTGTACAAAGCAGGGTTCCTGAGCACATTGAGCTTTTCATGATCCTGGCGAATCTCACTCCCATGGGCTGGCTCGAACGAGTCACTACCTGGAAGGACGCGGAAGAAGAGGCCAAGCAGAACGACACCCACAACTTGGGCCGCTTTGCGTATCCAGTGCTACAAACTGCGGACATTTTAATTTATCGTGGCGAAAAAGTTCCCATCGGAAAAGATCAAACGGCGCATTTGGAAATTTCCCGAGAAATCATTCGCCGGTTCAATAATATTTATAAGGCCAAGCTTCCTGAGCCGACCCCTCTTTTTACGGAGGTTCCGGTTTTGCCGGGACTTGATGGTCGCAAAATGTCTAAATCCTATGGGAACACCTTATATCTCACGGAAGATGAAAAGAGTCTCAAGAAAAAAGTAAACCTCATGGTGACGGACCCTCAGCGAGGACGTCGCGAAGATGTCGGCAACCCTGAGGTCTGTTCTGTGTATGGATATCATAAGTTATATTCGTCAGCTGAAGATTTAAACTGGGCGACTCAAGGCTGTGTGACGGCGGGTATCGGATGTGGTGATTGCAAAGCTAAATTATTCGGCAACATCGATACTCTCACTAAAGAGCCTCGAGAAAAGAAAAAAGAATTGTTGAATAATCCAAAACTGCTTGATTCAATTCTTGATGCAGGTTGTGAAAAGGCTCGTAAAGAAGCGCAGAAAACCTTAGGGATTGTGCGCGCTCAAATGAAATGGTGATTAATGAGTATTAATATTCAATTGCCCAAATTTGAAGGTCCCTTGGGACTTCTTCTTTATCTTATTCGTAAAGAAGAAATGGATATCATGGATATCAACATCCAGGAGATTACGAAGCAATATTTTGAGTATATCAAGCTGATGAAAGAATTGGATCTGGAGATCGCTGGCGAATTCGTCGCGATGGCCTCAACTCTGATTCATATCAAATCCCGCATGCTCTTGCCTCAGTACGATGAAAATGGCGAGATCGTGGAAAATGAAGATCCACGCAAAGAACTCGTGCAAAAACTCTTGGAATATCAAAAGTACCAGGAAGCGGCGAAATTACTTTATGAGCGCCCTCTAGTGGGACGTGATTTGTGGCTGCGCGGGAGCCGCGAGGTTTTGGCTCCTAAAGAGGATGAAATCATTCTTGAAGAGAATGCCTTGTTTTCATTAATTGGCGCTTTTCGCAAAGTTGTGAAGACGGCAAAAAAGAAAATTCATCAGGTTGCGGCTAAAGCTCAGTCTATTTCCAGTCGTATTTTGGAAATTAAAGATCGCCTGGTCGTGGGTCAAAAAGTGATCATGAGAGATCTTATCACCGAGTCTGAAGATCGTGCTCGTCAGACTTTAATCACTTTCTTGTCTTTGTTAGAGCTTGGAAAGATGGGTTTTGTTTCATTATTCCAAACTGAAACCTATTCAGATATTTATATAGAGGCTAAAAAAATAGTTGAAGGCGACGTGCTTTCAAGTGTGGAAGAGTATGGTTCTGTGAATTCGGAATTGATGGCCGAGCAAATGATTGCAAAGTCTGAAAAAGAGGCGGCTGAAGCCGGAGAAGCATCAGCTCAAAACGAAGATTTTGTTTTGAAAGATGCGGAAGACAACGAGCAGATGCTCCTCACTCCACTTCCTGTGGATCAGTTTTTGGCTGGAACCGAGGATATGGCCAGCGATGATGATATTTTTGCTGCGGAAAAAGAACTTTTCACAAACGACATCAATGATGGCAACCTAGAAGGGGGAGCTCTTGGCTAAGAAAAAGAATGTATCCGATTTGGCGCAAGAGGCTTTTGTATCTGCATCTTTATTTGATGAGGAAATGAGTGTTCCCGTAAGCGCCGCTGAAAAGAACAGCGACGGGGATTCATTGCCTGAGGAATTTTTTTCTGATATCGAAACAGAAACTTCGATCTTCTTGCAAGAAGAAGAAGAATCCGTTGGTTTTCTGCCAGAGGTGAACGAAGAATCTGCCACAGCAGCTTCAGAAGTTTCTTTAGAGGGCACTGAGCTTGATAGTTTTGAGTCCGCTGAGATTGAAGAGCTAGAGTTTGTAGAAGAAGAGCGTTTGGAGTCCATTGTAGAGAGTATCCTCTTTGCTTCAGACCGTCCTGTCAGCTTGGCTTCTTTGAAGCTCGTCTTTAAAGGAACCAACATAAACACTCAAAAGCTTCGCCGCACCTTGGATAATTTGGCGGTCGAATACGCTGGCGGTCAGCGGGGGGTCACTTTAGAGGAAGTTCTAGGTGGCTATCAGCTCCGTACCAAGATCGACAACATGGATTTCATGCGTAGGACTTTGAAAGCTCGCCCTTTTAAACTCTCAGGTCCAGCTCTCGAAGTTTTAGCAATTGTGGCTTATAAGCAACCCTTGGTAAAATCCGAAGTGGACGTGATCCGTGGCGTAGAGTCTGGACATTTATTGCGGGCCTTGATGGAGAAAAATCTTGTGTGCTTCGAGGGTAAGAGCGAGTTGCCGGGTCGCCCTATGCAATACGGAACCACTCGTAAATTCTTGGAAATTTTTGGCCTGCGTAATCTCAAAGAACTTCCTACACTTTCTCAAATCGATGAACTCTTGCCAGAAGGGATCGGCGAGGAAGACGAGAAAGAGAAGCAAACCCTCAGCACCATCACAGACTCCATGGCTTCCATGGTGGGCTCTTCTTACTCGCAAGGGGAAGATGAGTTGATGAAAATAACTGAGCAGCTTGAAGAGATCACCACCTCTTCGGACTTCTTTGAACAAGAGAAGCAACGTCAGCGTGAAAAGCGCGATCAAGAAAAGGCTCAAAACATCCGAGAGGCCTTGGCTATGGATGAGCAAGTGTCAAACCGTGATATCAATTGGCTAAAACGTTATGATGAAGCTTTGGCGGCAGAGCAAGGCGCACCCGCAGAGCTAGCTTCGAATCAAGAGGTAGAGCAGTCTGCTGCGGCGGATGTAGAGAACGCAGAACTTCAACGAGCCATT
This sequence comes from Pseudobdellovibrionaceae bacterium, assembly GCA_036559425.1. Taxonomy (GTDB): domain Bacteria; phylum Bdellovibrionota; class Bdellovibrionia; order Bdellovibrionales; family Bdellovibrionaceae; genus JACMRP01. Next base: position 5,521 of record DATBTE010000357.1, on the reverse strand, counting down.
GCAGCGTTTGATGCGGAAGAGGACGAAGAAGACGAAACGGAAGACGAACTCCCTTTCTTAGGTGAAGCTGATGATATCGATGAGGACGATACTAAATTCTAAAAAGGGGTCTTTCTTTTTAAAGACTCTTTTAGGTATTAGCTTGAATCTATTTTCGGCAGCTATATTAAATCTCGACATTCCAATGGGTTCTTTTTTACAAAGAGGCTTGAAGTTATCGGCAAATCGTTTTTTGTTTTTGACAGATGAATTCATTTTTTGAGAGGCATTGGCATGATGAAAATAAAAGAATTCTTAAATCGATTTTTCCCAACCCTTCAAAAAATCGGCCAGTCGTTGATGGTGCCGGTCTCGGTCTTGCCTGCGGCGGGTCTTTTAGTGGCACTGGGTCGTATCCTTAAAGATCTTGATAAAAATAATTCGTTCATTGGGCAGGTTTTGTTCTCTGGGGGGCTGGCGATTTTCGAACAGCTTCCTTTAATTTTTGCGATTGGTGTGGCCATTGGCTTTACAGGCGGCGCGGGAATTGCTGGACTGGCAGCGGCCGTCGGTTATTTTACCATGACCAATATTTTAAAAATCGTGAGCGAGACTGAAAAACTAAACCTTGCGATTAATACGGGCGTTTTCGGCGGGATCATTATCGGACTGCTCGCTGCGCAAATCTGCAATCGTTTTCAGAATGTGAAATTGCCTCAAGTATTAGGTTTTTTTTCTGGAAAAAGATTTGTTCCTATCCTTATGACGGCGGTCAGTTTTATTCTTGCTCTGATACTTGGAGCCATTTGGCCCCCCATTCAAAAGGGGATTTATGAGTTCGGCAATTCTGTGATTAATTCCGACTATGGCCCGGCTTTCTATGCCGCTGGCAAGCGCTTGCTGATTCCAGTGGGTTTGCATCATGTTTATTACCCTCCTTTTCTCTATGAGTTCGGACAATTTGTCACGAGCGCGGGGCAGGTGATCAAGGGAGAGTCCGCGAGGTATTTTGCAGGCGATCCCACGGCAGGGAGAATTATGGCCTCGGAGTTTCCCTTGATGCTTTTCGGTTTGCCGGCAGCAGCCTTGGCGATGTTTCTTGCGGCCCCTAAAGGTAAGCGCAATGTCGTCGGCGGAGTGATGTTGTCCGCAGCGCTCACATCCATTCTGACAGGGATTACCGAGCCCATCGAATTCGCTTTTATTTTCGTGGCGCCTCTTCTTTATGTTTTGCATGTTTGTTTTGCCTTTTTGGCGGGAGTCTTAACGGCCCATTTTGACATTCACTTGGGCTACACGTTTTCAGCCTCCCTGATTGACTATGCACTGGGTTACTTTAACCAAAAAAACAGTTCGTTTTTATTTCTGGCAGTGGGCCCGGTCATTTCTCTTTTATATTTTTCGAGTTTTTACAGTCTGATCCATTTTTTTAAGTTTCAGACTCCTGGACGAGAAGTTGAAAAAAGCGGGGAAGAGACTTCCGTGGCTGTTACCAAAAATACTGCAAAATCCGCCATCGCCGCAGAAGTTCTTAAAGCCCTGGGGGGCAAGCAAAACATTGAAAGTCTGGATGCCTGTATTACCAGACTGCGCGTCGTGGTCAGGGATGCTTCTAAAGTTCAGGTGGACAGTCTTAAAAAATTAGGTGCGGCTGGAGTTATGGAATCCGGAAAAAGTATCCAAGCTATTTTTGGGGTGGAGTCAGATTTTTTAAAAGAAGCTATTAAAATTTCCATGCTTCAGAGTCATTTGCTTTCGCCGGCTAAGGGAAAAATCCTTAAACTCAGTGGGGTTCCAGACAAAACCTTTGCTGAGGGGATTTTAGGTGATGGCTTTGCGATCGAGCCCGAGGAGGGAGTGATTTTTTCTCCTTGCTCTGGTCAAATTGTCAATGTATTCCCCACTAAACACGCCCTCGGAATTTTGTCTGATGAGGGTTTGGAAGTGCTCATTCACGTGGGAATTGATACAGTCAATATGAAGGGCGAAGGTTTTAAATGCTTTGTCAATGAAGGCGATCATGTGAATGCCGGCGATAAGCTGATAGAATTCGATTTAGCACTGGTGAGGCAAAAGGCAACCTCTCTTATTACTCCTATTGTCATCACCAATATGGACACTGTGAAAAGTCTTAAGCTGCTTCATGAGGGTGCAACTCCAGCAAAGCAACGGGTGTTAGAAGCTTTATTTAGATAATTGTAGTTGGAACTTAACAGGAGAAATTTTTTGGAAATTAAATTGAGGTTGTTAAATGAAGAAGGCATGCATGCGCGTCCCGCTGGGATTTTAGTCAAGGCTATTTCCTCTTTTCAATCAAAAGTTGAGCTTGAATTTAACGGCAAAAGTATCAATGCAAAATCCCTCTTGAGCATCCTGTCGCTAGGTTTGACTTTCAACTCTGAGTTTATGGCACGTGCCGAGGGAAGTGATGCCGCTCTGGCCTTAAAGAGTATTGAAAGTTTGATCCAAAATAAATTTCAAGTATAGGTTTATATGAAAGCGATCGCGGTTTCTCCAGGTTACGCCCATGGCAAAGTTTTTATTCTGCAAGATGAAGTGAATTGGAATAACATTTCTTTGCAAACAAACGATGTGCCTGGGGAAGTCAGCAAATTCAACTTGGCAATTCAGAAGTCGGCTGCAGAGATTAAAGAACTGATTTTGCAATTTAAAGGATCCAATCAAAAAGATCAGGCCGACATTTTTGAAGCCCATGCCCTGATGATTGAAGATCCCGAGGTCTTAGAGCAGACGATCGGTCTTGTTCAAACCCAAGCGATGTCAGCGGCTTGGGCTTATAAAAAAACCAGTGACGGCTATGCCCAAATGCTGGCGGCCCTTGATGATGAATATCTCAAGGAACGCGCGGCGGATGTTCGGGACATCGCTGGACGGGTCCTAAAGCATCTTTTAGGCAAGGCTCAAGAGAATCTGAAGGAGCTGCCCCTTGGCAGCATTCTGGTGGCCAGGGATATCACTCCTTCGCAGATTTCGCTATTGGATGCCAAGCAGGTGGGGGTCAGTGTGATGGGTATTATCACCGAAATGGGCGGTAAGACCTCGCATACTGCCATCATCGCTCGCGCCCTGGAAATTCCTTCGGTTGCGGGAGTCCAGGGGATTCTTGAGCAAGTTGAGAATGGCACCGAGATTTTATTTGATGGAGTTACGGGCCAGATTAAAATTCAACCCACCCTTGAAGACATTAAAGATTTTAATTTCAAAAAAAACCAGTTTGAAGCTCAGAAAAAAGATTTACTGAGTTTTAGGCGATTAAAATCAGAAACCCATGACAAAAGAACGGTGCGGCTTGCCGCTAATATTGGTGGGGTTTCTGATGTTTTTTCTCTTATTTCAAATGATGCGGAGGCGGTGGGGCTTTATCGAACCGAATTTGTGTTTCTGGATCGCAATCGTGTCCCATCTCAAGAGGAACAATTTCAAATCTATAGAGAAGTTTTTGAAAAACTGGGAGAGCGCCATTGTATTATTCGCACCCTTGATATCGGTGGAGATAAACAACTGGAAGGACTTTCGATGGATCAAGAACTCAATCCTTTTTTAGGATTGAGAGGGGTCCGACTGTGTTTACGTGAACAAAACATTTTCAAGGACCAGCTCAAGGCCATTCTGCGTGCAGCGGTAGGGCACTCGGTGGGCATTATGGTTCCGATGATATCCAATATTGAAGAGATTCTAGAGACAAAAAAAATTATTAAAGAATGTCAGTCAGAGCTGCGGGCTTGTGGTCAAAAATTCTCAGAAGGCTTTAAGTTTGGCGTTATGATTGAAGTGCCGAGTGCCGCCATGATTGTCGACTTCATTAGCCGCCATGTCGATTTCATCAGCATTGGTACCAATGATCTTACACAATATATCTGTGCCGTGGATCGCCTCAACGATAAAGTTGAAAAATTATATAACCCCTACAATCCTGGTTTTTTGCGGACTATGAATTCTATTTTAAGTGCAGCTCGTAAAAATAATCTGCATGTGGGAATTTGCGGGTCTCTCGCTCACGAAGAATTCCTTGTCCCTTTATTTATTGGAATGGGTGTCGATGAACTCAGTATGACCTCACAACACATTTTGCAAACCCGCAAGCTGGTCCGGAGCCTTAACTATCAAGACTGCCAGAAGCTTGTCGAAGAGGTTTTGCAGCTTGAAACGAGCGCGGAAATTAAAGCTAAAATCCAAGCAGGCAAATCTAAAGAAAAGGCGTGAGTCTAATCCGGAAACCAGCGCACAGAGAGTGTCGCTCCCGCTGGTAAGAAGTATTTTTTAGAAGCACAGCTATCAACGTTTACGTTGTAGGCTTGAGATATTTTGGATTTGTTTTTTAAAACCATCGAGAGACTGCCATCGGGATTCTTAAAGGCAATGCTTGTCGCTTGCGGATTAGATTCTTTTGAATCAATCATGATTGACCCAGAATCAAGAACTCTACTGGTTGTGGCCAGCGCTTTAAACTCTGGGTTGAGGGTCATCGCACTTGTCTTAGAATCAATCGTCATCAATCCGCGACAATCCTCACAGCCATTATTTTGAGGCCCACCTTTTTCATCGAGGCAAAGATTCCATCCAAGAGATCCGGAAATTCCGGATTTAATAGCATCAAGACTTTGCGTGTCTTGCCACCAGTTAAAAGTATCCTCATCGGAATGGTGATTTAAAGAAGACGTGCATTCAGTATTAAAGGCAGGGACTCCTGGATGATTTTTAAGATTTTTTTGAAGATCTGAAAGACTTCCGCCGTAGCAGTGATAAGCTATTCCTTGAACTGCTGGATTTTGTTTATTGTCAGCAAAAACGGGGTCGGCAGCGTGAGCGTTGTCCCAGTTATGATCATGAATGAGTAGTTTCGTTTGTTTTCCTTTGAGTTTAGGTAAAAGACTGTCTTGGATAAAATGACTCTGATCCTGAGGACTCATATAGGTCTGAGGAAAATCCCAATGTTCTTTCGCATATCCGATTAAAGGCTCGTTCAAAATCGTCATTTGATCTATTTTGATTCCTTTAGACTCAAACTCATTAATTGTTTTTATCAAATAGTCAGAATAGGCTCGGTAGTATTTTTTCTTAATTTGACCACCCTTGAGGGATTTGGTGTCTTTCATCCATGCTGGTGCCGTCCAAGGAGTCATTATTAATTTAATATCAGGATTATATTTTTTAGCTTCTTGAATAAATTGAATGAATACTTGGAGTTTTTTAGGATTATATAATTTAAGTTGTGGGTCCGGCTTATTTCCCGGCGTATCGTTCAAGCTGTAGTCGCCTATGGAGAAGTCATTTGCACCAATAGGAACCCTGAGATAGCTGAAGCCCGCTCCACTTTTTTGATCAAAAAAAATTTTAAAGAAATTTTCTTTATCAGAGGGGGAAAGTTTCTTAAGGTTTTCCAAGCAGGACTCGGTGATATTACCGCCAAATCCAATCATAGATTGATGAAGGATCGCCGTGTCGATTTTAACGATGGTAGGGTTTTCAGAAGGGGTTCCTGAGGTAAAATCTTGGTATTTTTTTGTTTGGATTCCTTCCG
>DATBTE010000356.1:0-2351 GCA_036559425.1 Pseudobdellovibrionaceae bacterium | reverse complement strand
GGCTTCCTATAAAGTGGAGGGAGTAGGAGAGGACATGCTCCCGGACAACGTGCACCTAAATATGTATGATGGCTTCATTAAGGTCTCTGATCAGGAGGCTTTCGATTTGACTCGTGAGTTAGTGGCGAAAGAAGGTCTTTTAGTGGGACCTTCAAGTGGCTTGGCACTTATGGGTGCTTTAAAAGCCTCAGAAAAAATGGAAAAATCCTCAAATATAGTGGTGATTTTCCCAGACAGCGGTCGAGCCTATCTCAGTAAGGCATTCAATAATCAATGGATGGTCGAAAATGGTTTACGTAAAGCCGAAGAGATTAAAAATGCCTTTGGTCGCGTGATTCTAGCAGAACAAGCTCTTGCAGATTTGCAAAAAAATAAAGAATAAGGATGCCGTTATGAAAAAAGATATGAAGGAACTTGGTTTTTCCACTCGTGCGATTCATGCGGGGCAGCAGCCTGATCCAACGACTGGCGCAATTATGACCCCAATTTATATGACATCTACTTATGTGCAAGCATCTCCAGGTGTGCACAAGGGTTGGGAATACAGTCGCACGCACAATCCAACCCGCAAGGCTTATGAGGATTGTTTAGCGAACCTTGAAGGTGGAAAATATGGATTTGCGTTTGCCTCAGGATGTGCTGCCGCAACAACAATCATGCATTTGTTGAGTCATGGGGACCATGTTATTGCGGGCGATGATATGTATGGCGGAACTTTTCGCTTATTTAATAGAGTTTTGAAAAATAACGGTATGGACTTCAGTTATGTGGATCTTACCAATCCAGAGAATTTTACTAAGGCCTTGAAACCTAATACCAAATTGGTCTGGTTAGAAACTCCAACCAATCCTACTTTGAAACTGGTTGATATTAGAAAGATTGCAAAAGCTGCGGCGGAAAAAGGCATTCTCACGGTAGTGGATAATACCTTTATGAGTCCCTATTTCCAAAAGCCTTTACTACTAGGTGCTGACATCGTGGTTCATTCGGCTACAAAATACATTGGAGGCCACAGTGATGTTGTTGGCGGCGTGGCTGCTACGAATCGTCCGGACCTCGCTGAAAAAATAGCCTTCTTGAGCAACTCAATGGGAGGAGTGCAAGGGGCTATGGACTCTTTTATGTGCTTGAGAAGCCTGAAAACCCTTCCTCTTCGTATGAAAGCTCATGAGTTCAATGCAAAAGCCATTGCGGAGTTTTTAGAAGCTCATCCAAAAGTGGAAAAAGTCATTTATCCAGGACTTAAATCCCATCCTCAGCATGCATTAGCAAAAGAGCAGATGACGGGGATGGGTGGTATGATCACTTTTTATGTGAAAGGTGGCCTTGAGGCCGCACGGACTTTCCTGGAAAGTGTGCAAATTTTTGCACTCGCAGAAAGCTTAGGAGGGGTGGAGTCTTTGATCGAGCATCCGGCCATCATGACGCATGCCTCCGTGCCAGCTGAAAATCGAAAAGCTTTGGGAATTGATGATTCTTTAATTCGGCTTTCAGTGGGGATCGAAGATCTTGAGGACCTTTTGGGTGATTTAAAATCAGCTTTTGATAAGGTGAAAGGTTGACACTCAGCCTATCAGGAAGGTAACTAATGTACCTTCCTGAATTTCAAATGGCTCGGTAGCTCAGTCGGTAGAGCAGAGGATTGAAAATCCTTGTGTCGGCGGTTCAATTCCGTCCCGAGCCACCATTTATTTCTTCAAAATTAATATAAGGATTCGATATTAGGGACGAGAAACCCAAAGGTTGCCTTTAAGATAAAAACGCAAAGGCCATTGGGCTGCTTCCTTCGCATAGTCTATTCCAACACGAACTGTGGTAATAATTGATCTTGGCTTCATGGCGAAACCGTCGTCTTCGACCCAAAGTCTAGAGTTTTTTCGCCAGAGAGGAATTGCATTTTCCTTACTGGTAATCCCAAGGTAGCGGCAGAGCTTTCCTGGGCCATTGGTTAGTAGATTTTTTTTTGAAAGATTTCCTTCAGAAATCTCCACTGGCTGAAGAGCTCGAATCAAGACTGCTTCGGGGATATTCTCTTCGCGAGTGACGAAATTTAAACAGTAATACATTCCATATATCAGGTAGATATAGGAGTACCCGCCGGGAAGATACAAAGTTTTAGTGCGCTCTGTCTTTCTATTCCCAAATGAGTGGCAAGCAGGGTCGCAAATTCCCAAATAGGCTTCAGTTTCGACAATCCTGCCGGAGAGAATTTGACCATTTCGATTCTCAAAACAAAGCACTTTGCCCAATACTTGCTTGGCGACGCTTTCAGTCTTCTGAAAGAAGAATTCCTGGTCTAAGATCATCAATTTAATTTACATAAAAACCTCGAAGGAGTCACTCCTGAGATA
>DATBTE010000355.1:0-21926 GCA_036559425.1 Pseudobdellovibrionaceae bacterium | reverse complement strand
CGAGACCTTGCAGCGAGCCGCCCACGCCATGAACTGTGAGTTGGTTTATGCTCTCGTGCCCAAGGACAGTCTGGAAGAAATCGTGGATGAACAGGCGGGAAAGGCCGCCAGAGAAATTTTGAAGCGAACAGTTCATACGATGGATCTAGAGATGCAAGGTGCGGGTGAAGCCGAAACAACTCTTCATCAGGAGGAATTAGCTAGGGAGTTGAAAAATAAACTTGATAAAAGGTTATGGTCCTTAGATGAGTGATTTTAAATTAGAGTATGCCCCTGGCGCCACTCCATTAAATCCAAACGAAATCGCTGGCCTCAAGCTATCTTATATTTCAGCACAAAAAGAACTCAATGCGGCTGAACAGGATAATATTCTTCAGGGAGAAAAGTGGGCCTTTGCAAAAAAAAGAAAAGATTTTCTCACTGAAAAATTCATGCGCGATTTGCACAAGCGAATGTTCGGTCATGTTTGGAAGTGGGCAGGAACCTATAGAACCTCTGATAAATCTATCGGTGTTGATTGGTATAATATTCCAACAGAGATGAATAAACTTATTGGAGATGTAAGTTATTGGATCACTCATGAAACCTATCCCATCGATGAGATTGCAACGCGACTTCATCATCGTTTGGTTTTGATACATCCCTTTCCTAATGGAAATGGGCGTTGGGCCCGTCTTGTATCGGATGTGCTTTTGTTCAGTTTGGGTTATAAGCGATTCACTTGGGGGGCCAAAATGAAGGCCCATGAATCCCTTGAAGAGCATAGCGAAGTCAGAGCAAAATACATTCATTCTTTGCAGCAAGCGGACGCCCGAAACTTCGCTGAATTACTGAAGTTCGTGCGCTCCTGAGTTGAGATCTCGTGAAGAAAATCCTTTACCACGGGAGCATATTCGCTGCGGTGATCCCGAAGACCTAAGAGATGATCCGCTTCGGGAAGGCTGAGTTTTCGCCAATCCAAATTATGATGGGGCTCAAAAACCGCATCGATATGGTCAGGAGGAATCAGTCGATCTTTCCACCCACGAATGGAAAGAACTTTAAACCCCTGAGGAAACTGTGCGAGATCCGTGTGCAAATCTTTATGCAGGTCGGGACTCCAGGCGTAGGACAAAATAGGAGCCAGAGTATAGCGCAGAATCAGAGGTGTGATATTCAAGTTGTAATGAACGAAGTTCGAGAAAGATTCAACGAATTTCATTGAAGGTCCGCTATCAAAGATCACACCTGTGACATCCGCGCATTTGCGACGAGCCAATGCCTCAATGGCAGCCCCGCCGGGATTGGAGAATGCGAAGAGAATCTTTTTTCCAGGAATATGATTCAGCATATTTTCTATCTGATCCGCATAGACATGCTTCAGTCCAAACTTCATTTGCGAATTGATCGGGACTTCAAAAGGCATGAGGAGTTCTTTCCATTTCTTGAGCGGCGTCAGAATGCCTTCGGAGAAATTGAGGATCTCGGGGGGCTTTTGCAGATCGAAAAGGACCGCATCATAACCAAGATCACAGACGAACTTCACGTGGCGGGCCAGCTCGCGTTGTGTGGCCTCATAGAAAGGAACGAACAAAACAGTCTCGTTGTACTTTTTTTTTCTCGCTTTAAAAAGCCGACCTTTGTAAGGAAGAGAGACTGTTGTGGTCATTGATTTGATTCCTAGTGTTTATTCATGGGGTTTTTTGTTGGCCAAAGTTCGGTCCAATGGCTTGTCGTTTTCCCCGCTTGCTGAGTTTGCTCCAAAGCAACATCTCGTACTATCACTTGCTCCAATGCTGTTTCCGCTAACACTTTACCACAAGCTTCTACGACGCTTTTCGCATCGATGCCGTGAAAAGCGTAAATCTCAGAGGGACGACCGCATTTAGAATGCTTTCTAACAGCACAGGCCTCATGGCGGACGCCAATAATGGATCCCAAGTTATCCAACAAACCCGCTTCTCCATCATGAACGCTGACCATAGGAACGCGTTTACCGGCAACGGTGATCAGATCTCCGGCGGAAACATCTTCTGACTTTCTTAAATATAAATCTGAGTTGATTCCTAAACCGTGTTTTAAATAGGTATAGTCATTTTCGTGAGCCTGAATTCCAGCCAAGAGATCTGGCGAAGTCACAGCGATGACATTGGCGTAAATGCCATGGCCAAGCAGAGTCTCAGAAGCCTTGATTCCTTCCGTTACCATTGCGCCCATGGCAAAAATATTGACGACGTTGTCCCCAGGCTCATAGCCAGCATATCCACGATAGTCGATCAGATAGTAAGCTCCTTGAAGAACTTCTTCACGAACTTGATGAAGGATTTGTCCTTCGTCCATGCCCACGGCTTCTTCTTCATTGGTGCCGCCGTTAACTGGGAATTCAGCACGTACCAGTTTTGCACTCAAATCTGTTTTGAAACGAGCCTGTTTTTTCAAGTAGTACATCATGTCTTTTTGCTCAATACCGCGAGTGACGAGGCGGAGAAGGACTCCAGAACGGCCCGCATTATTGTTCATCACATGACGTTTAATGGCGTCACACAGAATCCAATCCAACTCTTGGCAGAAGAACGGCTCCCAAGTGATTTGATTTGGAATCTGGATATCGGACTTCCAACCGTGTTGCGCTCCTTCTGGAGACAAAGTCACACCCGAAGGCGTGCCCACGCAAATGAAAGAACTTTTCCAGTAAAGATTGTAGAAATATTGATCCAAAGCGCGTTTGATGAAGAAGTCATAGACAGTCATCAACGGAATGATTGGAACCCCAATAATATCACGGAGGCGGCCGAAAGCGCCTACGCAAGACATCACGTTGCCCTCCGCAATTTCAAAACGGAGGAAGCGATCGCTGACATCTTCACCAGGAATCAAATCGGGGAGTTTGTGATCTTTTACGCCCAATTCGGATTCTAGATCTTCAGCCACCACAGGGGCACCGAAAATTTTTCCATCCATGGCAGGGTTTAAGTTCGTGGAAGTACCTACGTCCGGAGCCATTGAGATCAACAACTCACCTGGAAGTTTGAAAGGTTTCTCAGCGGCACTGAGAGCTTTTTGCTTTTCAGCCAAGTTGTTTTCTTCCAGAGGTGTATTCGCAATACGAGTGAGTTTTGCCGTCAACTGCCCCAGCATCCACTGAGTGTGGGGATAGCTGGTCATTTTTGTATTGATATCTAAAGACTCGGGAAGGTCTCCCCACTGGGTGAGTTTTTCTAAGAAGAACTTTTGGTTTTTTTCTTTCAAGGAGTGCTGGGCTTTGATGTCATTCCAAAGTTTATCACCCCGCTCTTTCAAGAATTTTGCTTCAGGAGTCGACGCGGCGAAACGTTCGAATAAGTTATCCCCGGTAATGCCTTGCTTTGCTTTTAGTTCGTTCAATTCTTCTGAACTTGGCAGCAGGGAGTGGTTTCCAGGTTGAGCGGCACAACGCAGGCCCCAACCTTTCAGGGTATGCGCGATAATAATGGTGGGACGACGAGTGGATTTTTTAGACTGCTCCATCGCTTCCGCTAGTAACAAGATGTCATGGCCCCCAAAATCACGAATGGCTTCATACAATTCCTGATCAGTCACGCTGTCGATGAATTTCTTCATGTTGGGATATTCTTTAACGATGCCTTTTTTTAAAGCCTTCATGTCTTGAACAAGAAGCAAAGCTTGAAGTTGGTAGTCTTCAAGTTCTTTCTCCAAGAAGGTTTTCAAAGTCTCACCGCCGGGTTTTTTAAAGAGAGCCAAACGCTTGGCACCATGGCGAACTTGAATAACTTCCCAACCGTTGGCGGCCATGGTGCGCTCGATACGATCCGCATCGGTGCCATTCATGATTTCAGGATTGGTGATACGTTGTCCATCCAAAGATTGTCGGTTGTAATCCACAATCCAAGTTAAAGATCCGAGTTCGCGCTCCGCAAAATCCGGCACGGCTTCGTACATGGAACCTTCGCGGAATTCAGAATCTCCGCACAGAGCCCAAAAGTGAGCATCAGGAACTTCATAACCATGCTCGCGAGCATAACGATAAGCCAAGGCCATATATCCGGCTTCTACAGGTGGAATGCCGACGGTGCCTGAAGGGAAGAAGTTGTGATGATCAGAATCATAAGCGGAGTGGTAGGATTGGAATACGGGTTCTCCATGAGAGTATTTGCGAAGCCCCATCAATGCAGTGTTGGCTTCGTCTAAAGAAAACTTGCTCAAGTCCTGTTTCAAGAATAAATCCAGCAAATAATTGTAAGCGTGATCGGTGGGTGAAGCATGGGGCTTATTGGCGATATGATCGAAACCTGTTTTAGCAATCAAATGCAAAGCGCCCAGGATGTGCAAAGCGCTGGCGCAGGCTGCAGCATGACCGCCCACTTTTGGATCCCCTTTTTCTTTGTCGGGGCGATGATTAGCTTGGAAAACCATTTGCGTTGCGGAGTAGTGGGCACGGCGAGCGATAGACTCCAAGGTTTCGCGAGAAATAGCTTTCGGAATCTGGTTTTTATCAGATGGTTTGCTCATTGTTTTCTCCTCTCAAATAAAGGACATCTTTAACATCAGGCTATCATAGAACAAAGAAGTGACTTGGGGCGACATAGAGTTAAGTCTCTAATACAAAATCCCAGCGGATTTTAACTGTGCCATCAGTTTCAATAATGCCTTTGGGAGGATTAGGAAATGGCGCTGCGGCCCTAAACGCTTCAACTGCGGCATCATCAAGATCGCGCACACCTGAGTCGGAGATCACTTTTACATTCACCAAGGTGCCCCTTGAGTTTAATACAATAAGAAGTTTGGTGATACGATCTTGCGCTGAAGCGACTTTACGTCCTTGCTGAAACATAATGTTCACTTTTTCGCGAACCTTGGGCTCCCAAAATTGCGAGAGCTGTTTACGAATACGATTGTAGTAGGTGTAATATTTGAATTCACGTGTATTAAGTAAGGTTTCGATGCCTTGATCGATGTCTTTCAAGTAATCACTTGTTTGACTGACGCTTCCGCCTTTTTGTGCGGCTTCAGCTTCCTGGTTCGTTTTGGCTTCCTGTTTTTTAAAGCCCGTGGCCATGGGATCGTAAGCAGCAAGGAGATGATTTAAACTGGGCAGTGCGGATTTTTTGTTTTCAACTGGCTTACCAGCTTTCACCGTTTTTGTTTTTAGATTCTGAAATTCACCATGATTCGCAGCTTGAGTTTGCTTTAAAACCTTTTGGTTGTGAGCGCTCAAGTAGCGAGCATCCTCAACCTTGTCTTGATTTAGAGCTTTATCCTCTTGTTCCACGATTTGTGAGGTCTTATCAATTTTAGTTTTGGTTTTTTCTTTAATAATTTCTAATTTTGTTTCTGGCTGTTGGTCGAGAATTTCGAGAGTCACCGTTTCAGGCATAAGTGGAGGCTTTGTCGCGAGCGCATAAACCGCCATTCCTCCAAAAATCAATAAATGGAGGGCGACTGAAAGTAGTAGCGCCATAGTAAGAGAACGTTTCATCAACAAGCCTCGCAGCTCTATCGGTATTAGGACACGCGAAATGTAGGTTTGGATTAAACAAGATGAAAGAATTCGACAAGAGTCTAGTTTGACTCAATTAGAACCACAAGTCACAATAGATTTGATGAAAATAGATGCATGGTTTTTGACAGACAAGGGTCTTCGACGTGAGACCAATCAAGATTCTTGTCTGATAAATAAAGAGATCGGTGTATACGTCGTTGCGGATGGAATGGGGGGACATTCCGGAGGTGAAGTGGCCTCTGCGATTGCTGTGCAAACTATCGAAGATACTCTTAAAAGACCGGATGCTCAAAATCTATCTCCGCGCGAAGTTTTGGCTTATGCCTATGAAGAGGCCAGTCGTCGCATCTATGATAAAGCCGCTACCGAATGTCCTGAGCTTGCGGGGATGGGGACCACCATGGTGATGGCCTATGTCCGCGATGGACATATTTATATAGCTAATGTTGGGGATTCTCGATGTTATCTATTTAAGAAACCTTACTTGTGGCAACTGAGTGAAGATCATTCGCTATTGAATGAACAAATTCGTGCGGGTCTTTTAAAAGAAGAAAATGCCGGTCAGTTTGTCGCTCGTAATGTGATTACTCGGAGCGTAGGATATGAGCGCGAAGTGTTTCCGGATGTTATTGAGCGGGAAGTCATTGCGGGGGAGTGTTATTTGCTTTGTTCCGATGGACTTTCAGGTTTAGTGTCAGATCAAAAAATTTCGCAGATCTTAAATCAGAATTCTCCTGACAAAGCTGTGAAAATTTGTGTAGATCAAGCGTTGGCGAATGGGGGCGACGACAACGTCACCGTTTTAATTTTGCACTTCCATGAGTAGGTAATGAACAGTACTGGAAAAAAATTCACTTTTTTTATAGTTAGTAATCAAACCGGGCAAACTCGTAAGTTGGTGATTTCCTCCGTATGGATGAAAGTGGCCACCTTTATCGGTACAGTGATTATTTTAGTTTGTGTCGCGGGAATGGTGGATTATTTCGGCTTGCTTTTGCAATCGCTTGAAAATAAACGCTTGCGCACAGAGAATACTCAGTTGGTAAAACAGTTCCAAGTTGTTGAGAGCAAGGTGAATTCACTTGAGAACAGCCTTGAACGTGTAAAGACTTTTACGACTAAATTGAAACTCATCACCAATATTGATGCTGAAGATCGCGTGACAAAACTATCGATGGGTCCCAAGCCTGCTCCCGGTCAGCAAGTGGAAGAGTACGAGCCTATGGAGCAACGGCCCTCCTCGGAGAGCTTGGCTCAGCAGGATGCGATCTTTGAGCAACCGCAGAGGTTGAATGAAAGTAAAGGAGAAGTGGCCGAGCAGCCCGCTCCTTCAAAGGATTATGCTTCTTTAGTCGTGCGTATTGATAAAGCAGTTCATGAAACACAGCTTAAAGAACAAAGTGTGATTGATCTTTGGGAGAGTTTGTCAGAAAGACAAAGTTTAATTAATGCCACTCCCAATGTTAAGCCAGCGCGGGGTTGGCTCACCTCGCGCTTCGGCTATCGGGTCTCTCCATTTACTAGCAAAGCGGCCATGCACGCGGGTCTTGATATTGCTGCCGCTCCGGGGTCTCCTGTTTACGCGCCAGCGGATGGGGTTGTGAGTTACGCCGGTTATGATCAGGGGTATGGAAAACTGGTCAGTATAGATCATGGTTATGGAGTGAGCACTCGTTTTGGTCATACTTCCCAAATCTATGTTCAAGTAGGACAGAAAGTTTCCAAATGGGATGTGGTCGCGGCGGTGGGGAACACAGGCCGCTCCACCGGACCTCATTTGCATTATGAGGTCCGCATCAACGGAACGCCAGTGGATCCCATCAATTTCATCTTAGATGAATGATCTGGGTAAGAGGTATCCTACAAATACGCCGGAGCATTTTTGGTCAGCTGCCGAACCACTTCTTTATGTAAGCGCGAGTAATAGGCTTGTTCAAAGTAATTTAAGGTGACCTCGCGGAAATAGCGCTTAAAGCCCTTCACGACTTTGATTTGGGAATTTTCTTTCAGGAGGTGCTTCGACATCACGGCCCGGCCAAGGCCAAGCTCAACGCCTTCAATGACGCCATACTCTTCTTTGCCTAAACTATGTTCCGCAATTCCCTTCTTTTGTAAGGAGTAATCAAGAACCACAAAATCGGCTTCTGCACTTCTTAGGACATCAATGAGCTCCGTCATTTCATGGCTACTAAATTCACAATGAACTTGAGGATGGGCACGCAGGAAAGGGGCAAGACTTGGTATAACTACCGAACGCAATACGGAAGAAAATCCGGCAATTCGCACTGAACCCCGAAGTTGATTTGAGGAAGATTTTAATTGCCCCAGAACTTCTTGCTCTAAAGACTCCGTTACCTGGCAGTGGCGCAAAAGCAGCTCTCCCGCCGTCGTTAAAAGGGGACCCGCTGGATCTCGAATAAAAAGTGTGACCTCTAAATCCTCTTCAAGGTGAGCGATCCGTTGAGAAAGCGCCGATTGCGTCACAGCAAGGACCTGTGCTGCCTTCGAAAAACTTCTTAGCTTAGCCGTTTCAAAAAAAGCCTCTAACTGATGTGATGTAATTTTCATGCTTATTAAATTTAGGTTTTGCTCTATCTTGCTTTCAACAAAAACAAGCTCTCTGTGAGCCTCTCAATAAAGGAAAAAATATGAATATCTTCAAGTATTTTATCATCGCTCTCACGCTTTTTCTGGGGGCGACTTCCCAGGCGGACTCCGCGGCAATTCATGGAATGGTGCTTTTTGGCAAGTCCACCACTTATGCCTCACACTTACCGATGTTTCATTCACCCCATGATGGACAGGTCATCATGAAAATAAGCCTTTCTGACTTCCCAAGATGTAAGACAGTCCTTCTTTATCAAAAGTTAAGCGCCGCCGCCACAGACAAAATATTCACTCTCCTTCCGGAAGCACTGGATTTGGCCCAAGTGATGAATGGAGAAATGACTCAATTCACTGCCTCGATCTATGAGGGACATTTTGAAAAGAGCGGTAAACTCTTAGGCATGGTTATTGTTAAGGTGGAAAAATTGATCTTGTCTGCAAAACTCGATTCACTGGCGCCTGAGCAGAATCAATATTTGATATTCGGAGAAAGGGGAGAATATTTTGCAGCTCATATAATCAATGGGCGGCCCAGTTATGATTCGATTCTCGAAGTAAAAGCGCCTTACAGAATCAAAACCGGCCTCTGTAGACTGCGATACTGTCCCGGTCTTGATGAAATGACTCCAGTCAATGACGATCAGTTGCCCCAAGCGGTGCCCTACGTGGGAGGCGATCTCTTAGGAAGTCCCGGTGGCACCCTCGCATTTATCAATAAATCTATTTATTTTGAAAAAGAAGAGTTGGCAGACTGATCTAGAGCTTCTGCGCTTTAATAAAAACTCTTCATTTTTTTACTGGCAGCTTTCCAATTTGAAGCTCAGTTTAAAATCCCCGAGGGCCGCCAGTGTTTGGTCTGCAGAGTTTTGTCTTTTTAAGGTTCCATTGGTATTCACTCTGAAGATGCCTTTGCCGCCACAGGCGCTTTTTAAGACTTCATTTCTACGCAGTAAGCTGCGGCCTTTTTGGGCTGTGTCTTTTCCGGAAACAGACTGAGTCATGCGAAGTCCATTTTCGCCGGCAAAGAAGACCTCTCCGCCAAAATCAAGATCCGAATTTTTGGAAAGATCCAAGTTCGCGGTTAAATCCATCTGCGTGACAATCAAGCGGGTGTTTGGGGGAAGCTCTGTGGGTATCGCCAGTGAACAACTCTTGCGAGCAACAAGCTCTGGCGACTCTTTCTTCAAAGGAAGGTTGTACTCCTCGAAGGAGATATCGAGCTGGTTAGATTCACGATCAAAATCCACTCGGGTGCCATACTGATTTAAGGGGCAGCCACTGCCATTGACGGTCAATTGCTCAAGTAAAAAGACTTTGTCCAAGCGTTCAGAATCAATCAACGGATAAAGAGGGTTAATACGCGTAGTGAGGCGTCGCTCTTTCGGAAAGGGTAAAAGGGATTTAGAGATGACATAATTGTCATCATTAATGACAAGCGCACGCAGTAATTCATGGAATACGAGATAGTATACATCGCGTTCTTTCTCGAGATGTTCCATCCAGCGGTTTTTTTGTAAAACGATTTTCCCTTTTTCGCCGATGGCATCCACATCGGAGCCTCCGTTGTCTACGAGAGAGGTTTCACTCACCGAGACAGTTTGAATATCTAAGAGTTTCTGAAGAGATTGAGGGTCCATATGGTTATCGAGAAGCAGTTTTTGGCCTTCCTGGGTCTGCTGCAGAAAAGAGACGACGGCTTCACCCATTTTTAAGAACATGCCGCGAACATGATCGCCACCGTTTCCAGTGACGTGTCCGACGGACGCTTGCGCACTCAAGCTCAAGCTCAGAATAACACACGAAATGACGAGTTGATGAAGTGCTTTCATTTTTTCTTCCCCTCCTTGACGTCAGTCAAAGGTATGAATTGCAGATTGAGTCGATAAACTTCTTTTTTGCGTCCTTGCTCAAGTCGATTGCAAAACTTCCCTACAAATCTTCTAAGCAATTTCTTTGCCAGAGGAATGTCAGCAGGATCCAGAGTCATTGTGACTCCAAGAAAATCTCGCTCAGAAATAGAGTGTTGCTCCAATGAATGCCGACACAGATCTAAGACTTCGGCGTGTTGTTGTCTTAAGCCGCGATGGGCAATTTCATCAGGAGTGGAAAGCTGAATACCAGAGGCCCTAAGATGGCCTTTGCGGTCACGAGTTAAGGCACCCAATCGTTCCATTCGCTCCAGAGCTTTGGTGATTTGAGGTATGGGTAGATTTAGTCGTTTGCTAATCCATTGTGGATTTTCTTTAAAGTCTTCTGTTTCAGCCAATGAGAGAATGGCAAAATGATACCACTCCGCAATTAAATAAAATTGATCAATGGAAAGCTGCTGCTGTGGTTGGTCTATTGGTGTTTGAGAAAACGACTGTAGAATTGTGTCTGAATGGTCCGGCGACGCACCCAGTTTCGTTAAAATTTTCTGCGCCCGTTCTTCAGTGACGCGACGTTTGCCACTGAGAATTTCTGACAAGGCAGAAGGACTGAGGCCGGCCTTTTGTGCCAGCGCTCTGAGGGAGTAACTAGGATTGCGCAGACGCCCTTGAATAAGGGCGTCTTGCAAATAATCTCTTAAAGCCTTCTGATCTTTCATAACGATGCAAATTCCTCGTTGCAAATTAAAGACAGGGAATTGAGTCGATCTTAACTCCGATTTCTTCCACGTGAGCCACGGCAACCTGACTGCCCGCAGGGTTGCTATTGACTAAGATGGAAGCATTGCCTCGGGCGATCCCGCTTTGGCCACAAGCAAAGATCACTTCTTGTTCCGTATTGATCTCGTCAAAAGACTGCTCAAGAATTCCTTGAGTTCCATTAAAGGAAAGGGTGCCTTTGTCTCCGCTTTGACCAGCAAAGAAGACTTCATAGTTGATTTCTGCTGCTGCATTTTCATCGAGAGACACATCTCCCTGGATCCGTGGGAAAGTCAAACGAACCGCGCGATGAGGAGTCCCTTGAAAGGCAAGGGCAAAGGTGCAGGACTTTCTATCCAAAGACCCACCCTTAGTGAGAGCCGCAGCGAAATTTTCCGGAACGACTGTATAATTTCCAGTGGCCGCATCTGCTGCCGTTGACACAGTTCCTGGCTGACAGCCAGAGCCTGCGACAGAAAACGAGTCCACTTTAACAGTGCGATGTGATGCGTGAGCTGACAGAGATCCAAGCATTAAAGTTGTGAATAAAGTCGAAAACATAACACCCCTCTTGTGCAACGCCATGTAAGTACAGCGTTTTCTAAACTTAGGTTTATGTGACTGAGAAGGGGAGGTCAATTTAAATTGGAACAAAGTGTTCCAAGCTTGGAACAGGCGGCTGCCAGGTGGCTGATTCCATGAGATGTGACGTATTTTTAGTCACAGCTCTTTTTAAAAAAAATCGATCCTATTGATAAGTTACTGATCTCCAATATAAGTCTAAAATTCATCTTAATTTCCTAAAAATTCTCAATTTTGCACAGAAGATGTTTTACTATGAGTCAATGATGACATTTATGAAAATTATGTAAAAGCTAACATATGCTGAAGCAAAAGTAGTCACCATTAAATCGAGATGGGGACGGGAAACCGTTTAATTGCATTTAAGTGCAAAAAGAGCCTGGCCTGACTTTTGAAGTAGTCCTAGGTATGGTTAGAACGGCCCTGGTAATCCTTATTATTGCAGTTTCTCAAGCCTCTCTGGCGAAGTTGAATACAGAGGATACTCAGCCATTAACTATTCCCACCCAGCAGGAAAATGATAAAATCACTCAAAATGACGTTGCGAAAATAATCCCGACGGATCTTCAACAGACCGATGATATCAATCTCGTAGCTGCAAAAATCGCAGACCGCAGCATTCAAGCGTGGTTTAATTCAGCTGCGGTTCAGAGCAGCCCCTTAGGGCGAACCGCGAAAACGGTTGAGCAGAAGATGACGACGGATATTACTTTGAAAGCAGATGAGCCCCAGGCTATTGAACATAAATTCTCATTCCAAGTTTTGGCTCTACAAGCAATGGCTAAAGTTCAGTACACGGGTTGGATGAATGCTGTGTTCAACTACGACGCAAAAGCGGCGGCATCCATGGTTGAGTTTTCAGAAAAAGTTTTCAATAAAGACTTATTCGTCAATCACTCCACTTCCTCCAAAGGCAATGTCAGCTCCGTGGGTCTTAAATGGGGCTGGTAGTTAACACTTCTTGCTTATGTTGCTAAAATTTCATGTATTAAATCTTCAGGCGTATTGAGATTCTTGATGATGTTTGGATCCTCAATAGTGAGTATCCTCTTTTTATTTTCTGGAAGAGATTTCAATATAAAATCCAAGCGCGCTTCGGGACTGTCGGAAGAAAGACAAAGCAGGCTTCTTTGTAGATTCGAAGATAAGATCACCGGATGTCCTTTGCGCTCCTGATATAAGGGAATCAAGGCTTCGATCTCATGGGTTTGCCGCCAGGATCGCCGCATTATTTTGAGAGTCTTTGCACTTAAAGGGACATCTATAGGACAGAGAAAACTGGACTCTTCGAGCCCTGCCGCGATGGCCAACTGCAATGAAGAGAAAGGTCCCTTTTCTGGATATGGATTGGTGAGAAGGGTCGTTTGTGGCAGAAATTTAGAAGGAATTTGAGAAAGAATTTTTGTCAGGGCCATGGCCGAATCTGGATTTGTCACCAGGAGGGTTTTTGTCAAACCGGCCTCGGCAATTTGCTGAAGTTGAGTCAAGGCCCAGGGCTTTCCGTTGAAATTCATCAGAGCTTTGTTCCCGCCCATTCTCTTGCCGAATCCTGCTGCGAGCAAGATGAAATTCATAATTGGTTCTCCAGCCATGACTCCCTCGGCAAAGCTTTAAAAGTTTCATTGTGCAATTGAATAATTTCTGCCGCGAAACTGATGGCCACTTCTTGTGGAGCTTTTCCGCCAATGGGAAGCCCTATTGGGCAGTGCACTTTGGAGAGACTTTCTGTGGGAAATCCTTTTTCCGTAAGCCGTTTTTGAAAACGCTGCCATTTGGTATTGCTGCCGATCAGGCCCAGATATCTGGTTTCTTTGCTCAAGAGTTTTTCTATTAAATCTTGATCGAGATCGTGATCGTAGGTCATCACTACGACATAAGTCTTTTCAGAATTCCAATGTTCGTACTGGTCAATAAATTCAGGGCCTGTATTTTTATATTTAGTCACCGAGGGGGCGGCCTTTTCCAGCCACTCTTCTCGATTGTCCACCATATGCAATTGAAATGCGGTGGCCTCAAGGGTTTTGGCAATGGATTGAGCAACGTGACCGGCTCCGAAAATGATGAGTTGAGGGCCTGTATTCAAAGTTTCAATAAAGACTTCGACAAAACCTCCGCAACATTGATTGGCTTTAAGGCAGAGGGGGAAAGGCACTCTCTCTGGAGCTTGTGGGGTCTTCAAAAGCTTTCGCGCTTTTTCAATGATGAGTTCTTCGAGGGTGCCTCCGCCAATTGTGCCAAAGAACTCTTTGTCGGTGACGAGAAGCTTAGTGCCGATATCTCTGGGAGTAGACCCCGTTGCTTTAATGATCGTCACCAAAGCGACGGGTTGCGCTTTGTGTTTTAAACTGTACAGTTCAGAAATCCAATCCCAAGACATGCTTAGTTTCTTAAACTTTCCAGAAACTCTGTCAATAGATTCCCGGCCACCTCTTTGCGATAAAGAGCTTCA
Source organism: Pseudobdellovibrionaceae bacterium (assembly GCA_036559425.1). Taxonomy (GTDB): domain Bacteria; phylum Bdellovibrionota; class Bdellovibrionia; order Bdellovibrionales; family Bdellovibrionaceae; genus JACMRP01. Next base: position 8,182 of record DATBTE010000355.1, on the reverse strand, counting down.
GAACGAATATCATCAATCGGAGTGATTTCATTTAACAAAATTTTACGCGCTTCTTGGAAAGTGTCTGTAGTGAGAGGCTTTTGCATAAGGAAATGTTCGGTTCTTGTTGCTCGCAAAGGAACCGCACTGACACTGCCAAGGCCAATAATGATTCGTTCGATTTTTTGCTTGCGGAAAATAGAGGCGGTTGCGGCCATACACACTTTCGAAATCGCCTGGGCACTTCGCGTCCCCACCTTGCGATAATAATCATGAGTCATTCGTTGATGGCGTTGTAAGCGAATGGCCAAGATAATTTCATTCGGCCTTAAGTCACACTGTCGATAGCCTTGATGAAAGTATTTGTAGGAAAGTACCCTGTAGTCCTTGGTGGATAAGAGAATCAGGTCCGCATCATAGGCCAATAAAGCAGGAGGAGAGTCCGCGGCTGGGCTCATGTTGGCGATATTTCCCCCCAAGGTTCCACGATTTTGAATTGCGATGGCACCGGTTAGCTGAGCCGCTTTTACCAGAAGCGGAAATTCTTCGCTAATTATGGGATGATTTTGAATCTGCCGGTAGGTGCAACCTGCTCCGATCAAAATATCCTCTTCGTTGACCACCAGGTCTTTGAGTTCTTTGATAGAATTGATGTTGAGAAATTTTTTATGTGCTAACTTGCCGGTTTCAAATGTGACCATCAAATCTGTGCCGCCAGCAATCACTTTCCATTCTCCTGGAGACCGGGCAAGAGTTTGCAGAACCTCATTTAAATTCTCAGGAGTTTTTATTTCATACTCAGGGACAAAAGCTTTCACTTCAGAACCTCGGCAGCTTTTTTTACGGAATCAATTATTTTCATATATCCTGTGCAACGGCAGAGATTTCCTGCAAGTCCTTCGCGAATTTGTTGGTCATTGGGAGCGGGGTTTTTTCTCAAAAGCTCAAGGCTTGCCATGAGCATTCCCGGAGTGCAGATTCCGCACTGGGCGCCTCCGCATTCTAAGAAAGCTTGTTGCAGAGGATGCAGATCTTCTGAGGTTCCCAGACCTTCGATAGTGAGAATGTCCGCTCCCGCGCATTGAGCGATGGGAACCAGGCAGCTGTTCACCAGGATCTGATCCATCATAACGCTACAAGCTCCGCACTCTCCCTCGCCGCAGCCTTCTTTGGTTCCTGTGACACCGAGTTCTTCACGCAAAACATCTAAAAGCCGCTTCATGGGCGGAGCTTCAACATGGACGTTTTTTCCATTAAGTTTAAGATCTATTTTCATAAACTCGCTCTCATAAGATCTTCTGGTAGCATGGGTATGGATTTAATTTCGCGACCCGTGGCCATAGCCACCGCATTGAGAATCGCAGGGGCTGGACCATCCATGGGCAACTCGCCAATGCCTTTGGCGCCAAAGGGGCCGTATTTGTAGGGCACTTCTTCAAAGATCACTTCTATTTCCGGCAGGTCACTGCTGGTCGGCATAATATAATTGGTCATGGATCCATTGCTCATGCGACCTTCTTTCCATTTCACTTTCTCGTAAAGAGTAAAGCCGATTCCTTGAGCCACTCCGCCTTCGATTTGGCCAGCGGCCAGGAGCGGATGAATGACTCGTCCCACTTCTTGCAAAGCCAAAAAATGATCCAGCTTGGTTTCCCAAGTGGTGGTGTCCACGCTGACTTCCGCGACGTAAACAGCCCAGGCATAAGTGCCGTAAGCGTCACCTTGGTAGGTCTCGTCGTTCCAGTGAATTCCGGGAGGAGCTTGGTATTCCACAAGGATCTGGAGCTCGCCTTGAGCGGCTATGTAGCTCGCACAGGCTTGGCGAAGCTCCTCTTCGCTGTATTTGTTTTTAAGATAGCCTTCTTGTTGCAAAGTCTGTCGAAGGCCAATGGCGGCGGATTGCACAAGCTTGCCCACAACCATGGTGGTGCGAGAAGCCACAGTGGGGCCAGAGTTCGGCACGTGTTTAGTGTCAGGTTGGGAGATCTCGATGAAATCAGGACTGACGTTTAAAGTCTCTGCGGCGATCTGCGAAAGGATCGTGTTCGTTCCTTGGCCGATCTCGGTGCTGGCTGCTAAAATTTCCACGCGTCCCTGAGCCGTGGCTCGAAGGCCCACTTTGGAAGCGAGATGTTTTTCTCCGGAGCCGGTGAAACCAGATCCGTGCATGAAACTCGCAAAGCCAATGCCTTTTTTTATTTTTCGGTGGTCATTGTTTTTGGCAAATTGTTGGCGTTTTTCATAGTAATGGGTCTGTGCCAGGGCGCGATCTAAGAGAGCGTCCATGCTGACGCCTTCATGGATGGTTTGACCGGTGGAAGTTTTTTCTCCCTCTTTGATGAAATTGCGCTTTCGTAATTCCTCAGGAGCTATATTGAGTTTTTTGGCGATTTGATCCAAATGCCTTTCAAGAGCGAAGATACTCTGAGGTGCCCCGAAGCCGCGGAAAGCTCCGTGGGGAGGGCAGTTAGTGGCGACGGCTTTTGCATCAATACGGACATTCTCCACATGGTAGGGGCCCACCGCATGAATAGTACCACGCGAGAGCACTACCGAAGAAAGCGTGGCATAGGCTCCGCCATCGATAAGGAATTGAATATCCATGCCGAGAATGCGCCCGTCTTTGCTGACGGCTGTTTTGTGCCGAGTGCGAGAGGGATGACGTTTGGTGGTCGCCACCATATCTTCGGCGCGATCATAAATAATCTTCACCGCTTTTCCGGACTTCCAGGCAAGAAGGGCTGCATGGCCTGCAAGGATTGAGGGATACTCTTCTTTGCCGCCGAAACCTCCTCCGGTCTCGGTTTGGATGATACGTACTTTATCTTCACTTAAACCAAAGAGCGGAACCAGAGCTTTGTGAATATAATAGGGGCATTGCATGGAACCCCAGACGGTGACGCCTTCGTTGGGGTTTGCGATGGCCATCATGCCATTGTTTTCAATGTAGAGTTGTTCTTGCGCGCCGGTTGAATACTCATCTTCGAAAATAAAATCGGCTTTGCTCCAGACGCTCTCAATATCGCCTTTTTCTAACAGATAAGATTTGAAGATATTGTTTTTGCCCCAAATGACCGTCTCAGCCTTGAGGGATTCTTGCATATCAAAAACTGGCGGCAGCTTTTCATACTCGATCTTCACCGCTTGACGGGCGCGTTCGAGCAAATACTTATCGGAATGGGCAATTAGCAAGATCGGTTCTTCTGGATGATTGACCACTCCATCGGCTAAGTAAGGCTGATCGTGTAATATCAACGCGACATAGTTTTTTCCTGGAATGTCTTTGGCAGTGACGATGGTAAACTCCTGCCAAGGAATGCCTTCGTCAAAATGAATGGCCTTGATCTTGCCTCGAGGAATCGTCGAGCGTACGGTGGTCCCGTAAAGGCCTTTAAAATCGAGATCGTCTACGTACTTCGCCTGGCCGGTGAGCTTGCGAGGGCCTTCTTTACGCAGAACGGGTTTTCCAATAGCGGAAGCTGGGCTGTCTTTTTCATCAATAGTCATTTTATCTATTGAACCACTTGCTCTTTAAAAATCAATTTTTTACTCTAATTTAAATTAGATTTGTTTGCGACACACAACAAAAAATTATTTTTTGGCATTGTTTGACCCTCTGTTGAGTTCTTATTAGTGTAGCGAAATGGAAAAAATAGTTTTTATTTCTGGAAAAAGAACGCCTTTCGGAGCTTTTGGTGGCTCTCTGAAAGATCTTTCAGCAACCGATCTGGGAGTGGCTTCGGCCAAAGCCACTCTTGAACAAGCCAAACTCCCTGCCGATAAAGTCGATCATGTGATTTTTGGAAGTGTGATCCAATCCGGCGTGGATTCGATCTATATCCCTCGTCATATCGGATTGAAGGCGGGGGTGCCCGTGGGAGTGGGCGCCTTTCTGGTAAATCGTCTTTGCGGCAGCGGCTTTCAGTCTTGGATTTCAGCGGCGCAGATGATCCAAACGGGGGAGGCCAGTGTGGTTCTTGCCGGCGGTACTGAGCAAATGTCTCAAGTGCCTTACGTTGTTCGCGGCATGCGCTTCGGTGGGATCCGTTTAGGAAACGGCGAATTGGAAGACTATATGACGGCGGCTTTGGTGGACGCCTATTCTAAAACACCCATGGCGATCACGGCTGAAAACTTGGCAGTGAAGTATGGTATTACTCGTGAAGAGGTTGATAAATACTCTCTGCAATCGCAACAACGCTATCAGGCGTGTTTCGAGCGTGGTGGTTTTGCGACAGAGATGTGTTCAGTCACTGTTGAGGGTAAAAAGGGCAGTGTGGTTGTTGACAAAGATGAACATCCGCGTCCCGAGACCAATCTTGAAAAGCTGGCGCAACTCAAGCCTGTTTTCAAAAAAGACGGCATCGTCACGGCCGCGGGCTCTTCAGGAATTGTGGATGGAGCTGCATGTTCTTTGTTAACCAGTGAGTCCAAAGCTAAAGAATTGGGCTTAAAACCTCTGGCGCGAATTGTTTCCTACGCTTCAGTGGGTTGCGAGCCCAGCATGATGGGCATTGGCCCTGCGGGGGCTTCACGCTTAGCTTTGCAAAGAGCGGGTATGAAACTTGAGCAAATGGATCTCGTGGAAGTGAACGAAGCTTTTGCGGCTCAATATCTGGCTGTGCAAAAAGAGTTGGGTCTTGATCCGGCGAAAACGAATCTCAATGGAGGAGCGATCGCGGTCGGGCATCCTTTGGGAGCTTCCGGCACTCGCATCATGAATCACTTGGTGTATGAGCTTCAGCGTCGCCAATTGAAATATGCTCTGGGCAGTGCTTGCATTGGTGGTGGTCAGGGGATCGCGGTTATTATTGAAAGAATGGATTAGTGAGTGGAAGCAGGATTCAATTTGCATCAAAGAGTGGCTCTGATCGCAGGGCCTTTAAGCAGCACAGTTTCTAGCATTGTTATGGGTCTCACAAGATTGGGTGCTGACTGTGTTATTTTAGATCCTGACAAGTCTGTTCCTCAGGCCTTTATCAGTCAGATCAGTGATGCTCGCGAGATCAACGACAAATTTGGTCGAGCTGCTTTTATCCCAGCGGATCTCACTTCCAAAGATCAAATTAAAGACTTAATAGGCAGAGCCTCTCAGGTCTTTGGTGGACTTGATATGTACATTGATGCTTTGATGATCCATCAACCCACACCGATGAAGATTGATGAAGCCATCGAGGGTCTGGATTTGATGCTTGATAAGCACTTAAAAAGCTCTCTTTATTTAACCAACGGCGTCCTGGCTTTCTTTAAAAGCCGTAAGCGTGGCCGAATCATTTATCTTCTAAACGATTCTCCTGTTGCCAAGGCCAAGGAAGATATTCTAGTCCATGCAGTGCGCTCTGGATTAATGAAATTCTCTTCGGCTCTGGCAAAACAAGTAGGAGAGTTCAATATCACGGTGAATGCCCTGTCGATCGCGCTCACAGAAGAATACATTTTGGCCCACGAACCGGGCACAAACTCCATCAAAGAAGCGATGGAAAAGATGAAGCAACTCGATCCTTCTCTCAAAATCACCGAACCCGACAAAATCACCCAAACCGTCACCTTCCTCGTCAGCCCCCTAGGCATAGCCATCAACGGCCAAACCCTCAATCTCTCGTAGGTACGGCCTTCTTTCTAGTATTGCAGCGCAATACTAGAAAGAAGGCCGTACCTACTCGTTGGCCTGATTTTCGCTTAGTTGGGTGTTAAATCCTTTGAAAGAAAGTATTTAATGCCTAAGAAAAAATTCATCCGAAGTTCGGAGTTCCCATATCATGTATCGGCCAGATCGAACAATAGAGAGTGGTTCGGACTAGATCCTGAAGGCCTTTGGTCTATATTCAGCAGGTATCTTTATCTTGTACAGAAGCTTTTTAACCTTGAGATTCATGCCTTCGTGATGATGAGCAATCATTTTCATCTTTTGGTTAAATCTCCCGATGCAAATTTGGACGTGGCAATGCGGTACTTCATGCGGGAGACAAGCCGAGTTATCGCTCGTGATCTGGGGCGGATTAATCATATTTACGGCGGACCCTATCACTCCAGTTTGATTTGTGATCCGAGTTATTATCAGAACGCTTATAAATACGTATTAAGGAATCCAGTGACCGCGAAAATGTGCCAAAGAGTGGAAGAATATCCTTATAGTACTTTGCAGGGATTGTTGGGGTTGAGGCATTTACTTATTCCAACATGCGCAAATGAAGAATTATTTTATAATACAGAGGAGTTTCTTGAGTGGCTCAATTTTGCCTACCAAGAATCCGAGAATGAAGTCATTCGTAAGGCACTGAGAAAAAGAGAATTTGAAACTTACCCCAGTCAAAAGTCTAGAAAAAAAGCCGACTTTATTCCTGCACCGTTGTCTTCCCATCCTGTTTCATTTTAATCACAACTTTCTGTCAATTCGATTTCGATTTTACACCATACAACTCGCTGCAATACTAGAAAGAAGGCCGTACCTTCAGGATTTTCTCGGCGGCGGAGTAGTTTTCGGGGGCAACGTAGAGGCGGTCGATAATGCGGGCGCCTTCGTAGCGAGTGAAAATTTCGGTGGATTGGTCGATCGGGGCGGGCTTGTCGAAGCGGTCGTATTGATCGACCACGAAGATTTGCAGCGCTCGATCTTCGGCAGAGGCTGTGTGGTATTTTGAAAGACGGGTTTTTGAACTCGCCCAAATACTGTCGATACCTTCAGCTTCAAGCATTTTCTTGATCGCTTCCGCACGCCGGTCCTCTGCCGTGTTATGGAGCTCGATCAGAACTTTATAGGGTTTTCTTTGGGCAATTCGCTGTGCCCAGGGGTTGCTAACACTCGCTAAGTGCTCATGAAGTTTGTAGTCATTATATTTTGTATACTCTTGGATATCTGAAGGCAGGACGAAAGTGCAGTCTTTCGAGGTCAAATATCTGTTCAGCATTTCCTCGTAGATGATACTTTTGTGATGGAAATAAACCATCAGGTACATGTGATGGCGAGAAATCAAAAAATCATCGAAGGCATAAAGGGCACGACGGTTTAAGGCCAAGTACATTTTCCCATCCTCAAGATGAGCCGTCATATTTTGCAAAATCCAAGGCTGGTCAATTTTTCCGTAATTAGTTCCGCAAAAGAGAGAGTCCCGTTCCAGATAGTCCATGCGATCCACGTCGAGTTCAGAGCTGACCAGCTGGGAAAGGATCGGGCGGTAATCAATGCCGTTGTCTATGAAGAAGTCGTCGGGGCATTGCAAAGACTTATCAATCAAACAAGCTACATGCACAGGACTGAGGTCCGGAAAGGAGCGAGTGATCGTCTTTCCGATCATCGAGTCCGTCACATATTTAATAGTATAGTCTTCATGATTAGCCCGGCGGTTTTGATAAATCTCAGGGCGGTTGGTTTGAGCATAAATTTTTATTCCCAAGCTTTCCACATGAGGCATCACTTGTTCAGTGGTGTGACTCAAAGGACCATGACCGACATCGTGGAGCAAAGCCGCCAGACGAAAGGCCTGGCGCAAGCGAAGACGAGTCGAACTTTTAGAAAAAGGTAAAACTTTAAAAATAGAATCAAAGGCCAGACCGGCTAAATGAGCGACACCGACGGAGTGCAAATAACGATTGTGGGTCGCTCCTGGGAAACTGAACTCAGCGAAGCCGAGTTGCTTAATGGCTCTGAGACGCTGATATTCCGCAGTATCTAAGACAGCAACTTCGGCATCGGAATAGTAAATAGAACCGTGAACGGGATCTCGAATTTCCATACAAGAAAGATTACTCGGCGCTCTCCGGAATAGCAAGGGCATAGGATTTTGCCTTCGGCTGAGGATCTGCCCGTTTTTGATTGGCTACGAAACTGGCCTTGCTAAAAAGGGCAGAGACAATGAAAACCACTAAGATTTGAAATAAGACGAGCCATGCTGAATGTCTTTTTTTAGTCATATATTACTCCTTCAATAGGCTTATGGGCTATCGGGCCTCACAAAGCATCTAGCAAAGCGCGGGCCCGCCTGAAGTCCTGTGTATTCGAGAGAAGACGCAAAAAAAGGACGTATTCTGTCACCCTCCATGACGATCGGGAGAATTTTACAAAGCCTCTCCGTTTTTTAGCTTATCTTTACCCACAATTAAAAGCTTCAATTGACCTCCATGTTTTTTCCGATTGCATCAGCACCATCCATCCTCTCCAAACAGAGATCATTCCTGGTGGACCGTCATTATTTCGTCCTATATA
>DATBTE010000354.1:0-2945 GCA_036559425.1 Pseudobdellovibrionaceae bacterium | reverse complement strand
GCCTTAAGAACCACTCTTTGCTTTCCAATGAGGAACTCAAAGGTGACTACCGCGAACTTCTGGGCGTGGTTAAGCAGGAATATGAAGAGATCATTAAAGCGGAAGTTCAAAGGGCGATTAGTGCGGATGAAAGCGCTCTGTTAAGATTATGCGCAAATTACATCGATAATGTGAAGGCCTTCACTCAGAAAGAAAAGGTTCGTAACCAATTTACAGGTCAGGATGAAGAGCCAGACGAGCGTTTGATGCGTTCTATTGAGGACAAAATTGAAATTCCTGAATCGCGTAAAGATGATTTCCGCCGTGAGATTATGAATTATATAGGTGCGCTCGCGGTGGAAGGAAAGAAATTCAACTATAAAATGAACGAGCGTCTGCATAAAGCCTTGGAGTTGAAACTTTTCGAAGACCAGAAAGACAGTATTAAGCTCACTTCATTGGTTTCTTCTGTGACGGATAAAGATACACAAGAAAAAATCGATATTGTGAAAAGCCGCTTGATAAAAGACTTTGGTTACGATGACGTTTCTGCAACTGACGTGCTCCACTATGTGGCGAGTATTTTTGCCCGTGGAGACGTCAAAAACAAGTAGTGGGAAACAATGTCCATTAAAGAAGACCACAACAGGTTTAAGGATATCGTTAAGGGCAAGGTGAAAGAGGACTTTAAAAAGTACGTCACCCAAGGGGAAATGATTGGCAAAAAAGAGAATGAATTTGTCAAAATTCCCCTTCCCCATATCGATATTCCAACTTTTCGATATGGAGCCAAACAACAAGGTGGCGTCGGACAAGGACAGGGCCAACCTGGAGAAGGGGTTGGCGAGCCAGGAGATGGTCAAGGTCAGGCCGGGGAAAATCCGGGAGAACATCTTTTAGAAGTTGAACTCAGCATGGATGAACTTGCCGATATTCTCGGAGAGAAGCTTGAGCTTCCCCGTATTGAACCTAAAGGCAATAAAAGTATTGAAATGGAAAAGACCCGTTATTCTGGAATGGCGCCAGTGGGTCCAGAGGGACTTCGAAATTTCAAGGCCTCTTATAAGAAAGCCTTGAAACGCTACGTGAGTTCGGGAATTTATACTCCGGAAGATCCCGTAATTGTCCCTATACGTCGCGATTTTCAATATCGTTCCTTCAAAAAAGTCACCAAACCTCAAGCTAAGGCCGTTGTCATATATATGATGGATGTTTCTGGTTCAATGGGTGATGAACAAAAACAGATTGTTCGTTTGGAAAGCTTCTGGATTAATACCTGGCTTAAAAAACATTATAAAGGTCTCGAGACGCGTTTCATTATTCATGATGCCGCAGCCAAAGAAGTGGATGAAGACACTTTTTTTAGAACCAGCGAATCGGGTGGAACTTTAATTAGTTCGGCCTATAAATTGTGTCAGCAAATGATCGAGACGGATTATCCAGTGAATGAGTGGAATATTTATCCATTTCATTTCAGCGACGGTGATAACTGGAGCGGCGAAGACACTCGACTTTGCACTAAGCTTCTCAAAGAATTCTTCCTGCCAAAAACCAATGTATTTTGTTACGGACAGGTTGAAAGTAAATATGGCAGCGGCCAATTTTTAAAGGATTTGCAGAAGGAGTTCGGTGCTGACGAAAGAATTATCTGCAGTCAGATTGAAAACCGCGATAAAATTCTCGATTCTATTAAGGACTTCTTAGGAAAAGGGAAGTGATTCATGGCAAATCTCACGCCAGAACTAGAACGCGAAAGAGTTAAAATCTGTAAAATAGCAAAAGATGCGGGCTTGGATTGTTTTGAAACCATCTTTGAGCTGATCACTTACGATCAAATCAATCAATTTGCAGCTTATGGTGGCTTTCCCGTGAGGTATCCACATTGGAAGTTCGGAATGGAGTACGAACATCTTTCAAAATCCTATGAGTACGGCTTATCTAAAATTTATGAAATGGTGATTAATACGGATCCTTGCTACGCCTACTTGATGGAAGGCAATGCAATGATGGATCAAAAACTTGTGATGGCCCATGTCTACGGTCATTGTGATTTTTTTAAGAATAATATCTGGTTTTCCAAGACCAATCGAAAAATGATGGACCAAATGGCGAATCACGCCACGCGGATTCGCCGCTATGTTGATCGTTATGGCACGGAAACCGTCGAAAGTTTTATTGATATATGTTTGAGTCTTGAAAATTTGATAGATCGCTACAGTCCTTATGTCGATAAATCGATTGTTTCTAAACAACCAGAAGCTGGAAATCAGGATGCTGATCTTCTGTTGAAGGTGAATCGTCCTTATATGCGAGACTATATTAATCCGCCAGCGTTTGTGGCGGAACAGAAGTTAAAAATGCAGGAACTGGCCCAGAAGTCTCAAAAGTATCCGGCGGAACCAGAGAAAGATATTTTAAAGTTCCTGATTCATCATGCTCCCCTGGCCGATTGGCAATTGGATATTCTTTCGATTATCCGCGACGAAGCTTATTATTTCTCGCCTCAAGGAATGACCAAGACAATGAATGAAGGCTGGGCATCTTATTGGCATTCAAAGCTTATGACAGAAAGGATTCTGGATGATTCAGAAATCATCGATTTTGCGGATCATCATTCAGGAACCATGGCCATGGCCCCAAATGGCTACAATCCTTATAAAGTAGGGATTGAGTTATTGCGCGATATTGAAGAACGTTGGAATAAGGGGCAATTTGGCCGTGAGTGGGAACAATGTGATGATATCCGTGAAAGAAAGCAGTGGGATAAAAAACTTGGGTTAGGCCGCGAAAAGATCTTTGAAGTGCGGAAAGTCTATAACGATGTGACCTTTATCGATGAGTTTATGACTGAAGACTTTTGTATTCGAAATAAGCTCTTTGTTTATAAATTTAATAAGAAGACGAATAAGTTTGAGATAGACACGAGAGACTTCAAAGCGATTAAACAGCAGCTTTTGTTTCACATG
>DATBTE010000353.1:0-1843 GCA_036559425.1 Pseudobdellovibrionaceae bacterium | reverse complement strand
TTTCAATCTGTCGATTGCCAGGACTAAAGAAAGAACTTCCTGTGCTTTTTAACACAAGATGGAGGGGCTTTTTCGTGGAAAGAGGTCGAGCCGTTTTCCTTTTCCCCGCCAGTAAATCCCCGCCAAATTTTAGCCCCTGCTTTTTAAAAAAACCAAAATCACTTTACCGCAAAGAAAGCCTCCTGAAAGAAAAGGTATAACATGACTTCTGGAGGAGCGCTTTTTGGGCAAGACAGAAGGAACCTTTAACTCCCCTCTATCGCGGCTTAAAACCTTCGCCCCGAGAAGATCTTGGGCTTATCTAAATTTTTCAAGGTAGATAAAGGAAAGACCTCATAGATCAAGCTTTAGAAAAGGGTTTTTGTCGTCAACAAAAAAACTCACGTAAGAAAAATATTCTTGAGTTCTTTCTTTCTCGTTCTTCTTCTTAATTTTTTTTGAATCCTAATATATTTTACCTCCTGACTGCGAAGCTTTTTTCTAGATGAAGTTTTGAATCATTGAGCGCTGTACTCGGTGTTTATAGAAAGGTCTTAAATTTTCTACTAGACGAAGATACGGCTATCATAAGTCGCGAAGGCGCTTATTATTCATTTTGAAACTCATAGCGCGACTTTACTTCTGTTTGAGTACAACCAGAAGTCCAATGAAAACATTCGGAGAGAATAAAGACTTGTTTTGATAAAAAACAATGGATCTTGGTCAGGCATATTTTCTATCATCAGTTGGCACAAACTACCCTCTTCTAAAAGACTAAAAAACGGAGAGGCCGTCGTATTTGGATAAAATCTGCCGCCGATGTCCCAAAGTTCTCTACGAGAAATCCGTATTGCAATTCGCCGTTTCCCGTCTCACTGTCTAAATTTTAGTCGAAGTTTTGACTCAATAAAGGATAAAACACAGCTCATAGAGGAATGATTATCGCAAGAAGTACTCCAGAGGAGTTCGATAGTTTTGTATTGAAAATGGATTCAACAAAATTTCGAGTATTGATGGAATGGGAAAATTAACTTTTGCTGTGCCCCTATTGATGTTCATCTCTCAGGCATCCTATGCGGAAGGAATGTCTTCGGCTTACTCCTTTGGTGGGGCTTGCGCTTCTCAAGGAGTCTGGACTCAGACAGCCTTGTCCGCCACCCAGAACTTGCGGAAAGTGACGCTGCAGTTGAAGGATGATGCAAACTGCAAAGCCTTGGGCGCTTCTCTTCAAGCCTCTATTCAAAATATCGAAACCGCTGTCCAATCTGCTTCAGATACGACGGCACGAGCGACGCGTTTGTCCCAACTTCCCAGGGAAATTAATGCATTAAGAGCCTTCCTAAACAGTGCTCCGGATATGAAGCAACAGATTTTAAGAACCATGATGGATAAATCCATTGAAAGTGCCACTCTCTCTGCCCAGGTAGGGCCAGAGACCGATTTGATAAGTACCAACATAGGTGATTTTGGCTCCCGTATGCATAGGAGTGCGAATACAGGATTGTCCCTGTTGAACCAAGTAATAGATTCCATACCGAATTTAAGTCAGTGTCTGATGGGAGAGGATCAACAAGCTCTAGGCTCGGTTATGAGCACGGCCGTGCAGATGGCCTCGGCTTTTGCTTCATCGGGGCAAGATGTGACCGGAAGCCAGCTTGCAACGACAATTTCCAAGATCACCTCTTTTGTGCGAGAACAGAAATATTCAAAAATTTTGCGTAAATTAAATCAGCAGGAGTTTTTGGCTTCAATGGCCTGCCTAATGGAAGCGACCAGCGAGTCCTATTGCCAGGCTCGCACGGGAATGCAGTTTTTTCAAAAAGGCATGGAGGACTTAAAAGTTCGTCAAAATGATAAGATGGAT
>DATBTE010000352.1:0-1985 GCA_036559425.1 Pseudobdellovibrionaceae bacterium | reverse complement strand
TTTGTGATATCACTCATTTTGCGAATAGTGACATTTTTATATTCGCGGACTTGCTTAAGAAAATTTCCGTCCCAATTTTCCTGAGAGGTAATTTTCTTTTCAAAATCCGGATCATTTTTATACTCGTTTTTCTTTTCTTCCTGGCGAGGTTCTGGAAACATCTGCTTGCTGGCTTTAAGAATTGCTTCATAAGACAAATCAGCCATTTGAAAGTTGCCACTCAATAGTCTTTGATCATAGATGCTGCGAAGATTTTTATTTCCTAAAACAGAATAGGCTTCCTCGATGAGAAGAAGAAGGGCACGGGCTTCTTGTTCGGAGAAAATAGTATAGATCGCAGGGTTATCCCCAGAGTATGTGGCTTTGGCTCTCTGATAGGCTTTAGCCAATTCATACTGAGCTGAGTTCACGCTCAGCTCTAAAACATCATAATAGTTATTTCTTGAACCAATATTCATCCTTAATACTATATTACGGCGTGAAGCTCTTTTGGATCAATAAGTTGTTTGCATGTCGTTAAAAATTGGCCTGCAAGATGAGTAAAAGGCTGAGCAATCAAAACTGGCTCACGATTGTGAATAGACTGCCACACTGCATTGTCAAAGTCGATTGCCCCCAGAAAATCGACTTTAAAGTCATAGTATTTATAACAAACACTTTTCATTGAATACCCGAGTTCAGAGTTAGCTTGGCTTCGACAGGAATTTACCAACAGACGAAGTGGTTTAGCCATTAAAGTTTCAAAATAATCGGGTTGAATTCCAGAGCTTTGCTTTAAATAATTTCTAAAAGAAAAATTCTTTTCACCAAAACCATTTCGATTCTGACGTAAAGTTTGAACCATATGAGCATAAGCTTCGGGAACGCTGTATTCTTTTAGTGAATAACAGACGAAAGATTCAATAAAACGATAGGTTTTTTCAATACTTGTAGGTTCTGGCGAAGAGAGGAGAATTTTTTCATCAGCAATTTTCATCAATTCCAGATGACTAGCAAGGGCGCCGGCTCCAAGATCGATAAGTACAAAGTCGGAGTTCAATTTCCTCATTTCTGGAACGAGCTGGTGAATTTGTTCTACTGAAATATCGGTAGGAGTCCAGGCGTCCCAGATTCCTTGAATATAAGAAACTCGAGGAATCTCTGTGAGTATTACCAGCTCAGAAATATTTTTTGAGCCTTCGAAAAAATGACGGATGCTATGAGTAGCAGGGGGCATTCCAAAAGCGGTATGGATATTGGCGCCACTTAAATCTAAGTCAATAATGGTGACTGAATGGCCCATTTTACTGAGGCAAATGGCCAAGCTGGTGGTGACGAAAGTTTTTCCGACGCCACCTTTTCCTGAACCTACAACCCAAATTTGACTCGATTTTTCTTGAGTGGGCCGTTTGATAGCAATCACATCTTGTGATTCATCTTCACTTTTTTTGATAAAGTCACGTTCCATGGACTTACTCCGAAGTTATTTTAAAGGGGAAATTAAGATTCCTCTTTTATTCTCTTCGGCTTCAGATGCTCGGATATAAAGGGGTACGAAAGAATTCCATTCAATGGTCTTGTTTTGTTGAACTCGTTTTTCGGCAAGAAGACCCAGAGTTTCAGCTTGGGGATGATCAGAAAATTGAGAGTTGCGATGAAGATGGATCTTTAGACTTTCAGGAAGATATTTTTGGTATGTTTCAAAACCATCGCCGACCACTACAACATCCTGAGTAATCATATTTGCTAGTCTTTGGACCGGAACGGCGGTTGGTCCCTGCTGATAAATAGGCTCTGGATTTTTAGCGGGTTCAAAAATTCCAAAATAAACCATATTTTTATAGGCGTTTATAATAGATAAGACTGGCAACTCCGTGGCAATGGCTGCAGCCAATAAGACCAAAGAGTCGATGGTGACCAAGGGTTTGTTATAAATATAAGAAAAGCTCTTTCCCATATTGGCGGCGACTCGGATACCGGTAAAGCTTCCAGGACCTTGTCCAACA
>DATBTE010000351.1:0-20169 GCA_036559425.1 Pseudobdellovibrionaceae bacterium | reverse complement strand
TGTTTTTCGCAATTTTATTTTTATCACGCTTAGAAACTTTGGCCCTCTTCTTGGCTAAATTTTTTGACTTTTTATAAGCTGGCTTTTCTGGTTTCTGATCCTCATAAGAAGAATCAACGTTAAAATACTTTCTTTTTAAATGGATTTTTTCTGGTAAAATTGTCGGTGGCACTTGAGTTTCGGGAGCAACTTGATCCACCCCAGGGGATTGTTGTTCGCTAGCATAAAAAGTATCTAAACCAGAAGCTGAAGTCTCTGGAGCGGCTGCTTGGGATTCCAAATTAGGGGACCCCAGATCAACGGGTTCTTGAGACTCATGAGTCTCATGAGTGACTTCAGTTGGTAAAGGCACTGGAGGAGACACCTCTGTTTGCGGGCTTACCTCAGAAGGAGTCCCTTCTTCCCCTGATAAGGTGGTGGCACAAGAAGCTAACAAAAAACAAAGCGACACAAGAACAACTGCTATTCTCATAGAAACCCCTTTTATCTATAAGCATAACGATGTTTAACTAAAAAACCTCATAATAAAAAGGAATTCTCGAAGTAATTCATACGCTTACAAGTAATAAATTGGACAGCCGACCAATGCCTCGACAACCTAAAATTTTTTTAGACAGGCCCCCATGATTTTGACAAATCAAAATGAAACACTGTATGAAATATTAAAACAGAGGAGCCTATGAAAACAGTCGTCGCAAGCATCAGCCTTCTTTTGACTCTTACTTCCTCTGCCTCCTTCGCCGGCATTCACCATGCCCTCGAAGTAACTCTTTCCCCTGCCGTGAAAAGCCTCATGATCCTAGATCAGCTGTCACTCTCCGCCTCTAAAAGATATCACTTTCTTTTAAATAAAAACCTCCAGGTGAAGATCACTTCTCCGGGGGACCAGCTTCGCTTGTTGCCATCGACCAAGCCCGCCGCCAATTATAATGAATATGAATTACAAACGGATGCCGCAGATCATTTCGTCCACCTTCAATATTCCGGAGTCATCTTTGAGCCCATTACTGATAACAGCACCTCAGGTTTGATTTCCCCTGAGGGAGCCATTCTTTTTGGCGCGGCTTATTGGCTTCCGGATTTTTCGGAAAAAGCCACTTACGAAATCATTAAAAGTGATCTTCCAAAAAATTGGAAGATCGTTTCTCCATTAAACCAGCTCTCTCTTCCGCAACAAGATATTTATTTGGTTGCCGGAGATTTTCAAGAGTACGCCCTCGATAATAACCCCAGCGGTATTCCCCTCAAAGTTTATTTGCGCCATCCGGAGCCCCAACTGGCTCAAACTTTTCTGAGCCTTCTTCCTGATTACCTCGATCATTATCAAAAAACCCTGGGAACGTTCCCCTATCAATCCTTTGCGGTGATTGAAAACTTTTGGGAGACCGGATTTGGAATGCCGGCCTTTACTCTTTTGGGACCGAACGTCATTCGCTTGCCTTATATTTTAAATTCCTCTTTACCCCATGAACTCCTGCATAATTGGTGGGGCAACAGCGTTTATGTCGATTATAACCGCGGCAACTGGTGCGAAGGCCTCACCACTTATCTGGCGGACCACTGGCAGCAGGAAACTCTGCGGGCAGATCGGGACTACCGCCGCCAGAGCCTGATGAACTTTCAAGATTATGCGAAATCGGCAAACGACTTTCCCCTCAGACAATTTAAGGAACGCTTTAACTTTGGTTCTCAAGCCGTAGGCTACGGAAAAGGAATGATGTTTTTCCATATGCTGAAGAAACAACTAGGCACTCCTTTATTTGAACAAGGACTTCGCCGTCTTTATTGGAACCACCGAGGTCAAAGCATCAGTTATGAAGAGATAGAAACAACCTTTGAAGCGATTTCTCATTTAGACTTAAAAAGTTTTTTTAACCAATGGCTGGATCGTACCGGAGTCCCCAAACTGAGCCTGCATCAAGTCCAACTCAGCAAACTTGGAGCTCAAAAATTTAAAGTGAATTTTGAAATCCATCAAACCAGCCCACAAATCTATGTTTTAGAAGTGCCAGTGCGCTTGAGCTTTGCCGATGGGAAAGTGCAAAACGAACTGGTCAGGGTAAAATCCAAGATCGCGAAGTTTCAATTTGTATTAAGAGACACGCCAAAAAGTCTCGAGATCGATCCTGACTTTGATGTCTTCCGTGAACTTGATCTCAAGGAACAAAGCTTGAGCTTTTCCAATGTTTTTGGTTCGGATCATCTGTGGATAGTCGGGACTAACGAAACAGAAAAACTGTCTTATCAAAAAAGCTGGCAAGCCGCTTTAGGAATTCCCATCACTCTGAGTGAGGATAAGCTCCTATTGGACCTGCCTAAAAAAGGCACCATCCTCCTGCTCGGCGACTCGCCCCAGTATGAAAAGCTCATGGCGAAGGAACTTCATGGACAGGATTTTAAATTAAACCCGGAAGAAATCATCTTATTTGGAACCTCTTACTTGCGACGTGAATATAAATCAGCTCTCTTGGCTCGCTCTTTAAACCATCCGGAATTGATCTTCGCCTGGATACGAGGACCGGGCCTTGAGACCTTAGCTCCACGCTTACTTCATTATGGGAAGTATGGTGTCCTGATCTTTTCAGAAAAGGCTGTTCCCTTAAAAACCACCTGGCCGATTTTAGCATCTCCGCTCAAGTTTTAATGGCCAGCGAACTCTTTTAAAGAACAAGTGAAAACTTCAGCATATCCATCTTGTTTTATATGACTGCAAGAGAGACGCCCCACACGTTTAGCCTCACCAATGGAGTAACCTGGAAGAGTCGGAAGTTGCTCTACTTCAACATTTAATGCATCCCAAATATCTTTATCAGAATTAGAGGATCCAGCATATGCAACAGTGGTTCCAAAAGTGAAAATTAAGCTCAAAGCTAGTTTATTCATTTGATTCTCCCCATTGAGTTACTAGGTAATGTGATCTCGTAATCACAGTTAAATCCGACAATTTAACGCTAACTCTGAAATAATTAATAATCAATTGATTCCCAATGGCGTGAGGTAATCCGCAGCAATCGCTGATTTTCGGATTTGAAGATAAAAAAATAAAACTTTTTTCCAATGCGGTGAAAAAAGGGAAGAACTATCTTTAAATTATTTATTTTTATTCTTTTTCAGAAACAAACTGAAAAGCATAAGTCATGCGATCTTTGCTACTGCGAAGTTTAGCTTGACGAGGAAAATGCCAATTGGCGAGATGCTCTGCCATACATTTTTCAACCTGCTTATTATTCAATTGAGAAGTGAGGACCTCTACCCCCGAAACACGACCTTGTGTATCCATACTCCAGCCTAGGACGACTTTGCCCTTCATTTCGGAATTCTTTTTGAGTCCCTCCTGGTAGCAAACTTTAAGCTCCTCATAGTTATCTGAAATCGTTTTCATCACTGCCGCTTTACGATCCTTCGCTGAGACCGGAGGAGCACTGCTTTCCTGGTTATTATCAAGTCCAGGCATCGGGATTTTATCTTCAGCCACGTCGGTTGCAGAAGCAACAGTGGGTCTCCTGGCTTGACCCCTAGGATGTGGGGCTGTTTTTGGCTCGGAAAAGGTCAGGTTCTCTAAATCAAAATTATCCTGTTTATCGAGACCTTTTCGCCACTCATCAGTCGCTGTGTTCTCCTCTTCGGCAGTTTTTTTTGACTGATAAGAAGTGAAAGCATTTTCATAAACTCCTTTCACCGGTTCAGCGGAAGTTTGAGCAGAGGTTGAGGACTCGTAGGGTTCGTTAGAAAAATTATTCCCGGGTTCTTTCTCAAAAGAACTAACAAAATTACTGGACGACGGGGATGAGGATTCGAGTTCTGGCAACGCCAACTCAAAACTGCTTTCCTCAGCCCAGGACGTCACCGTGAATAAAAGAAAGAAAATCAGCAGACCTCGTGCCTTTTCCATAAAATCTTCCCCCATGAAGCTCTAGATCCATAGATTAACACCCCTAAGAACTGGTTCAAATTAAAACTCTGCCATGCTTCAATTTGAGACCGACGCCACCTTAAAATGCTCTTTCACCAGACTCATCGTAAACACTGCGGAAATAGATCGATTTTACTTGCGTATACCGTAACAATGTAATACTGTATTACTTATGAAAGCCTCAAAACTCACCTCCAAATACCAAGCCACTGTTCCCAAGGAAGTTCGCGCCTTCTTAGGGCTCGCCAGCGGCGATGGCCTCCAATGGGAAATCGAAGACGGTCACGTCGTCGTTAAAAAAATCTCCAAAATAGATCTTGAGTGGCAAAAATCCATCGAGATGACTTTATCTGAGTGGAACTCACCTGAAGATGATGAGGCCTATGGCTCGCTTTAAACAGTTTGAAGTCATCGTCGTCCCCTTCCCCTACTCAGACTCACCGAAATCAAAAAATCGACCGGCCCTGGTGCTCAGCGACTCTGATAATTTTGACGGAAAAACCGGACACAGTGTGTGCGCTATGATTACAAGTGCAAAAAACAAATCTTGGCCCCTGGATATTGAAGTCACTGATCTTAAATCCTGCGGACTTCCCGCACCCTCGGTTGTGCGCATGAAACTTTTCACCATAGACCATCAGATCATCAAAGAAAAAATCGGTGAGCTCGCTCACAAAGACAAAGCCTTGGTAACCAAGAGCCTAAAAGCCGTCATCCCTCTTCTCTAAAAGCAGACGCTCGCTAACCGCGAGTGTTTCAACTGTTCCACGAATATCAATCAATGGGTTTTGTTCGTTTAATTCTTTAAGCAAGCCTTAAAATCAGAATTCGTATCGCCGGCACTTCTAAAACATTGATAGACTTTTTCTGATGTTCCGCCAAACTCATAACATGGCTTGATGTACGCATAACAATCTCTATCGTTATAAAAGCAAACGTCATAGCATGCTTTGGCTACGTCATCAGTTACGTATGGACTAAGACAATACTGTTGATAATCTCCCAAGCGATTCTCAGGTCAGTTAGAGCTAGATGCGGCAAAAGAAAACTGTGCGGACGAAAGAAGCAAAATAGCAACCCGTAAATTTAGAATTAGCCTCAAGCGCTTTGTCATAGAAATCCTCCATGAATTACTAATTATGCAAATGTTTTCATTGGACTTCTGATTGTACCCAATCGGAAGTAAAGTCGCGCTACGATTTTTAATATGAATAATAAGCGCCTTCGCGACTTATGATAGCCATATCTTCGTCTAGTTGAAAATTTCAGACCCTTCTATAAAATAGAGAGCCTGCCACCCTGGCAGGAGCCGTTATATTTACTTGAACAGCCTTTATAAATGAATACGAGTTTAATGTTCGCCATCAACTGAGATATCCGCCAAATGGCCCATGCGAACTTTTTGGCGAACAGCTTTTTTCGAATTAGAAGTTTTCCTGGGAGAGATCTGCTGAAAAGGACTGGGATGCTCTATAAGACCAAGCTCTTCCATGATTTCAATTTTCCCGGACATGGATGGAACTTGATCCAAACTGTCGTCTTGACGACTGCCACCAGCTTCAGCAAAGCTCATGCTACTTAAAAATACCACTGCTGCAACTAAAACTCTATTCCTCTTCATAACTTGCTCCTTTCAAAAAGCGAGTTCAGCCAACGATCAGACGAGGGATCCAAGCGCTTACATGAAGTGGATTGCGACGTCTTTGGATATAAGACGAACGTCAGGGGCGATTTGTTTCGCCTCAAATTGACTTTTTCAGGAAATCTTTCGGGTCAAACTGAGACACTCGTTTTCAGCTGCATTAACAGGTTTTGAATATCCTGTTTATGAGTGATATGAATGAAATGACTGGCGCCCATAAGAGGATAAATCTTAATGGATTTCATCTTCTTCATTTCTCCGAAAGAGATGTCATCAATGGCACTCAGATTTTCAGCTTTAAGAACGCGAATTTCGCTTCCTTGTTTGAGCAAAAGCTCATCGACCTTCATAAGTGCCTTAAACTGCTCATCCATGGCTTGACGTTGAAGCAAGGCCCGAAAGTGCTTCATTCCGACTTTCCAGGCTGCAGGGGGCTGTTTCGTGGGATAAAACAACTGAGACTGAATGAGGGATCTCAAACTAGGCTCGGGAATACGCTCCCGCAATTCCTTCTTTAAGCCGGGCCAGTCCTGATTTAAATTCAGATCTGAAACAAGTCCCTCGACAAATTGAAATAATCGGGATTCACCGAAAGAGCCGGGACTCACATCTGTGATAACGGCCCCTTTAAACAAATGCGGAAACTTATGGGCAAAATCATAAACAATTTTTCCGCCCAAAGAAATTCCGCACATCAAAATAGGTTCGGAAGTAAATTTAGCCAATTCAATGGCAATTTCATCGGCAGTGCAATCAAACTGAATCTCTTGCATCACTTCCACCGTAAGCCCATTTAAACCGAATTGTCTACGTGAAGCATTGGGATCAAAAATCAAAACATGGAATTCACTCAGCAAAGGATCAATAATACCGCGAAAATCTTCTGCGCCTCCCAAAAGACCCGGAACACACACAAGAATGGGCGCTTTTTCATTTCCAAGGCTATGTAGCATATCGATTTCTCCCTTTGCAGTATTAGCTGAGCAGAGTTTTACCACCGTCAATGACAAGCGTTTGTCCAATGATTTGTGCCGCTCGCGGCTCACACAAGAATGAAACAGTCTCAGCGACATCTTCAGGGACAACGAGTTCCCCTGTAGGGGTCACTCTTTTGGTATTATTAATGCGAGCCTCTCGATCAGGGAAGGCTTCTACAGCATCAGTTAAAACCAACCCAGGACAAACGAGATTCACAGCAATGCCTTTAGGTGCTAGTTCAAAAGCATAATGCCGAAACAAAGATTCCAAGGCCCCTTTACTACTGCCAATAGCGGCATAGAAAGGAATCACTCGAGTGCCCCCGGAGGAGGTAATTCCAATCACTCGGGAACCCCGTGGCATCAGTTCAATCAGGTTTTGCAACAAATGATGAATAGCGTACACATTGATTTCAAAAGTCCAGCGCAAATGCTTGAGAGAAAGTTCCATCGCATTTTTGTGCACACCGCTGGCCGCACAATGAACCAGGAAATCAACTTGCGCAGTATTGGTTTTGATTTTCGCCACCACATCCGCAAATTTTTCCTCGTTGCAAAGATCACCCTTGATACAAAGAATCTCGAGTCCCTCTTGTTGAGCAAGAGATTCAAGCTCAGCGGCACTCTTAGAATCGCGGCCATAAAGCGCCAATACCTTGGCTCCTTGACGAGCCAACTTTAAGCTGACAGCTCTCCCAATTCCTCGAGTTCCACCCGTGATCACTGCGGTTTTCTGTTTGAATTGACTCATGATTGAGGATCTCCTAAAGATCGTCCTCCGTCGACGGTAATTGTCGTTCCGGTAATATAAGAAGCGTCATCCGAACATAAAAACGCCACGACTGCACCAATATCCGCAGGGGTGCCCAACCGCCCAACGGGAATTCGACTGCGAATCCCTTCATTGGAAGACTGAATTTTTTCAACCAACTGTTGAGTCATGGGCGTTTCAATCAGCCCAGGAGCGATGGCATTAACTGTGATCCCGCGATGGGCCACCTCTAATGCCAAGGTGCGGGTAAAAGACTCAATCCCCCCCTTAGCCGCAGCATAGTTGGTTTGCCCACGTTTGGCGAAATCAGCACTGATAGAGCTTAAATGAATGATCCGACCGAATTTCCCCACGGACATTCCCTTTACGACTGCGTGACAAAGAGCCATGGGAGCTAAGAGATGCTCACGAATCAAATCTTCGTGATCCTGCATTTTGGAACTCTGGAAGAGTCCATCGCGCAAGCGACCTGCGGAATTCACCAACACCGAGGGAGCAATGGCGAAATCTTCCGTGATTTTTTTAATCAAAGAAGGGATTTCCTCCAACTGAAGCAGATCTTTAGAATAGCTTTGAACCTTCGCCCCTGAAGAAGTTTGCTCTAGAAGGTTTTTAGCTTGCTCAGCTCGTTCGTGATTATTTCCATAAACCAGAGCCAAATCAAAATTCTGAATTAATTTTTGAGCTATCCCTAAGCCAATCCCAGAAGTTCCGCCCGTGATGACTGCGAGTCGACGGCTCATTTGTTGCCCTTGGCGAACACGATACAAGAATTTTGCCCGCCGAAACCAAAGCTATTACTCAGTACATGAGTTAAAGGTATTTCTCGTGAGCCCTCAGGAACATAATCGAGATCACAATCTGGATCTCCACCATGAAAGTTCAAGGTCGGTGCGACTTTTTGATTTTGCAGCATCAAAGCGCAGGCAATAGCCTCCAAAGCACTAGAGGCAATGGTAGAATGGCCAATCTGAGATTTAAGAGAGCTGATCGGAGTTTTATAGGCTTTCTCTCCGAAAACTTTTTTAATGGCCAAAGACTCTAAACGATCATTCAGCGGAGTGGAAGTTCCATGGGCGTTTATGTAATCGATATCGTGAGGAGTAAGACCTGCCGATTGAATGGCTAATTCCATGGCTTTCATCACTGAAGAACCATCATCACGACCATCCGTTAAGCGGAAGGCATCACTGGTAAATCCATATCCCACCACCCGGCAAAGAATCTGCGCCCCACGAGCCACCGCTGATTCATAACTTTCCACCATCAATACGGCAGCGCCTTCACCTCTGACAAAACCCGAACGATCCACTGAAAAAGGACGACTGGCCTTTTCAGGCGCAACATTGTCCGTGGTCAAAGCTCCTAGATAGTAAAAATTTAAAAAATTGCTGGGCTCACAACGGGCGTCGACACCGCCTACAATACATCGCTCCCAGCGCCCAGCCTGAATCGCTTCAAAAGCAATTCCTAAAGCATTATTGCCGGTGGCGCAGGCGGAGTTGATGCAAATGCGACGCTCCCCTGGAATCTCCGCAAAACCCGAGTCTTTGAGAATATTGTGAATCACTTCTACGGAAGATTCACAACGAGTTCGCATGAAATCATATTGAGATTCATAGTCAGCTTCATCGAAGTCTTGCTGTTTCTTGTGCTTAAGAACTTCAGCCACTTGCTCGAAGGAAACACCATCGGCCGTCCCATAAACAATGGCATCGACGGGGTGTTGTGGATCCAGCTTGGCAAGAATAGATTCTGTCGCTACTGCCGTCATC
This sequence comes from Pseudobdellovibrionaceae bacterium, assembly GCA_036559425.1. Lineage (GTDB taxonomy): Bacteria > Bdellovibrionota > Bdellovibrionia > Bdellovibrionales > Bdellovibrionaceae > JACMRP01. Next base: position 11,090 of record DATBTE010000351.1, on the reverse strand, counting down.
AGCCATGATTTCATGAGTGGAGGGGCCTCTTGCGGGCCAAAATACTTAGTTTGCGGGAGTGTCTTGCGATCGATAGTGGCGGCATAAGGAACAGGAAAATCCTCCGCTACCATGGAGTCTGGAGTGGATCCCCGAATGGATTTCACTCCGCTCTTGCCACTAAACAGACCACTTTCGAAGTCCTCAATAGTGCTACCCAGGGGAGAGACCAAACCATATGCCGTTATGACAACATCCGCTTTCTTCATAAATGAAGTCCTAAGCTTGTTTTGTTTGAATATAATCAATCAGGTTTTGCACAGTCACAGCCTTAATATCGGTAGCACCGCCAGCCGTCTGCTTAAGATACTCAACCACTTCTTTGAAATCTAATTCAAAACCAATGGTATTTTCAATTTCTGAGCTGAGGTCGAGAAAATCAATACTCTCAAGACCAAGATCATCAATCAGTTTACTTGTAGGTTCGATATTGAGCTTTTGGTTATTAACAACATCTTTGATGGCATCTTTAATTGAATTTAGAAGAGTCTGTGACATTTTTTTAATCCCACTTTCTAAGCAAGTTAATTAATGGATCAGAAATACCAAAATAATTCTTCGCATCAAAGTAATATTCTCTGTTTGCACTTTTTTTCATCACTTCTGGAGCACTCTCTGAAACAGATCCCTCTGAGAGACTCAGAATTAGAGTTGCAGCTCCTTCACAGAGAGTCCTTTTCTCTTGATGCCGAGATCGTTTTACAACCCAGAAATCATCGAAGGCATGGGCCGTTAAAACCAAAGCTGCTTCCACCTTCTTATTGAGAAGATCTGCTTCTGCTTGTTCCAAGGCTTGCTGGCAGGCATAGAGTGAATGGGTGTAAACGTTCATCGGTCCTTGGATGCCCAGGGAAATTCCCAGTTGAGCTGGGGCCAAATTAGGAAGCTGCTTTAAATACATCTTAGGATTTCTCAGTTTACGATAGGCCTCAGCGAATTTAAAATCAAAAGCCTCAGTGCTGCGATTTAATATCTCCGCTGTTGAGGGCCCATCAATCGGGCCATTTTCAACCGCACAATAGATCCCTACTGAGAAGGGGGACTTTTCCAAATACGGAGCTAGGAAGGGCTTCATCTCCTCAGCCATACTCGACATGAATAAAGACGCACGACTCATGGAGCGCACCGCTTTTGGATCCGGCACAAGAATATCACTGTTTTCAGTTTCCACCCGGCGGACATTGGGGATTTGATCTTGAAAGGTTTTGTCTTCCCAAGTTTGAGGCTCCGTTGTGAGATCAGGAATCCACATTTTCCGCCAAAGCAATTTGATAGGGTTCAAGGGATTATTTAGTCCCATGGATTTCCTCCTGCTGCTGCTTCTTTTTCCAGTCTTCAACCACTGCATCAAAACTTTGTGAACTCAATCGACTGCGGGGCACCTGGCCAAATAAAATTGTGGCGCTGGAAACTTTTTTGCCTTCAACTTCAACCGAAGCTTCGGCCACCAAAAAACCTTTGGCCGCTTTCACGATCGCGGCGTGAATAACGCAACGATCTCCTGGCTGAATGTTTCCATAGAATTTAGCGGCTTTCACTGTCCCCAAAACCGGCAAGACTTCAGGATTGGCAATGGCGTAGCACTTGCCTGCCAATTGCGCCATCATTTCAATCTGCAATACTCCAGGAACAATAGGCATTCCTGGAAAATGATCCATGAAAAAGACCTCAGCACGAGAAAAGGTCTTTACGCCCTTGGCTTTAACGCCGGGTTCGCATTCTAAAATTTGGTCTAATAGTAGCCAACGCATGGTTTTCCCTGTCTAAATTAACGGATTGGTACGCACTTTTTCGCTAAGGCTCGATTGCATTCCGCGGACTTGTCATTGACGCAAGAATCGCGCTGATCGGTTTTCCATTCATTTGCATTTTTACATGAAAAATCTTCTGCTAATTTCGGGTTGATCGGTTTACGCAGGTGAAAACGAATGTCAGTAACTTTGCCGGAAGCCATACGGATGGCCTCATTCGCTCGATCGCGGCCAAAACTCCACTGTTTCCCAACGCCTAACTGAAACTCAGTAAAATCCGTGGGAATTCCACTGCGCATCAACAAAATCAAACGCGAAGGATTGAAACTCAGGTCATCAGCGCCACTTATATCAATCCATTTTACATCTTTATGTTGAATGGCTTCCAAAGCTCGTGTCGTCTGCTTAAAACCAAATCCTGAAACGACCGCGACATCTTCATAATCTTGAAATAAACTTGCTGGATATGTGGCTACAACCTCGTCACCAAGACTCACGGCAAGATCCAGTGGAAATAAATCCACCGCGCCAGAGAAGTGATAGTAGCCATCCACCAGACTTGGATTCAGTAAATAAGGGTCGGCGCCCCCCGCACGTGAAGCTGTGATAGTATCGTGTTCGCTGATCGCTAAAGTATCCTCTGTCAGGGTGGTGAACGGATAAGAATACTTCTTAGGAAGCTTCCTTCCCTTGAGATACTCAGCCGTGCCTGCATCGGTAAAATAGACCTGCTGAAAAATAGGGGCAAAAGGTCTGACTTGACCAACCTGGGAAGGCCCAAAAAACGCTCGCGCCGAAAGAATAATCACCTTTGGCAAAGCAGGATTCTGATTGAATTCAGGATTTTTCAACTGAAGAAAAAATTCTTCCGGAGCATGCAGTAAATTTCCGGCAAAAAGAGAGGGATAGACAAAGGTGTTTTTAGCTTTCTTTAATTTATCGAACATATCAAGGCCGTTGGGAGTTTCAATCTCAATTCGGCTCAATGTTTTATAGAATTCCCAAGATCTAAGGACTTCAAAGCTTCCGGCAATCGATTGTTCTGAGTTGTATATAGCACTACCAATGCCCGCACCACAAGTCGCAATAATCAAATCAGGCCGCCAGCCCTTTTCCTGGACTCCAGCGATGATCCCCAGGGCCAATCCCGGGTTGACCCCGCCGCCGCTGATCACTAAAACTTTTTTAAAAGGTTTCGCTGCGCCGATGTCACAATGGAATGCCAAGCCTATACAGAAAATTAAACCAAGAAGTCTCATGCTGTTATCTCCTCATCAATGCTGAATAAATTTAAATTAGCAGCTATTGTTTTCTCAATCGGACGAACCGATTGAATTTTCCAAATTTGTTTTAACATAGGAAGATTCAATTTACCGTTTGAAGTGCGAGGAATGTGTCGCGCAAATATGATTTCTTTTGGAGGAATACTCAACATTTTCATACGTTGAGCCAAGCGGTCTTGAACCTCGGTCTCTAAACGAAGGATATTATTTTCCCAACAAGAACGATCGAGTTCAATGAACAGGACGATGCGTGAACGATCCCGGTCCTCATCGGAGACCAAGATGGCTTTCGCAAAACGAAACTTATCGCAAGCTTCGAGAGCCACCTTTTCTATTTCCACTCCAAAGACTCTCCGTCCATTAATCTTAAATAAACTATCCAGACGCCCTGTCACGTGCAGATAGCCTTCTTCATCCATCATGCCAAGGTCGCCAGTAGCTAAAAATTCTTCTCGTGCCACCAAACGGGAATTGGCTGAAGTCAAAGACCGTAAGCCAAGCATAACGCTGTCACCTTTGACATGAATCTCGCCATATTGACCGGCAGGAAGGATTTCTCCGTGTTCATTACGAATCTGCAATTCAAGAAAAGACAAAGGTTTGCCAACCGCGGTGGAATTAAACTTCTCCTCTTGACTAGATATCATGGTAACCCGGATCGCCTCCGTCAGCCCATAACCTTTGTGAATAATGGCCTTAGGAAAAAGCTCACGAGTCATCTCTAAGTGCTTAAGCGAAATCAATCCCCCTGCAATTTGCACATGCTCCACCTGATCACAAGGAGGCAATTTTTTAAGGCGACGCTCTTCCCAACAAGTGCGAACAATCTCTCCGATCAGCGCAACAAAAGTGGAATTGTCGCGCAAGAGCCCACGGTAAACCTTATTCATCGAAAGACGTAAATTACAGAAGTGACACTTGCCCCCCACCATGAAGGTCGGTAAAAACTGAGTATTCAAAGCCATACTGTGACACACAGGAAGAGTTACTGTGGCCACGGTTTTTTCGCTTAAATTGAATTTCTTAATGAGTTCATCAATCGTTTTCAGAATTCCCAGAGCGGGAATATAAACTTCTTTCATTTCACCGGTAGAGCCTGAGGTAAATAACACCAGACCCGTCCCCGCTGGAGGCATATGCAGTACTTGATCAACTTCCGCGGAAACATTGGTTTTTCCAATCAATTCGACTGGAAGCCCCTGTTCGTTTATGACTAAATGGGGAATATCTATTTTTTCAGCGAAGTCTTCGGATACAATACCGAAATTAAGTTTTGCGTGGTGAATCCAATTTATCTTACTTTCCAACAAATCCACACCGTTGATCATAACCGGTACTCGATCGGACATGAGAATCGCTAAAATAGCAATGGCTTGGGAAGCACTATTATGGAAACAAACTCCCACTCGAGAGTGAGGCAAGGATTGGATCTCGATTCTGGTAACAATAGATTGAAGATGAGAACTCAGTTGCTCTCCTGTCCAGGAGCAGCCATCGTCTTCCAAAAGCACGTTCTTTGGAAATCGTTGCAATGTGCTTAGAATGCGACCTTTCAAGGTATCACTCATAAATAGCCCCCTCGTTCAATCAACTCGGTCAAATGGACTGCCCCTTTTACGGGCCTCTGGCCATCCTGGCAGGCTAAAAAAGAAGCGGTGCGGCAAGGAATTTGAACCAATACATACTTTGAAGCAACTTTAATCTGAATTGATGAAATCTTTTCTTCAAAGTTTGAATTATTCTCCATGCTCCTCTCCCTTCAAACAAACAATTACTAGCAAATAATGTTTGAAGAGTAAAACTCTCAATCCATTGATAACTAAAGAAAAAAAGCCTAAACTAATATAGCCTCGGGGGTTATATGCTTTCCTACAAATACGTAAAGCACGTGCTAGATTGCATTAAGGTGTCAAAAATGGACCGGCAAGCAACGTTGGCCCTTCAAGAAGCCCGCTGGCGAAAATTGGTACGCCATGCTTATGAAAAATCACCTTATTATTCTCGTATTATGAAGGAGAACAGGCTTTCACCTGAGACTGCAAAACCGAGTGATTTTCCCCTTTTAACCAAAAAGATCATTCAAGAGCACTTCGATGAAATTGTCACGGACCCCTCAATCAAACAAAGAAATGTTCATGAACATGTTGAAAAAGGCAATTCTGAAGCCCTCTATCTTGGCCGCTATCATATTTTAAAAACTTCCGGAAGCACGGGGCAGCCTGGATATTTTATTTCTTCTTCTGAAGAAGTGATCGCTGGAATTTCTCCCTCTATAGCTCGCGGCCATGTAGGGAGGCGACGTTTTAAAAAACGAATCTGTATGGTCGGCTTCCCCAAAAGCTTTGCAGGCTCTTCCCAGGTCATGAGCTTTTGCAATCGTATCTGGCTAGCTAGACGACTTGTGAACTATCGACCGATTTCCATCGAACAACCTTTTGAAAATGTTCTAAAAGAACTTAATGATTTCCAACCCCATATTCTGAGTGGTTATGCGAAGCTTTTGCTATTGGTGGCCGATGCCCAAAGAAGTGGAAAAATAAAACTCAGTCCCGACTCCATAGATTCTGGGGGGGAGCAATTGTTAGAGACAGATCGTCGCTATCTAAAAGAAACCTTTGGCTGCGCCGTCAATAATCACTATGGAAGCACCGAAGGCTTTGCCATGGGCATTTGCCGGGATGGAGAAAACTTTATTGAATTGTTTGAAGATCATTTGATCATAAACATCAATGAAGCAGATACTCACATCACCAATTTAGATGGTTTTACCATGCCCCTCATCCGCTATCAAATGCGGGACATTTTAATTCCTCACAGTTCCGGCATAGCTACGCCCTTTCAGCGAGTCGAGCCCCTCATTGGACGTTCTGATGAGATTCCCTACTTTATCACTGAAGAAAACGACCGAGTCACCGTCCATCCCTTGGCCTTCGACCCCCTCATGCCTGAGGGCGTGAAATCCTTCTTTATGGTGAGTGAAAAAGTCAATCGCGTCGCATTTCATATTTTTATTGATGAGAAATATTTAAATCTCAAACAGCAAATTCTGAGCAATGTTCAGGCTCTGCTCCTTGAGTTTTTTAGTCAAAAAGGACTGCCCACTTTAGCTATTGATGTCGTGTATGAGCAAGATTATCGGGTGAATACGAGGTCAGGGAAAACGACTTTTTGGCGGAATCACGTACTAAAATAAAACCTCAAGCTTATTCTCTTCTTTGGGATCTTTGATAATAAAACCAGAGGGCCAGGGTGAAGAGCGAAATTCCAGAAGCCACGGAAAATATGACTCCTGGAAAGAAAAAGGGAGCACCCGTTCTGGTGAAATGAATAAATAGGGGTGTGAAAATCAGCGGTGCCACTACGGAGGAGAGACTCCCTAAAGAGACCAAACTCCCTTGCAACTCCCCTTGCTCATTGGCCGGAGTATTTCTCGACATCAAGGATTGAATTGAGGGAATTGCTATTCCCGTCAGAGAAAAAATTAAAATGGTGACATAAAGCATCCACGACTGCGTGGAGAGGCTAAATAACAAAAAGCTAATTGCGTAGAACAGGATCCCGACGGTGATGGCCCTTTCTTCGCCCAAGCGTGGAATCATATAGCGCGTGAGTAAGCCCTGAGATAAAGCGACAATAACTCCCATAAAAGAGAGAGAAACTCCCAACTCTAACGAAGACCAATGAAATTTCATTTCCGTATAAAGATTCCAATTGATGGGAAGAGACTGACCCGCTAAGAAAATTAAAAAATAAAGCCAAACATAAATAGCGATCTTCGAAGGCTTAAGAATCTTTATAATTGAACGCAATGGATTGAGCCGCTTGAGAACCAAGGCTCTGCGCTTTTCCTGACTCAAGGATTCGGGCAATACGAATATTCCGAAGAAAAAATTGAGGAGATTCAGCAAGGCCGCAGTGAAAAAAGGAGCCTTGGGACCTACTAAATCAAGCAAGGCCCCAAGCAGAGGACCCGCAATGAATCCCAGTCCCCAGGCCGCGCCGATCAGTCCAAAATTATGAGACCGACTTTTCTCATCGCTGATATCCGCTACGTAGGAAGAGGCCACGGTCATGCTCGCTCCGGTCAATCCCGCAATCACTCGTCCTAGAATAAGCAACTCGATGGTCGGGGCATAGGCCATAAATAAATAGTCTAGGGCGGCTCCCATAAGAGATATCAGAAGAATCCTCTTACGGCCAAAACGATCCGAAAGAGCCCCCAGCACTGGCGCCGCAATGAATTGCATTAAGGCATACGAGCCCACAAAAAAGCCAAAATATTTGGAAACAGCTCCTGGTTCGGTGGCAAATCTAGTGATGATTTTAGGGAAAATAGGAACCAGAAGCCCTATCCCTATTGTATCCAGCAATATCGTTGCTAAAATAAATAATAAGCTTTTTTCGATAATCGCTTTAGATTTACTGATTGCTGAGTTTTGCACGCCAACATATGATACTTTAAAAAGGACTTTTATGAAATCACTGAAGATTATTTTTTTAATTCTTATTTCGTCGCCCATTTTCGCTCTTGCACAGAAACCACCACCCGACGATCCTAACTATAGGACCCAAGGCCATCTCCTTACTCTCCGAGTGGTGCCAGGCGATAAAACGGTAAAACTTTTTTTTGCAGGCAAAAAAACTGGAGAACTGGACTTGAAAAAAGATCATAGGATCTTATCCGTGACTGCCACAGGCGGGACAAAGCAAGAATCATTGAGATTTAAAGAAAGTGGGGAGGCTTACGAAGTGGTGGATTTACCTGCTTGGAATGAGCCCTATGATCTTTCTGTCAAGTCCCGGGTGAAGGGAAAAATCGAAGAGCTCAGAGTAAAAATGCCTCCTACAAAACCCTAATGGGCCCCGGGGAGGCTTTTGCTCCTTCACCGATCTGCTTCCTTACTTGCCAAAACGGACTTGTTCATAGCCGCCAGCAAAATTGCGGGCCTTTTTATAACCTAACTTTTGCAGAGCCCAAGCGACCGCTGCGGAGCGAACGCCGTGATTACTGATAAGATCAATCTCCGTTGCCGGAGTGATTCCTTTGTCATTGAGAATCTTTTGCATGCGATAATTTGGGTCCAGATTTTCAGTAAAAAATTCGCGCCACTCCAAATTTTCAAAACGGAAAACTCGCGGCGTCCTTTTGTTGAGATTATCGAGGGAATACTCCTCTGGGGAACGCACATCGATCACTACAAAGTTCTCGTCTTTTGCCGGAAGCGGGACTCCGCCCAGAGCCTTGCTGCGGGCTTTGGTTCTGGGGTAAGCAGAACCTTCGATCTTGGCGCGAAGCTCGTCCCAACCAATAGATAAGGACACATCCAATTGCGGTGTCCAGAAATTTTTATTTTTGATTTCTTGTGCACTCCGATAGCCGCGGAAATCTTCTACGGTGGCCAAGCGGACATTTTCCACCCCCAGACTTTCCAAAGTCCAGGCCACACGCCCCTCTTCTCCTTTGCCTAATAATCCTTTTCCTACAACCAGGACAGGAGTTTTAGGATCAATCCCAATCAAAGCCAAACGCCGTGCGAGGGGATGAAGGTCTTTTTGCAACAAACCGCGACCGTCCGGCGCACGGCGCGCAAAATCTTCCCACGCAACGTTCACGGAGCTTGGGATATGAGACAAATTAAACTCAAAAGGCGCCCGCACGTCCAAGATCACGGTGTCAGCGGTGATCTTGGACTTTTGCGCTTCTTTCCGAGCGATGATGGGGTTTTCCGAAGTCACCTTGGTGGGCTTCGGAGCGCAAGATGCTAAGAAAAAAACGCTGAAAAAAACACCAAGAATTAAATGCTTCATTTTGTTATCTTCATGGTTGGGAAGAAAATAATATCGCGAATACTTGGGCGATCCACGAGGATCATCACCACTCGCTCAATTCCGAGCCCGACCCCGCCCGTCGGAGGCATGCCGCAATCAATCGCCATGATGAAGTCTTCGTCCATGGGATGAGCTTCGTCATCTTGGCCACGATTCGCTTCTTGTTCTTTCAAACGCGCTAACTGATCTTCCGGATCGTTCAATTCAGAATAAGAATTGCCGATTTCCATACAAGCGGCAAAAGGCTCAAAGCGCTCCACCAAACGCTTGTCTTTGCGATGGATCTTGGTCAAGGGAGAAATCTCCTTCGGATGATCCAGGACAAAAGTGGGTTGCCACAAATGCTGTTCCGCCGTGAGTTCGAAAAGTTCCATGATCATTTCACCACGTCCGAACTTTTCTTTTTCACGGGTTCCATGCTTTTGTAAAGAAGCAAAGAGCTCCTCATCGCTGGCTTTTTCAGGATCCAAGTGAGCGTACTCACGAACTCCATCATAAACCGTCAAACGTCTCCAAGGCGGAGTGAAATCGATTTCTTTTTCTTGATAAACCACTTTCATGCTGCCGGTGATTCGCAAAGCCAAAGTTGAAACCAATTCTTCGAATTGATCCATTTGATAATTGTAATCCGTGTAGGCCTCATAAAACTCAAGCAACGAGAACTCAGGATTGTGTGTGCGGTCAATCCCCTCATTACGGAAGTTCTTGCTGATCTCGTAGACCTTTTCAAAGCCACCCACGAGCAGACGTTTCAAATAAAGCTCTGGAGAAATTCTCATGAAAAGCTTCATATCCAATGCTTTATGATGAGTGGTAAATGGAGTCGCGGCAGCCCCGCCGTAAATCGGCTGAAGCGTTGGCGTCTCCACTTCCATAAACCCACGGTCATCTAAAAAGCGACGAATCTCTTTGATGATTTTTGAACGAGTCTCAAAAACCTTGCGGGAATCCGGATCGGTCATCAAATCCAAATGACGATGGCGATATTTAATTTCCACATCTTGCACTCCGTGAAACTTTTCTGGCAAAGGTTCCAGGGACTTGGTCAGAATTTCGAATTTCTTGCAGTACAGTGAAAACTCGCCTTTTTGGGTTTTGAAAACATAGCCTTCAACCCCAACGATATCACCCAAGTCGATCAATTCAAAAGCCTGGCGTTCCTGCTCAGAAAGTTCTTCCGGCTTTACGTAAACCTGCAAAGCACCCGTTTGATCTTGAACATTGAAAAAAGAAGCCTTCCCCATTGAACGCAAAGTCATTAAACGACCCGCAATACGATAAACCAACTCAGGCTTCTTATCGCCGGCATTTAAAGCACTTGCGTATCTTTCAATAAGTTCCCCCGCCTGACCCGTTTTCTCATAGGAGTAAGGATAGGGATTGATTCCTTTTTCACGAAGAGCGTGCAGTTTACGGCGTTTCTCCGCTCTTAATGGATTGTCATGAATCGACATTAAAGCGCCTTTCCGACGAAGGCTTCCATCACTCCATGGAGGAGGGCAATCGATTCTTTCTTAGGTCTTTGGAAGGCGTTGCGTCCCATGATGCTTCCAAATGCGCCACCCGTAGCAAGCTCTTTTACTTCTTGCAGAATTTCCTCGGTGCCTTTGGCTTCGCCACCAGAGAAGATGACGATACGGCGGCCGTTGAAAGCGGCTTGAACCACATGGCGAGTGCGATCCGCTAAAGACCCCACTTTAATGCCTTGGGCCTGATAAACTTTTTTCGCAGCCTCTTGCTCAATATGCGCCGTTGGTGGTTTTACTTTGATAATGTGGGCGCCTAGTTGAGCGGCGATATGAGCTGAATAGGCAATTACATCAATTCCGGTTTCACCCTCTTTAGAGAGCTGCTCGCCGCGAGCATAGGACCAGATCACCACAGCCAGGCCTGCTTTTTTTGCTTCTGCAGCAGCCATTGCGATCTCTTCATACATATTTTTTCTTTCAGCACTACCCGGATAGATCGTGAAACCAATCCCTGCACACCCCAAACGAAGGGCATCATCAATGTGCGAAGTGAGTGCGGAAATAGGGGATTTATTGGAGTAAAGAGTTTCGGAATTATTGATTTTAAGAATCAGGGGAATTTCGCCCGCAAAGTCACGGGCACAGATTTCCAGGGCTCCCAAGGGTGCTGCGTAAGCATTGCAGCCTGACTCAATCGCAAGCTGAATATGATAAGAAGG
>DATBTE010000350.1:0-3004 GCA_036559425.1 Pseudobdellovibrionaceae bacterium | reverse complement strand
CGAGCACGTCCATTTTCCCCTCGATAAACCATTCCCTCCAAAATTTGCAGTTGAAATATTATATCTTGGTTATTCAGACAACCGACATGTCCTTGAATCGGCCGCCCTGCGCCCTTCAGACACTGGTTTTTACTGGAGTCGAAATCATTTTTTTCACAGTTGGTGAGTTCATAGGGATCATAAGTTTTATTGCCAATATTGGAAATGCACTCTTTCTTACCAGAATCAAAACTCATCCCAAGACAAAGGTTGATGGCCCCTTGATCAAAATAGTCATATTTACTAATTGCGGAAATACAATAATTTCTGTCGGAATCAAAGCTCATGCTTGTACAAACTTCCGAGGCTTCCTGACGACCCGCTGCTTGAGCCATAACCGCTGACAAAGCCACTAAAACACTCATAACCCCTGCTCTCATATTCTATCCTTACATTTCTTGCTTATTTTCAATTTATAAAAATTGCACTTCAGCAAATGCTAAAGCAAAGGACAAGCCAAAATATTTAGAGACAATTTGACCCTGGTAGAAATTTTGACGCTAAGTAATAAAAGCTAGCGAGTGCGAACCAACTCTTCTTGGGAAGCATCCTGTGCCCACTGATTCGGTAGACTTTTGTTTCCTTGAACCATCTGTTGGTAAATCATTTGGTAGTTCTTCATAACTTTCGAACCATAGATGCCGTCCAGGAGATCTCTTTCGTCTTCACCCATACTGACGATCGAGCGAGCGATTCGGCGAAGATTCTTCGGCCCCATATTATAAGCCGGCACATAGTGATGGGCACGACTTTCAAATTGCGATCGCAGGTGGGCAAAATAAGTGATTCCGAATTTGATATTTGTAATTGGGTCATAAAGTGAGTTCGGACCTTGCCAAGGCAGATGATATTTCTTTGCCATCCACGCCGCGGTTTGCGGCAACACTTGCATCAGGCCAATTTCCCCGGAAGTGCCTTTTGCGTAGACGTTAAACTGGCTCTCTGTTTGAATGATCGCAAGAATAAAAACCGGATCCATATCCCGTTTTTGGCATTCTCGAATTAACTCTTCGGTCATTTGCGGAAGCCACTTTTTCCATTTACTGGAGAAAGAACTTTCAAGCTTTCTATAGATTAAGTAATTCATATCCTTTTGTCCTTCAAAACTCTGAGCAAAGCTTCCGCCATAATAAGTGCCAAGAAGCTCTCTTGCCTGAACCCGACGGGCTCCCTCATCAATGGGAGGCATGTTCAGAGCGGCGAATTCGACAGGACTCATATTCTGATAGAAAGCGCCGAGGAAAACCCCACCCAAGACAACCGCTAATAATGCCGAACTTTTATTCGCAAACATCCTACTCTTTATCGGCACTTTCGAATGCTTGATGAAGAACCAAGATGAGTCAGCGATAAAAAGCCTCAAATTGGGCCAGTTGTGCACCATCTTGGGAATCGGAAGAGTCCTATCCTTAGACTTTAAAAGCCGCGGTGGAATTGAGAATCAGCTTCCTGCCTCTTCATCTCTTCTCCTCTTTGTTTTCCAAAAACTTGCCCGCAGGGTCGGCCCAGGAGGCGAGACGAACGAAGCAAGAACTCTCTCGAATTCCCTCAAAGCCTTGATTGAAACACGGCATTTCCGGGAAGCCTTGCGTAAAAATAAATATTTAAAAAATATCTCTTGTGAGGGTTTTCTCGCTCTCTCACAGAGCAAGAGCTTGGTTTTTTTATCCTCTGCCAGAGGCTTCTCATCTTACAAAATTACTCGCTATAAAACGAGTCTAATGAATTCCTAAACACTCCTCCAGAGGCACTCCTCAGGTCCTTCAATCTAAAAAAAAAGCCCAAAATTCACTTACAAAAACTCGTGCTATACCTTCTCTCATCTTCTTTTTTACGAAAGAATTTTTTAAAACATATTAAACAAATGGAGTGCCTTATGCCAATCCCTCCCCCTCAAGACCCTTTAAAGCTCGCAAAGTCCTCAGCTCAAGCTCCCGTCCCCTTGGATCTTTCCAGGGTTTCCAACCAAGAAATCCTTTTTCGTTTAGAAAGGCTGTCACGCTCCGAAAGAAAAATCACCCACCTCATCCTTTGCCACATCAACGAAGTCGAGTTGAGAAAGCTTTACTCAGAGCTCGGCTATGACTCTCTTTATAAGTATCTCACTCAACATTTGCACTATGGTGGAAGCGCCGCCTATGATCGCATGCAAGCCGCCCGAGTGCTGAAGATCAGCCCTGACATCGCCCCTAAAATTGAAGAGGGTTCGTTAAATCTTTCCCAATTGGTCAAAGTGGAGCAAAGCCTTAAACAAGAACAAAAATCCGGGAAAGCTCTTTCCCCCAAAGGCACCCAAGAACTCTTAGGAAAGCTTGAAAATAAAAGTGGTTCTGAAACAGATAAAATTCTAGCGTGTGAGCTCAATCAAACCCCTAAAACCCATCAGAAACTCAAACCCCAAAAAGATGAAAGTGTGCGAATGGAGTTTACGCTCACGCAAGAGCAGTACGAAATCCTTAAAAAAGCCCAGAACCTGATTTCCCATTCCGTGCCAGAAAACGATTTAGCCAAAGTGATCACTTACTTAGCTCAAGCTTATATCCAAAAAATGGAGGGTTCTAAAAAGAACAAGGCTAAACCCGAAGCCCCCAGCTTAACGCCGAGCCGCACGGAAATGCCGCTCAAGGTTTATAAAACTCTCCGACAAAAACGAAAGTTCATTTCCCTTAAAATCAGAAGAGAGGTCTTTGCAAAAGCTCACCACTGCTGTGAGTTCATCAATCCTCTCAGTGGAAAAAGATGCACTTCGAAGTTCCAGTTGCAGCTCGACCATATCACACCTCTGGCTTGTGGAGGCACGGATGAACTCACCAACCTTCGCGTCCTTTGCGGAGTCTGTAACCGAAAGGAAGCTCAGAGGTGGGGACTCGAGCGGCCTTTGTAAAATGAAATGTTCTGTAAAATAAAAACAGTTTTGGATTACAGTTTTTGGAGTAAGTTGAAATGCAGCCGGAAGGCAGGGACT
>DATBTE010000349.1:0-18166 GCA_036559425.1 Pseudobdellovibrionaceae bacterium | reverse complement strand
AAATTTTTCATGTTCACTTATTTGCTCCGACGAAAGCTTCGCCACCATTTCATTGAACTCTTCAAGTTTACGAGCTCCAAACTTTGACATGGACTTATTGCGTTTTTCCATTTCCTTTACTGCCCAACGAAGTGCTGAGACCGCTTTCTTAGGATCCGTCACCGGAGGCATAATCAAATGCGGAACCTGGGCAAAGGCCGCTAAGTCCACCTGTTTTGGGTCGACCAGAATTAAGCGTAAGGTTTTAGGGGAGTGCTTGAACAGCATACCCGTAATGGAAGACACTGTGAAAACAGACTTTCCCGAACCCGTTGTCCCTGCCACTAAAAGGTGAGGCATCTTACGAAGATCAACGATGCGCGGCTCACCATTGGCTTGCTTACCTAGAGCGATCGGCAATTTCATTTCTTCAGACCAAAAATTATCTTCTGCCAACATATCTTTCAAATAAACTGTTTCACGCTGAGTATTCGAGGTCTCGATACCCACAACATCCCGACCTGGGATGGGTGCAATAATGCGTAAAGACTCACTGCTTAACGCTAAGGACAAGTCGTCTGCGAGTTCTGTGATCTTACTCAGTTTAACATCCGCATTAGGCTTAAACTCAAACATGGTCACGGCAGGTCCGGGTTTCACTGCCACGATTTGGCCTTCGATATTGAACTGTTTTAATTTATCAACCAAGAGGTCGGCTTTTCTGCGAATTTCTTTCTCGTCGATTTTAATGCGCGTGGCAGGAGGATCGTCCAGCAACGAAAGTTTTGGCATTTGCCAGTTTGCAACTTTCTGCGGGACCCGAGTTTTTAAAACTACTTTTCGCTTTGCGGAAGTTTGAGTGGCTTGAGGTCCGTCTTCGTCTTCTGTCAAAGCCTCATCTTCATCAAGATCCCCTTCGAATTCCAATTGTTTTGGTACTAAAGACTTGGGGAAAGGTGCTGACTTTTCCTCAGACTTTTCCACAAAACTTTCATCTTTGATGTTGAAGAAGCCCTTGCCAGAGACACCTTCAATAGCTGTTTTCCCTTTTTTCTTAGGAACTTTGAAAAAAAACATTTTTTTTATTCGAGCCGCCACACCCCAGCCAGCAACGCGCTCATAGACCTCAGCTGGCAGACGAAGGAGTTCTTTCACCGTTTTTTCAGAATAGAAAACGATAAGAAGCGCTGACAGACTCCATAATACCACTTGCACACCCGCGTAATTAAAGGCCCTGAGAAGAGCTTGCGACACCCCTAAGCCAAGCAATCCACCCAAGTAGATTTGATGTGTAAAAACTTTTTTCTCTGGAAGGTACAAAGACAATAAACTGGAAAGATTGATAATTAGCAGAAAACCCCAGATAAGACGAATGTTCTTAAAATCAATGTCCTCGCGGCAAAATCCCGCATAAGCCAACTTCATGAAACCCACCACCAAGAGCCAAGAAGTCAGCCCAAAAAATTGATAGAGAAGATCTGACAAGAAACTACCAACTATTCCGCAGTAGTTTGACGCCCTTAAACCCTGTCCTAAAGAGTTTAGCGAAGGATCTATGGGGTTAAAGCTGGCGAGGGCCATTCCTAAAAAACACGCGAAACCAAGGAATGAGATTGCAAGGATGTCGTGACGGAATTTTTTTAAAATCAGGTTCATTTCAAAAATTTACAGGACATATTACAATAGGGAAAGCTTTGGGTCAGCAGCCTTGACCTTAGGATATGGTCTAGGTACATACTCCCAAGACAAGGGTCCAGAGATGCTTAAAAGTTCACTAAAAATAAATGAGATTTTCTATAGTATTCAGGGCGAAACCACTTATGTAGGGATTCCCACGGTCTTTGTAAGAACCACTGCTTGTAATCTTCGCTGCACTTATTGTGATACAAAATATTCCTACTTTGAAGGCGCGGACCAATCCCTTGAAGACATCATCCAAAATATTCGAGTCCACAAAACAAAATATGTTTGCATTACCGGAGGGGAGCCTCTCTTGCAAAAACCTGTATATACTTTAATGGAAACGCTTTGTGATCAAGGATATTTGGTTTCATTAGAAACGAGTGGCTCTAAAAGCATTGCCGCCGTGGATCCTCGAGTAAAAGTCATTCTTGATGTAAAAACTCCAGATAGTGGTGCAGCAAATTCCTTCTTGTTGAGTAACCTTGACTTTGCCACTCCTACTACTGAATTTAAGTTTGTTATTTGCTCAGAAAAAGATTTTGAGTGGGCAGAAGAATTCTGTCGTCAACATGATTTATTTGAAAAATATGTGGTTTTATACAGCCCATCATATGGCAAAATTGCTGAATGCTGGTTGGCAGAAAATATTTTGCTAGAAAATTCATCTGCAAGGTTGCAATTACAACTGCATAAGTATATTTGGTCTCCTGAAAAACGCGGAGTGTAGTCAAAAGCAGGTATACAGCCCGGGCTTATGATTTCAGTTAATTTTTCAGCTAATTTTAAATTTCTAAATTGGGAGTTCCATGACGCCGAACCTGAACAGCTCTGATAATCTTTTCGTCGCTAATCTTCAATCTGTAAGCTTAGAGAAGCTGGTTAAGAGCAAGCTCGAAGTATTATTTGCTCAACAAAAAGAAGCTCAGGTCGAGTTGAATGGTCTATATAATGTTGTGATTGAGCAAGTGGAAAAACCACTTCTAGAGCTTGCATTGCGTGCTTATAATGGAAATCAAGTAAAAACTGCTCAAATGCTGGGCATCAATCGTAACACTTTAAAAAAGAAAATCGACAACTACAAAATTCGTGTTAAAAAAAATAGCTAGTACTTCTGCAATGATTAACATCGGCGGATCAACATGCTTAACTACTTGGGTTTTGTTCCGCATCCATTAAATAATTAACGTGTCTCCGGAGGGGTTATGAGCGCACGAATCCCGCCTCAGCATTTAGAGGCAGAGCAGTCAATTATTGGTGGTTTAATGTTAGATCACGAAGCCTTCGATCAAGTTTCCGACTTGATCGATACGGCAGATTTCTACAAGCCCGCTAATCAAAAAATCTATCAGGCCATTAAAGAACTTCATAGTAAAAGCCAGCCGATTGATATCATTACGGTGACAAATCTCCTTCAGTCACGGGATGAGTTAGAAAGTTCTGGTGGCCCTGAATATCTTGTAAGCCTCCTGGACAAAACAATTTCTGCTGCCAATATCCAAACGCATGCAGAGATAGTGCGGGAAAAATCTCTCCTTCGCCGGTTGATTGCCACCAGCAATGGATTGATTGAGCGTGCTTATAGCCAAGACTATGCCGATATTGAAAGTCTCATTGACCAAGCAGAAGCTGAGGTTCTTAAAATTGGCGAAAACAAAGCAAAGCAAGGCCTTGTTGGATCGATGGAAATCGTTAAAACGAGCATCGAGAAAATCGAAGAACTTTTTAAACGCAAAGCTGAGATCACGGGTTTAGCAACTGGCTTTAAGGGCATGGATGACATGACCGCCGGTCTTCACCCTGGCGAACTTACCATCATCGCTGCTCGTCCCTCCATGGGTAAGACTGCCTTTAGCTTGAACATCGCTCAGCATGCGGCCTTACGCCTTAAAAAGACCATTGCGTACTTTTCTCTAGAGATGGGTAAAGAGTCGATGATGATGCGTCTTCTTTCTGCCGAAGCAAAAGTTTCAATGGGAGAGATTCGTACAGGTCGAATCCAAGATTCATCTTGGCCAAAACTTATTAGCGCTGCTGGCACTTTGAGTGAAGCCGGGCTTTTTATTGATGATACTCCTGGAATTAGTCCTTTCGAAATCCGTGCGCGATGCCGCCGTTTAAAATCGCAACACGGTCTTGATATGATCATCATTGACTACCTTCAACTCATGGATTTAAAGCAAAAAGTAGAAAGCCGTGAGCGTGCGGTCTCTGAAATTTCCAAAGCTTTGAAAAACATTGCCAAAGAATTGCAGATTCCAGTGATTGCCCTTGCTCAGTTAAATCGGGGAGTGGAGGGACGTGCAGACCGCCGTCCAATGCTTTCAGATCTACGTGAATCTGGATCTATCGAACAAGATGCCGATGTTATTATGATGCTTTATCGTGATGATTATTACGATAAAGAAGACCAAGATAAACAAGGCCATGCCGAGGTTATTATTGGTAAACAACGTAATGGTGCGACAGGCACAGTGAAGTTGCGATTTGATGCTAAGTTCTCTCGATTCCGCGATCCGGATTTGGAAGCATCAGGCCCCTCTACTATAGCACAACCTCGTCAAGCACCTCCTCCAATGCCAGGGAAGCCTCGAAATTTTGCTCCAGGCGCTAATTCTTAATTAAAAGCCAAATCTAGAATATGGTCCAGACCTTGGACTAAATCCTTTGAAAGCGCTACCAATCAGTTGAGTTTCGACTAACCGATTGGTGGAATGATTTTGTCAATTAAACAACCCACACAGCACGGAGGCTCGAATGGGGAATACACTTCTTGAGATGGTCATTCTTGCGACTGGGCTCCCTGAGGAAGAGGTTCGTCGCGAGCTTCACATGCTGATGGTTCAGCATGGAAAGAGAGCCGAAACACTCACAACGGACGACCTTCGGGAAATAATGGTGGAGTATTTACAGGACGTTATATTGGCAGCCAAAGAGCAGCATTCTTAAATAAGAAATCTTTTAGTCAGCCTTACTGGTAGATAAAAAAAGGATCCCGTTACCAGAATCCCTTTCCAAATATTATTTTGTTTTCTTCGTTTATGAGTCTTAAGCGCGTTCTACCGCGATCAAAATCTTAGCCTCTAAACCTTCGCCCATACGAACGATTGCTTTGTGCTGACCAAGAACTTTGATCGGCTCTTCAAGGTGGATATCGCGACGATCAACTGAATGACCTGCTTTTTCCAACTCTTTAGAGATATCTGAAGTTGTTACTGTACCGAAAAGTTTGTCATTTTCCCCAGCGGCGACTCTGAATGTTACAGTAGTGCCAGTGAGTTTTGCCAAAATTGCTTGTCGCTCAGCAATTGCCTTTTTCTTCTTAGCATCAGCAACGCGTTGCAAGTGTTCCCACTCCTTAACGCGTTTTTCAGTAGCTTCAGCAGCTAACTTTCTGGGAAACAAAAAGTTACGACCGAAACCTTCGGAAACATTCACTAAGTCTCCGACTTTGCCCAAATCTTTTACATCTTTTTGAAGAATTACCTTCATTTGACCCTCGCTATTTCTAGTTGCCTTTAGGAGCCAATCTCATTTTTCTGAGACGTCTTCTGAAATCAACCCAGTAATCAATCAAGCCAATTGCACTTATTACGGGAAACAATTGACCGACCAGAATTATGTAAATCGCAGTTCTTGCCAAAGCACCAGCTTTGAAAGATCTAAGACTTACCTCCAATATTGCTAAACCTTGGAAAAAATAAAGGACCGTAGCCACGTTCACAATATTCATCCCAAGAATCTCGAACGCCTTCACATGGAAATTCTCCATTGTTAGAAGGAAGGCAATCATCGCTATCCAGATAACAAAATCAGGAACGCGAAACTCTAACAATTTGAGTTGAGAGGCCATTCGCTCCCTGGGTAAATCTAACCAGGAAAAAACTCTTCTCTCAAAAATCAACCCAACACCGAGGGATACCACTAAAATGGTGACGACCGCTGAAGGAATGAGCTGAACCAGAAGACCCGCATCTAAGGGCAAACCAGGATTCATCGCGAGCACTTTTTCCGTAATGAATTGCCTTAGAAGGGTTTCAGCCGCAGCAAGATTATAAACTCCTAACTTCTCGAGATTTATCAACGCCGCACCTGTAAAAAACAAGCTGCCCGCCAAAATCCCAATAAGTGCAGAGGTTGTCCACCGAAGTCCTTTTCTTTCAAGTTCCATGTAGATTCCTAAAGTCATCCAAATCGAACCAACAAAAATTGAAAGAGCAGGAGCCTCAATAAAACAGAAAATAGTCATCACTGCGATTCCCAAGAGCCAATAAGCAAGTGCGCCATAAGTAATTCTTAAAACGCGCATAAGAGGAGCCCCAAAAACCACAGTCAGCAAAGACAACAATACTGAAATCGAAAATATGGCTAGGAACTTTCGGGGGGAGTTTTTAACTCTCATGCTTCTGACCCTTGAGCCTCATCAGAGACTACTTTCTTTCGAAACGATCGCCTCTGTCGCCGCGATCTCCACGATCTCCGCGGTCGCTTCTGTCACCACGATCGCCTCTATCGCCGCGATCTCCAGCAGCAAATGCCGCTTTACGAGCCGCCATTTTAGCTTCGCGTTCTTTTTCACGAGCTGCAGATTCAGCAAGACCTTTTTTGAAGGTTTCTGCATGCTTCACTAAAGGTACACGCTCATCTAGACGAGTGTGCATAAAACGAAGAACTTTTTCATTAATACGCATTGTTCTCTCAAGCTCAGCGACCGCTTGAGTACTTGATTCGAAGTAAGCATGGAAAAAGATTGCTTTCTTCAGCTTGCCAATGGGATTAGCTAGATTGCGTTTCCCCCAGGTCTCCAAAGAGAATACAGAGCCTGAAAAGCTCTCAATAGTAGCTTTATTTTTTCTAAAAAGCTCTTTTTGTTCATCTACAGTAGCATCTGGGTGAACGACAACGATGACTTCATAAGGACGTTTTACAGTCTCTTTAGATAGTTCCATTTTCGATCCTTTCGGTTTATAGTCCCTGACCCAATGTCAGGAACAAGGATGACTTTTTGACTTAGGGTTGTTGATTTAGCACGCCTAAAGGATAAGCACAAGCGAGAGTATTGAAGCTTTTTAAAAAGTCCCTTACAATAATTACATGGTATTATTCATAGAAGTCCTTGCGGGGCCCCAACAAGGATCAAGATATAAAATTGAACCTGGTCATAAAATCGGACGAAGGCGGGGAAAGATCCCTATTGATGATGAAAAGATCTCTGGGGAACATGCCCAATTTGAATTAAACGAGCAGGGGCACTTTGTTTTGGTCGATTTAGAATCATCAAATGGTATTTTAACGGAGAATCGCAGAGTCAAAAGACTAGCTATGATGCCTGGAGTCGTTTTTCGTCTGGGGCGTACGGACTTTCGCGTTATTGATATAACACCTCCTGAAGCACAAGATTTTGCACGAGTGCAGTCTTGGCGTGAAAACCTTATGGAAAAATTTCCTGTGGATTGGGTACAAAATAGGCTTCAGGAAGGCATGGGGCAGCCGTTATCTCCTTCTTTGAAACTAAAGTTTATTCAAGGACTTCAAGCCGATGAGTCTCTTCTCTTGGGATATGGGCCCCGTAGGGCAGGGGCAAATTCTTTGGATATTGATCTTCGCGATCCCGAAGCCCCAGACCTTGCATTTGAAATTATTCCCGGTAACGGCTTGGCTCAGATAAAAAACCTCTGCCAAAATAAGTTGAGTCTCAATAATAAGCTTGTAGAGACCGAAATACTTCAGGATGGGGATTTAATTCGTATCGGTGGCACTTTAATTAAAGTGAGCTATATTTAAGGGTTGTGCATGAATACAGTCGAAAAAGAAACTGGCGTTTTTGAAAGCTTTGATAAGACGCCGATTTATTACGAGATTCGCGGAACAGGTGAACCTCTTATCCTCATCTACGGTATCGCTTGTCTTATGAATCACTGGCATTTTCAAATGGAGCATTTTTCAAAACACTACAAAGTCATTGCATTTGATATTCGGGGTCATCACAAAAGCCAACCTCTCGGCAATCCACAAAATTTAAAGGTTTCTGATTTGGTTCAAGATGTTATGGGTTTACTTGAACATTTAAATATTTCGAAAGCCCACTTTGCTGGCCACAGTTTTGGCGCACCACTATTGCTGGAACTTTTTCGAGTCAAACCTGAGCTTGTTGGCTCTATGATTTTCATTAATGGCTTCTCTAAAAACCCGATCAAGGGGATGTTTGGTCTAGATGTAGTAGAACCATTCTTTTATTACGTCAAAGAGCAGTATCAAAAATCTCCCACTCTGTGGACTACTTTGTGGAGAATGGCAATTGATAATCCACTCTCAATGTTTCTAGCCGGGACTGCTGGAGGTTTTAATTTAAAACTCACCCATTTTAAGGATATTGAAGTCTATGCTCGCGGTGTGGCCCGAATGGATCTTCGTATTTTTTTGATTTTATTTGAAGAATTGATGAAATTCGATGGGGAAGAAATTCTCCCTCTGGTCGATGTTCCAGCCTTAATTATTTCCGGCGAAAAGGACAATGTAACCCCTCAAAAATTTCAATATGAATTTCATCATAAAATCCATGGGAGTGAATTTGTATTAGTTCCATATGGGTCACATTGCACGCAACTAGATTTTCCCGACTATATTAATATGAAAATAGAAGCGTTTTTGAAAGAGCATCCTCTTTAAAGACAAAAACGCTATTGGATTATTTCAAAGACTTCTTCGTAGGAGCTTATCTCCAAGCTGCTTTAGGAATGTCGAAACCGTATTCATTTACAGAATCGTCTGATTTAAAAATAATTTTTACGTAGTCACCCGCAATGACCGGCGAGAAACTACCATCGTTGTTTCCCGACATTTCGCCGATGATTTTTCCACTTGAATTGACCAGCTGAATAGAATCATAGCCTGGTTCAGTTTGAAATTTTGAAAAATACAAAGCAATTTCTTTTGCTCCAGGAACACTCACTTCAAAGGTTTCATTCGTTTTCGCTTTATATGGATGTTTCGTTGTTACTGAAACATTTATTGTTTGCCAATTGCTTGGATCATCCTGATCAGGTTGGGGAATGGTATTAGTTAGTGCCGTATAAGCATTTACTAACCCACCACCGGATACCTTCCCCCGAAGGCCAGCAATGGGACGAGCAGTTGTGATGATACGATTTTTAATCTCAAGATTAGTAAGTTTTGGATCATGAGATGCGATCAAACCTGCAATTCCAGATACATGAGGTGTCGCCATTGAAGTTCCAGACCAGGAATCATACCCTGAGGTTGTAGTACTTACGATGTTTACCCCAGGAGCACCGATATGAACTGAGTTTCTCCCATAATTAGAAAATGAGGCTAATTGACCTTTGTTATTTACGGCCCCTACTGAAATTACGTTTGGAACTTGATATGAGGCTGGA
Organism: Pseudobdellovibrionaceae bacterium; assembly: GCA_036559425.1. Lineage (GTDB taxonomy): Bacteria > Bdellovibrionota > Bdellovibrionia > Bdellovibrionales > Bdellovibrionaceae > JACMRP01. Next base: position 9,110 of record DATBTE010000349.1, on the reverse strand, counting down.
TAAGAAGGATTCGTATCATTATTATTGGATTCATTACCTGCCGCCGCTACGAAAAGTGCACCGGCCGTATTGGCTCTTTCGATGGCTTCTTTAAGGGTTTGTGCCTCGCCACCACCGCCCCAAGAATTCGACATGATTTTGGCACCCATTTTTGTCGCGTAATTTATACCTTTAATTGCATTTTCGAGAGTTCCCGACCCATTCTTATCAAGAAACTTGACTGCCATAATCCGAGTATTCCAATTCACGCCTACAATACCCTTACTGTCATCACCTTTAGCGCCAATGGTGCCAGAGCAATGTGATCCATGACCATGGTCATCTTTTGGGTCACCACCCTGAGTGATAGTATTGAATCCGTAAATATCGTCGATAACACCATTGTTATCGTCATCTACTCCAGCTTGACCTTTAAGTTCAGTCTCATTAGTCCACATATTCGGAGCTAAATTTGGATTTGTATAATCCACACCCGTATCAATGACTGCAATAATAACATCTTTAGAACCTGTCTCGATATCCCAAGCTTGAGGGGCTCCAATGTCTATACCCGCTATCCCCTGATGCTTTTCAGAGTCCGCTTGCCCCTCATTGCTCATACCCCAGAGTTGACCAAACATTGGATCATTAGGAGTGCGGCTAGCTCTATAAATGAAGTTCGGCTCTATCACTTCAATGTTCGGATTTTCTGCCAGTGTTTTTATTACTGAAGCTTTGGTTTCAAAAACCGGGCGCTTAATGACAATAATATTTTGTTCAGGAATCGTACTTTTAATGTAAGCAGCAAGTTCTTGGCCTAAAACGTCCATTTTATTCTCGAAGGAACTCAGTGGCTGTCTCAATTTTACTATATATTCACCGGGTACGAATTCTGGCTCAGCCGCAAGTGCGGAGACTGAGGCAAAGAATACGCCCATTATAAAAACGGGAATAATGGGAGCTTTTATTATAAGACTTTTCACAAATCCTCCTTGGATTTCGGTAACGGCCAAAGATGCGAATAAAATATTTAGAAAAACTCTTCATCGACCTAGTTCCAAAATGGTACCAACCGCAAAATGCCTTGGAAAAAGATATTATTTATTTTTGAGTTTTTCGTAAAAATTTGGACTTTGGTGTTAGCTCTGTAATGAATCCGAAGGATAACTGTTCAGATTTCTGCGCTACTCGTAGGACCTTGATCTGGGTTGGATTTGCTTTGATTATTGCATTTTCCGTGGGAGGGAGAACACTCATGCCCTCACTCGCTTTAATGAGATATTTAATGAACGCTTCTTTAACAGCGGAAGAACCTTCAGGATCAAACCCCAATTCAACCATCAACTCCGATAGCTTTTTCATTTCGTCCTCGTGAGTTCTTCTTCGGACTTATTTCAAGATTCTTAACGACAAGACGGGGGAACTCGTACGTTGGTTGAGAAATGAAAAAAGCACTGGTCTTTAGTCCAGTGCTTTTTTATTTATACAGCTACGTTTAAATATTAATTTATTTAGAATCCGCCGCCGGTATCAGCTTCATCCTCTTTAAGAATAGTTGCTTTAAAAAATTCCCGGTTCATACGAGCGATATTCACCAGGCTGATATCTTTCGGACAAGCTGCTGAACAAGAACCTGTGCTTGAACAAGCGCCAAAACCTTCCGCATCCATTTGCGCAACCATGCGTTCCGCGCGAATTTTTCTTTCTACTTGGCCTTGCGGAAGAAGAGCCAAATGAGAAATTTTTGCTGACGTGAAAAGTGCCGCCGAAGCATTCTTGCAAGAAGCCACACAGGCTCCGCAACCAATACAAGCAGCTGCACCAAAGGCATGATCAGCATCGTGCTTTGGAATCAAAATGCTATTAGCATCTCTTGCACTTCCAGTATTTGCAGAAATATAACCCCCGGAGGTGATAATACGATCCAAGGCTGTTCTATCGGTTAGCAAATCTTTAACGATCGGAAAAGCTGTGGCTCGCCATGGCTCGAGAGTTAAAACTTCGCCATCATTGAAAGCTCGCATGTGAAGCTGACAAACAGTTGTAGACTTTTGCGGTCCATGGGCTTGTCCATCGATCATAAAACCACAGCTCCCACAAATACCTTCTCGGCAATCGTGGTCAAACGCAATAGGGTCTTCTCCTTTATTGATAAGCTCTTCATTCACCGCATCTAGCATTTCCAGAAAAGAGGCATCAGTGGAAACATTTTTTGCCGCGTATTCTCTAAAGCCACCTTGATCCTTCGGACTTTTCTGGCGCCAAACTCGGAGTGTTAAATTAATTTTTTTTGTCAGTTCACTCATGGTTCACCCTTACTTATAACTACGAGTTGCAAGTTTAACGTTTTCGAATTTTAGTTCTTCTTTATGGCGAGTTTGCGGCTGATTTGGTCCATTCCATTCCCACGCAGCTACGTGGCTGAAGTCCTGGTCATCACGCTTTGCTTCACCGTCTTCTTGAAACTCCTCACGGAAGTGACCACCACAAGACTCACGTCGTTCAAGAGCATCCCGACACATCAGCTCGCCCAGCTCTAAGAAATCCGCAACACGTCCCGCTTTTTCAAGCTCAGAATTCAGGTAATTGACTTCTCCGGGTACACGCACATTTTTCCAGAACTCTTCACGAAGTTTCGGAATTAATTCTAAAGCTTTTTTCAATCCAGCTTCATTACGAGCCATTCCGCAGTATTCCCACATAATATGTCCAAGCTCTTTATGGAAGCTTTCCACCGTACGTGTACCTTTAATACTCATAATTTTAGTGATTTCATTTTTAACTGAAGTCTCGGCCTCTTTGAAAGCCGCATGTGCAGTTGATACTTTATTCAGTTTCGTACTAGCAATATAATTACTGATGGTGTACGGAAGAACAAAATAACCATCTCCCAAACCTTGCATCAACGCCGAAGCTCCCAATCGATTTGCACCGTGATCTGAGAAGTTCGCTTCTCCCGCTACAAAAAGACCAGGAATTGTCGATTCTAGATTATAATCAACCCAGAGACCACCCATTGTATAATGCGGAGCTGGATAGATCCTCATCGGCTGTTTATAGGGGTTTTCACCAGTGATTTTTTCATACATTTGAAATAAATTTCCATAACGTTCTGAGACTTTTGCCTCACCTAAACGAACAATAGCATCACGAAAATCAAGGTAGACTGCTTTTCCAGAATCGCCCACACCATGACCTTCATCACAGCGATACTTCGCTTGACGAGAAGCCACGTCTCGAGGAGCTAAATTGCCGAAACTAGGATAGACGCGTTCAAGATAATAATCTCTTTCGTCGTCTGGAATTTCGTTTGGATGACGTTTATCGCCTTTTGCTTTGGGAACCCAAACACGTCCATCATTACGGAGAGATTCTGACATCAAAGTAAGTTTTGACTGATTTTCTCCATGGACGGGGATGCAGGTTGGATGGATCTGAGTATAACAAGGATTTGCAAAATAGGCACCACGTTTGTGAGCTTTCCACGCCGCCGTTACAGCACAAGCCATTGCATTCGTAGAAAGATAGAAAACGTTTGAGTAACCTCCAGAAGCGATAATGACAGCATCTGCCTCATGAGATTCAATTTCACCGGTATGAAGATTTCTAACAACAATACCACGAGCATGACCCTCAACCACGACAAGATCTAGCATCTCTCTGCGTGTGTTCAATTCAACAGTGCCAAGATCTACTTGTCTCATCATCGCAGAGTAAGCGCCTAAAAGAAGCTGCTGCCCGGTTTGTCCGCGAGCATAAAAAGTTCGAGAAACTTGCGCGCCCCCGAAAGAACGATTGTCTAACAGACCGCCATATTCGCGAGCCAATGGCACACCTGAGGCCACTGCCTGGTCAATGATATTTACAGAGACCTCGGCTAAACGATGCACATTGGCTTCGCGAGCCCGGAAATCTCCGCCTTTTACAGTGTCGTAAAAAAGACGATAGATGGAATCTCCATCATTTTGGTAGTTTTTCGCGGCATTAATACCTCCTTGGGCGGCCACAGAGTGGGCACGGCGCGGAGATTCATGCACGCAGAAAGCCTTCACTTTATAACCGAGTTCACCCATTGCGGCCGCGGCACTGGCACCCGCAAGTCCCGTTCCTACTACAATCACTGAATGTTTTCGTTTATTCGCTGGATTCACAAGTTTCATGTGGAACTTGTGATCTGTCCATTTTTTATTGATCGCTCCATCTGGAACTTTGCCATCTAATATTTTAGACATTGCTCGACTCCCTTAACCTTTGCCTGCGATGAGGAAAATATAGATTGGTTGAGAAATAAATCCTAATGCCACTATGCCAGCATAAAGATAGCTGATCTTCTTTAAAAGGGGTTGATGACGCCCATTCATCCAACCAAAGGATTGGAAAACTGAACCTACCCCATGACTTAAATGAAAGCCTAAAACCACTAAACTGACCAAGTACCAGACGACGTAACCTGGTTGTTGGAATACTTCTGCAATCAATCTGTAAAGATCGCGAATGACAACGCCCTTTACGGTCGTATCGTAGTGTGTTCCGTATTTAAAAGTCGCAATATGTAAAATAATGAATGCTAAAATCAAACTCCCTTGGATTCCCATTGTCTGAGAGGCCAGAGTCGCAGATTTCTCACCTTTTGCCTTTACAGCATAAGTACTGGACCGAGCCGCGCGGTTTTCCATAGTCAGTCTAAACGCAAGCCCAACATGCACGATCAAGGCTAAGATAAGAACAGCCTCAGCAATGTAAACAATGTTGCCGCTAGTGATTGCATGTCCGTATGCATTGTATGCATCTGGACTCACAAAGATAAGAAGATTGCCAGCCATATGAACAAGAACAAAACCCGTCCATACAAGTCCTGCCAACCCCATGAGATATTTTTTGCCGATCGTAGATCTCAAAAAACCATGAGACGCTATAAGAGCCACAGTAAACCTCTTTTATGCTACTAATTTTCAGTTGAGTTTCAATACCTTTTACTCCCGCCATGTGCATTTTGTCCACGGCGCTTCTATGGGTTTTCGCGTCATGTTACTTAAGACTTTTAGGTTTGCCAGAGGTCCCCTTTAAGATAAAAAGACCCCACGAGGTTCACATGAAAATTTTTGTTTGTATTAAGCAAGTTCCAGACACCGAAACAAAGATTAAAATCAACCCCGATGCCACTTCTATCGACACAACAGGCATCAAATGGGTGATTAATCCTTATGACGAATACGCTGTCGAAGAGGCTATTAAATATCGCGAAGCTAATGCCAGCGCAGGCGCTCAAGTTTTTGTCTTAAGTGTAGGACCTTCAAAGCGAGTTTCTGAAGCACTAAGAACTGCTCTAGCGATGGGTGCGGATGAAGGAATCGTCATTAATGCTCCCGAAGACATTGATTGCTACTCGACAGCTCGAGCCCTGGCTGAAGTCATTAAATCCGAAAAAGACACAGGTCTAATTTTCACGGGTAAATTGGCTATTGATGATAACGCATCCTCGGTTAGCCAAATGCTCGGCGAGTTTCTAGGAATTCCTCACGCGACTGTGGTCTCTAAGTTTGCTTGGTCTCCTGAAGGTGTCAGCGTAGAGCGTGATATCGAAGGCGGAGCGAAAGAAATTATCAATATGACAGCTCCAGCGATTATTGGCGCCAATAAAGGCTTAAATACCCCTCGTTACGCAAGCCTGCCTGGTATTATGAAGGCCAAGAAAAAAGTATTAAAAGAAATCGAATTTGCTTCTTTAAATATTCCTGCCACAGACATTAAAGTTAAATACTCCCAACTCAGTCTTCCAGCAGAAAAACCTTCTGTGAAAATGCTCATGGGAGATTCTGCTCACCAGGTGGCTGAACTTGTACAACTGCTTCGTGATGAAGCCAAAGTATTATAGAGGATTCAATGTCTAAAGTATTTGTATTTGCCGAACATAAAAATGGGACTCTTAAGCGTGGAGCTATGGAGCTTTTGCAGGCAGCTCAAAAATCCGGAAACACGGTTATTGGCATGGTCGTTGGCACTGGCGCTGAAAAAGCAGCCACTGAAATGGGCTACCACGGGGCTCAAGAAGTTCATGTAATCAAAGACTCGAATCTTGATGCTTATAATCCTGAGCTTTATTTATCTGCACTATCTTCCGTTTTAGAAAAGACCCAACCACAAATTTTACTTGCTTCCGCAACAAGTACCGCTAAGGATCTTTTTCCACGGATTGCAGCTCATCTTAAAACGGGTGTGGTATCAGATTGCGTTGAACTCAGTATCTCTGGCGACAGTATCACTGCTAAAAAGCCAATGTACTCAGGTAAAGCTTTTGCAATTGCAAACTTTGAAAATAGTCCTCTTAAAATTGTATTGATGCGAGCAAATCAACTCCCAGTTGCCGCTGCGGATACTTCTAAAACGATGGTTCTTGTTGAGCACGCGCTAACCAAGCCTGATCTTAAAACCGTGATTAAGGAAATCGTTAAAGGTGCCTCCGAAAAGCTGGATCTAACTGAAGCTAATATTATTATTTCAGGCGGACGTGGACTTAAAGAAGCTGGTAACTTTAAGCTTCTTAATGAGTTGGCGGATGTTTTGGGTGCCACTGTCGGTGCTTCACGCGCTGTTGTGGACGCTGGTTGGGTTTCTCACGGCATGCAGGTGGGTCAAACGGGTAAAACAGTTGCACCTACCTTATACATTGCTGTAGGCGTTTCTGGCGCAATTCAACATCTCGCTGGCATGAGTGGTAGCAAAGTTATCGTTGCAATCAACAACGATCCTGGAGCTCCAATCTTCCAAAAGGCGACTTACGGAATCGTCGGAGATCTCTTTGATGTAATTCCCAAACTCACTGAAGAATTCAAAAAAGTTCTTAAGCACTAAGTCCTTTGAGAAAATATATATTAGGGTTTCTAGTCTGGCTTATTTATCGTATTTTCTCTTTTACCTGGAGAGTGCAGTTAATTGAGCCGGAGTGTCTGCAAAAAAACATAAAGGACAAAAATCCTTTTTTACTAGCCCACTGGCATGGTGACGAAATCGCTTTAATTCAACTTGTTCGTCGCTATCGAATTGCAACTATGTCTTCCCAAAGTAAAGATGGACAAATGATGTCTATCATTCTCCGTTTGTTGGGTGCCAAAACTACTCAAGGATCTTCAAGTCGCGGCGGAGTCGGCGGACTCAAGGGTCTCATACGACTTATGCGTGAAGGTCATAATTGCAGTTTTGCTGTGGATGGCCCTAAAGGTCCCATTTACAAAGTTAAGCCTGGAATCTTTGAGCTTTCACGCCTTTTGAACTGCCCTATATATTATTGCGGCGTTAGTGTAAGCAGCGCGATTCATTTTCCAAATGCTTGGAATAAAACCTTCTTGCCCAAACCATTTTCTAAAATCATTATTCAATGGCATGGACCGCTTCCTGCTATGACGAAAGACCAGGATCCACGCGACCCAAAATTTAGTACACAGCTCGAAAATTTGCTACATCGCGCAAAACAACAAGCCCTTAAAGTCATTGCTGAATCTTAAGCCGAATGCTAGCGTTTTAATGTGGTATGTCGTCAACTTTTTAAAGGACTTTTGAGGTATGAATTTGACTGCAATTATTAACGCTTTTAGCGTCCTTCTTCTCTCGACTTCATTGTCGTATGCTCAATCAAAAGCTTCTGAAGTTGTCGCCACTGTCGGCAATAAAAGAATAACCCTCGATGACTTTAATAAAAAATTTAATGAAATTAAGTCACAAACTTTGAACCCACCGACAAAGATACAGTTTCTTGAAGATATGGTTCGCTATGAAGTGGGATTGCAAGAGGCAGCTAAGCGTAATTTAGAGAAAGATCCAATTGTCATTGAGCGTATTCAACAAGAAACTTACAAGGCCCTTCTTGAAAAGGACATTGGCCAAAAAGTTCAAAAAATTCAGGTTTCTGAACCTGAAATGAAGGCTTGGTACAAAAACAATCCAGAGATTCGTACAAGCCATATTCTTATTGAATTTAAGGCCGGTGCGACGCGTGAACAAATCGCTGAAGCCCAGAAGCGTGCGAATGAAATCTATGAAGAAGTACGAAAATCTAAGCGACCTTTTGAAGAGCTGGTTAAGCTATATTCTGACGATCCACTAAGCAAGCAGGCGGGCGGAGATGTGGGTTGGCAGTCCAGAGTAACCCTCGTTCCTTCATATTACGAAGCGGCCTTAAGCGGAAAAGTTAATGAGATCAAAGGCTTGGTTGAAACTCCATTTGGTTTCCACGTTATTAAAATTACAGGCCGTAGAAGCTATGAAGATGCCAATAAACGCCAAGTTAGAGCTGCTGTCTTTGATGAAAAAAGAAAACAAGCTTTTAATGAATACTTTGAAAAACTTAAAAAAGGCTACGCGATTAAAACAAATCCAAGCCTTTTAAAATAAGGGATTCTTACCCATGAGGTTTATTAAGAGCCCCGCCGTGACGGGGCTTTTTATTTTGAATTTATTGTTAGTTGTGAACGGATGCACATCGAACTATCAGAAGCTCTCAACCAAACCCGTAATCAAGGTCAATGATCATGTATTAACAGCTAAAGAGTTTTCTAACCAGCTCGCTAGGAAACTCAAAGACCTTGATGCTTTAACGGCGAAAGATCCCTCTACCGTTCATAGAACGAAAGAACAACTTCTTCGCTCATTTCTTGTAAAATCTCTGACTCTCGATTGGGCCCGCGCTAACAGTCTCGTTATTAATGAAAATGATATAGATAAAGAGGTCGATAAATATCGAGCCAATTATCCTGATGATTTGTCTTTTCGTAGACTTCTTGCTCAGGAAAATATTTCCTTTTCTGAATGGCGAGAAAATCTACGTTATACCCTTATTGAACGAGCCGTTTTCAAAAAGCTCAACGAACGGATTAAACCCCTGAGTGAGATTGAAATTAAACACTACTATGATGAACATAAAGAGCAATTTAGAAAAAAAGAAAGAATTTATGTTCGCCAAATCGTCACAGATGAACAAGGGAAGGCCGACCTTTTAAAGTCTCAGGTTAAATCAAAAGATTTTGCAGAACTTGCTAAGACTTACTCTGTTGCGCCAGAAGCAAAGGCAGGTGGGCTGGTGGGCTGGGTGGAAATCGGCAATATAGATTTCTTTGACCCTTTGTTTAAAGCCCCTG
>DATBTE010000348.1:0-22950 GCA_036559425.1 Pseudobdellovibrionaceae bacterium | reverse complement strand
TCTCCGCGCCTTTGTGATTGGAGCTCAAGTCACGGCCGCCATAGAAAGAGTTTCTAAAAATCCGGAGATAGAATTTCGCTCGAATCTGGCCCTGGGCGGTGTGGCTCATACCGCTTTACTAAGCAAAGAAGAAGAAAACCTTTGCATTACGGCGGTCCAAAAATTGGGGCTTCACTATGCGGGAGTGGATTTTGTCAGATCTCACAGAGGACCTCTCCTATTGGAGTGCAACCCCTGCCCCGGCTTTGAAGGTATAGAAAAATGCACTCACAGGAATCTTGCACAAGAAGTGATTTTATATGCTGAAAGCCTCGCTCTTGGAAAGAGCTGAATCTGCAAGGCCTAACTCTTCCTGTAAACTTTTAATTAAAGTCTCTTTTCTGAACTCAAAAACCTTTTCCACTTCCGCTCGAGCAAGGAGGCCGCCGATCAAATTCCCCAGCATCCCCATTGGCAAGCTATAATAAATTCGATCCGTCATTAATGTTCCATGTGCAAAGGGACGAAGTTCATGGCTGTGCTCCCAGAAATGGTAAGGCCCTTGCTCTTGCGTATCAGTGAAACGATACGGAGGGGTCCATTCCGTGATCACTGTTTTCCATTTTATCGGAAAGCCCCTGACCTTCATACGATAAGTGATTTCACTTCCCAACTGTATCTTTTCAGGCGGAGTGGAGAGAACCTTGAATCCCAAACTCGGAGGTGTGATTCTTGCTAAATTTCTTGCTTGGCTGAAAAAAGGAAATATTTCTTCTGGCTTCCAAGGTAAATACTGTTCCGTCACAAAGAAATCTTTTTCTCCTGACTCAAGAATTTGCTCGAGTGCCGCTTTAAGTTCAGGATATAAGAATTTATAATCACTTTGCAGGGCCACCCGGGGAATGACTTTTTGAGAGAGCAGCAAAAGATTCGCCATCTCGCCCAAAGCGGTCCAAAGCGCAAAGGCAGGAACGTGCGGCCCCACTCCCACCCCTAAAACTGAGGCCAAGATTTTAGTGAATTCCTCATTGATCACAGGATGGGGTGAAACCAAATTGACCGGGCCGCGAATCGAATTCTTATCAAGAATGTGCAAGATCAGCCCCACCACATCGTCAATATGAATCCAGCTCATCCATTGTTTGCCATCGCCCAGGACTCCTCCGAGACCTCGCCGAAACAAGGGTAATAACTTTTCCAGAGCTCCCCCTTTGGCTGCGAGAATCATCCCCGTCCGCAGCGCCACCACGCGGGTGGTGGAAAGGGCTTCACCATAAGATAAAATCAAAAGCTCTTCCTCCCAGTCCTGACATACATGTGAAAGAAAATCATCACTTGCGGCACTTTCTTCAGAAATATCTTGATCTCCGTGCGAACCGTAGTAGCCCACGGCCGAGGCATTTAAAAATATTTTGGGAGCTACGGATAAACTCTTGATAAGATGACGGGTCCCTAAAATACGCGACTCATAAATGCGACGCTTGCGAGCTTCATTCCATCGACCACCACCAATGGATTCCCCAGCAAGATTAATCACCACATCCATGGGATGTAAAAAGCGCTCGTCAAGAATAGGCCCTGCGGCTAAATCCCCTTCAATAATCTTACACGGGTATGGCAATTGTAAGCGGGCCTTTGTAGCATTGCGGCTGATCACGAAAATTTCATGTCCTTGGCTCACAAGGGCTTTGCCCAGTTCTTTACCAACAAGCCCTGTCGCTCCCGTCAACACTACTTTCATAATACCCTCTATATAGTTTTTAACTTTACTTAATAAGCATTCTCAATTCAAGAGTCTCGCTAGAGCTGGTTCTCGACAAAGCCTTGCCGCTTGCCATTGACCCCTCTAGGGGGCTGTGATAGGCCAGGCCCTATGAAAACCAAATCTCAATTTCTTTATTTTGCTCAATTTCTCATGCTCTACACTTTGGTCGTGATTTTGTGGGGAGCATGGGTGCGAATCTCCCATTCAGGGGATGGTTGTGGCGCCAGTTGGCCCCTTTGCAATGGCCAAATCATCCCTGAAGCCCACCACACAAAGACTTGGGTGGAGTTTAGTCATCGTCTCACTTCAGGTTTTTTTGGAGTTCTTGTGATGTTTCTTTTTTGGCAAGGAAGAAAACACTTCGCCCAAGGCGACCCTCTCCGTAAAGCTTCGTTAGCCACATTGATCTTTATGATCACTGAAGCACTGTTAGGCGCCAAGCTAGTGCTTTTCGGCCTCGTCGGCAACAACGACTCCACCTTGCGTTTATTTATGATGGGATTGCATCAAGTGAACTCTCTGTTGCTTACTGGAAGCATTTCTTTGGTGGTCCTTTTCGCCAGTGATCTTCCAGATAAAATAAAAATCGCCGCTGATTCCCCCGTAAAAAAGCCGCTGCCAAAATGGGCCTTTGCTTTTCTCGTATTGTTTATCAGCATCGCCGTCACTGGAGCTTTTGCCTCACTCTCAACCACGCTTTTTCCTTCGACTTCGTTGTTAGAGGGCTTAGCAAAAGACTTTGCTCCCGAGGCTCATTATTTAATGCGCCTACGCATATCTCATCCCTTGTTAGCCACTCTCATTGGAGGCGTGCTGGCAATATATTTCTGGTTGAAAGCTCAAGAAGAAACGAACCTGCTTTTACGTAAATGCACTCTTCGAGCAGCTCTATTCTTTTCTTTGGGTGTGGTGTTTGGCTATATCACTTTATTTAGCTTAGCCCCGCCATGGATGAAAGTGGTCCACTTGCTGATCGCTCATCTCATCTGGATGAGCTTGCTTCGCTGGTATATCTTGAAAAAATTAAAACTGGCAGCCTAAGAAAATTAAGTGGTGAGTTCGTTGGATTCCGCCAGCCGATGCAGAAACTGAATTTTTTCGTTAATATCATTAAATTCTAGAGCCATTTGTTGCAGGTCATAATCTCTGACGAGATAGGAGGCGAATGCCCCCACGATTTCTTCGGAACCTGCGAGACTCTTCATGAAAATTTCTTGCTGTGATTGATCTGGAATGTGGATATTAATCCAGCGAGTGAGGATTTTTAAAAGATGTTCGAGCTTGGTCTTGTTTTCTGGATTTACCGTCACCACCTCTTGGACTTGCTCCGCCTCAACGACCATATAAGGGGTTCCCCGTTCTAAGACTTTTCCTAAGCGAACCTTTCCGGCTCCTTGCAAAAAGATCAGAACCGTTCCATTGAGTCTTTCTTCGACAATTTGGGGATAGCCAAATCCGGCCACGGGGCGGACATAGGGGATCCTATCCCCCGCTTTGACAGCCCCCACTTGCAGGGCATCCTCAATAAAGCCAACAGCAATGGGAAGCTTTTTTTCAGCGGCAACCCTGACCATTTCCAAATACCGAGGCTCAAAAATATTCAAAGGCTTTGTGGTCTTTGGAAAAAGACTTACGTTTACTAAAGGGAATAAAAAAACTTCCATGATGGATTCAGTATAGAAAGGACCAGACTCAAAAGCCAGCTAGATCTTCATGCGACGATCTTTTTTTATGATTTCAACAACGGCGCGATCCGCCTCTGAAAGAAGACCGAGATCCAAATCCTGAGGCTTTACCGATTGAAAAGCATCATGATCCGTCAGCCGGAAAGGCTCCTTCGGGATCGGCGACCAATAGAAATGCAGATGGATTTTTTTCTCTGGGTATTGGTGAATATTGTCACCAATTTTTTCTTCGATCTGCATATGAACACCTATCTCCTCGAGAATTTCCCTGTGAAGAGCGTTTACGAAGTCTTCACCGGGCTCCACTTTTCCGCCGGGAAACTCCCAGCAACCCGCGCCACTTAAACCTGGACCTCGACGAAAAATCAACACTTCGCCGGGTTGGTAAAAAACGGCAGCAACCACGCAAACCGCATTTTGCTTATCTTGATGCAGAGGTTTTCTCCTTTTAAAAAGTCCAGGTTCAAGCATAGCTCGCCATTTCGATTGAAACAAAGAAGATCATTCCCAAATACAAATTTTTTTTGCTATATTTAATCTCATGATAGATCTTGGCAATTCGTATTTTATCGTTCTCATCAGTGGCGTCGCGATTTTTTTGTATGGCATGAGCATGGCAAGCCACTCCCTTGAGAAACTCATGGCGAACAAAGTCACTGGCCTTATGAATAAGCTCTCCGGGAGTAAGTTTCTTTCGATCGTCGTCGGTATTACTTTAACCACTCTCCTGCAAAGTTCGGGAGCTGTGACCTCCATGCTTGTGGGCTTTGGCTCTGCCGGCGTCATCACCCTTCGCCAAGTGATGGGCGTTATCATCGGTACTGCGATTGGCTCAACCCTGACCGTTCAGTTAATCTCCCTCGATCTTGGGCAATATGCCTTGCCCCTTTTCACCGTGGCCTTTGCTTTTTATTTTCGTTCCAAAAAACCTCTCTTTAAAAACATCTCCATGGTTTTTATGGGATTTGGCATGCTCTTTCTGGGGTTGAAATTCATCAGCATCAGCGCTCATCATTTCGCAGAAATGGAGATGATGAAGGACTTCTTCCAATCTCTGCGTAGCAACCCAGGTTACTCTTTATTGATCTCCATGGTTTTCTGCATGTTCGCGCAAAGCAGCGCTGTGACCATTGGTATCGCCATGAGTCTCGCCAGCGTGAATGCCATCAGCTTGAACGATGCCATGCTGTGGGTTTATGGTGCGAACATTGGAACGACTTCGGTGGCGCTCATTGCCTCCGCCGGTAGCAATCATATCGGCAAGCAAGTGGCCTGGGCTCATTTCTTCTATAAGGCGCTAAGTGTTCTTCTCTTTTATCCTTTTACCAGTATCTTTATCGAACTCCTAGATAATTTAGACACCACTCCTTCTCGCATCACCGCAAATGGACATTTACTTTTTAATATTATTTCCGCCGTGGCATTTTTTCCTTTCATCAATAAAGGCGCCAGTCTCATTGAAAAAATGTTTCCAAAAAATCCTGAAGACGTCTTTGGGACGGAGTTCGTAAAGCACAATAACTATCAAAGTTCCGCCCTGGCGGCTTCCTATGCTCACCGCGAGATTATGCGAACGGCGGATATCGTTCTCGGCATGATTGAAGACTCTATCAAGCTTTTCGAGTCCACAGACCATACATTGATCCAATCCATCAAGGAACGCGACAACAAGGTGGATTTTCTTTATCGTGAGACCAAAATGTTTCTCTTGGATCACGCCAATAAAAGCAATACCGTGGTCCATCAAAATATTATGAGCATGATCATGTTCTTAAGTGATCTTGAACGTGCGGCGGATGCCATTGATATCAACCTTATTACTTTGGCCATCAAAAAGAATGCTTTGCATTTGGAATTCTCCGGCGAGGGTCTTCAGGAAATTCGCAGTCTGCACAGCCAAGTCGTCATGGTGGCTCAAATGGCCATTAATTCCTACCAAACCCGAGAACTCTGCCCTGAAGTCATCCAATTAAAAAGAGACCTCGCCAAACATGAAATCTCCCTGCGGGAAAACCACATTGGACGCTTGAATCGAGGCATGAGAGACTCCATCAATACCAGCTCCATTCACTTGGATTTACTGAGCGAGTACCGCCACATCGCCAGCCTGCTTTGCAATCACGCTTATTCAAGCCAGAGATCCGCGGAGGAATAAAATGTTACGTTGCATAGGGCTTTTGTTTCTTTCGAATATCTTCATGACTTTTGCTTGGTATGGACATTTAAAGAATTTTAAATCCAATGCTCTCTGGATGGCGATCCTCGTGAGTTGGGGAATCGCTTTTTTTGAATACTGCTTGCAGGTTCCGGCCAATCGCATCGGCTCAGATCATTTCAATCTGCCGCAACTTAAGATCATTCAAGAAGTCATCACCATGCTCGTCTTTGCCGGCTTCACCCTGCTTTACATGAAGCAACCGATCAAGTTGGACTTTTTATGGGCGAGTCTCTGCATGGTCGGCGCGGTTTACTTTATGTTTCGCGGGATTTAGTTCGTTCTTATGCTGCATTCGATCTCATTCTTTCGGAATCAAAAGGCAGCCGCATTGGCTTTCCCCAAAGTCCCGGGCCGAGCCGCATGAAGCATAACTCACGTCCTCGACTGCCAAGATTCGAAATTGCCTAAGTGGTTCTTTAACCGAAGGTGAAAATTACAGATCTCCTTTGCTTTGATAAAAGCCTTCAATTTTTTGGATTGAGCACTCAGAAAGCCGTGCTTCATCAAAACGTTTAAAGTTGATTTCTGGACTTTTTCCACTCTTATATTTCATTAATCCCTCACCTGTAGCCGTATCTATCTCGACTTGCGCTATGGTATAAAAAGCTCTTTCAAATAAGCGACTGCCAGCGGAAGATTTTCCAGAGAGATATATAGGACTTTGGCTGAGATCAGGTTTTTCATTGTCATCGAGATAAGTTATGTTCGAGCATGTGTGTTTTGAATTAATATCGTACTCTGAGAGGGATATATGAGAAAATCCATCGTATGTTCTGCTAATGAGAATGTGATTACATCCCTCACTATTGCTATCCATGTTTTTACAAACAATGACCCTTACCATGGGTTTATTCGTCGCAAGGGCTATATTTGCCAAACACAATGACATGATCATAATAAAAAATTTCATATTTCGCTCCCTTATTGGTTGATACCGTTGCAAAGTCTGTGGGATTGATTTCCCAGCTTTTTAGAATACAACAGTTACAGATAGCTCATAATGCGACAATGATGCCAACCTAAAGATTTGTTTTCTTTGATCTGAAGGCAAAAACGTGTCTAAGCACTTTACAAAGTGACCTGAAAATTCGTCGAACTTTTGTTCAATTTGAAAACTCGGAGAGTCACCCCAGGGAACAAATGACGGCACTTTGTAAAGTACTGATACATCTTTATTCTAGCTCAAAAACAATTAAATCAAGAAAGAGGCTGGCACAACTCTCGCTATTATCAGCTACACGAAGGAAGTAAACATGAAAAATATTTTTACTGTTATAGGCACCGTTTTTCTTTCATTTTCAGCTTTTGCAAGCTCAGGATTCAATTCTGCAGATAGACTCAAGGCAGTTGCAGAGGCTACAAATCAATTCTTGAGCAAATCGGTAGTTTCAATCTCTTTATCCTCTCAACCATCACCAGATTTTGAGTCGTACACAGTTAAATTTATTGGTAACACCGGTAAATGCTATATAGCTACAATGCATGTGTTGATCTACGAGGTTGGTGGAGAATATAAAATTAGTGCCACTCCTGCTAAAATGCCACTAATTCCTTGTCCTTAATTGGAGGCGATTTTATCAATCCACAAATTTGGCACACGTATTGCTTCATAAACTCATCAAAGGAACCTACCCCTGTAAATTGAGAAATGAATCTCACAGAAACTAGGAAAGGTATCAATAGTATGATCAAGTTAAATATATTAAAAAAAGAATTGATTACAATTATCTTTCTGGCCTTCGGTTTACTCGACTCCACCTGTCTTGCAAATTCAAACCTTTGTAGTGAAGCCCTTAAAGGCCCTGCATCTGATTTAGTGGTGAAGGACCTTGCCTATGAATCGGCCGCTATTAATCGTATCATCCAACTCGCTCAGATAAGCAAAGATAATGATCATCTGGATCCGGAGTTGTCTAAATTAATAGCTAAAACCCTCTTTCCAGAAGGAGAACGTTATAATAATTTACTCTCTAAAATTTATGTTTTTGGAAGGAATTCGAAAACAAGACAAGAATTAGAAGTATATAAAGACATTATGCTAAAAATCCATAAAGTTGTGCGTTTATCCATGAATTTTCACGATCGTGGAAGTGGCCCCAGTTTTAAGTATTTTTATGATAGCTACTGGAAATTATTTAGTTCTGAAAAAGCCCCAGATGGCAGCTTAGAGAAGGAAATGATTGACTACACCAATCTCCTTAATAGCCAGACTCATTTTATGATCACAGATATAGATGGGCGGGTTTCAGAAAGAAATACAGACCATTGGAGGGACTTTTATCAACGGGAGGATATGCCTCCTTGGTTGTATCGATAAGTCCATTTAATCTGGCTGCGACTCCCTCAATGTAAGACCATTACTTTGTTTTAGCCAGAGCGGCGGCACCGAAGCGTTGTAATATAAATCTCTACATAAAAATCAGTAATACCGCGGCCTCTGGGCCGCTTGGGCCCGGGACCGCCCGTCTATGAGTTTGCTGGATAAAATCCTGCCTCCGAAAAAAAATGCTTTAAATTCTTTTACGCCGCGCCTTCAGCATACTTTAGTATTCATTGACTTCCACTCTATGATTCTGCGATACAACTTCTACACAGAAAAACAAGAGGGGCCAGAATAATGAAGACAAACTTTGTTAAAACGAGTTTCTTTAAGACAATGACTTTTTTCTCGATCTTTCTTTCCGGCATTGCTTCCTGCCTACTTTCCAGCACCGCTCAAGCGGCTCTTTTGAGTGATAAAATTCCTTATTATGGCGAAGAGTTCTATCAAGATCTCAATGCAGGTGTGGCGAATAAAAACCTCGCCGCACAAATCAAGTTCATCTTGAAATCTTACCACACTCCGCAAGAGGGAGTCCTTGATCAAGTGACTTCAAATTGTGCAGGGCCTAAGTGCTATGTTCACACCGCGATTGGATATGATGCCGCCCGCGTGTTCATGTTCGGCAGCTTTTATCTGATCAGAGATGAGAAGGGTTATGGCGTAAAAGATGTCTACTGTGATCACAATCGCATGCAAGAAGAGTTCGTCCATGGCAATCCGCCGGCGCCCGGGAGTATTCCTGATGGCAATGTGATTAACGTGGAGCACACCTGGCCACAAAGCCGCTTTACAGGCCGATACGATACGTTGATGCAGAAATCAGACGTTCACCATTTATTTCCGACGGATTCCCAAATGAATTCTATCCGGGGAAATGGTTGGTTTGGGGAAGTCGTTAAGGACACTAAGAATTTAAAATGTA
The DNA here is from genome assembly GCA_036559425.1 of Pseudobdellovibrionaceae bacterium. Lineage (GTDB taxonomy): Bacteria > Bdellovibrionota > Bdellovibrionia > Bdellovibrionales > Bdellovibrionaceae > JACMRP01. The sequence goes on along the minus strand of DATBTE010000348.1, from coordinate 14,058 downwards.
AAAACGTGCGTTTTGGAAAAGATTCTTCAGGGAAAGAGAATGTCTTTGAACCGCCAGTGGAGCATCGCGGAAACGTGGCTCGAGCCTTATTCTATTTTTCTACGCGCTACGATTTGTCTATTGAACCCAACCGAGAGGCGATTCTTCGCAAGTGGCACAAAGACGACCCTGTTGATGAAGAAGAAGTCGATCGCAACAACCAGATCTTCGCTCTTCAACGCAATCGTAATCCGTTCATTGATTACCCTGAATTAGCGGACAAAATCTCTGATTTTTAAATTCGCTCTAGTAGCAATTCAGACTTTAGCTTAAAGGCCTGACTTTTTGAGTCGCCTTTAAGATCGATTCAAATTCTTTTTGAAACTTACCCATCACTTCGAGTGCCACCGTCTCTGGCGAAAGTTTCAAATCTTCTAATGAACAGGTTTCAACAGGAGTTCCCTTATTGGTGCAATTAATTGCTAAATGAATCATCGTAGAAACCGGAGACTTTGCAGCGATGCTGATGTTCAGCTTTTTTTCACCCCAGAAAATATCGTCCCCATCACGTTCCAAAACGTGTTTGCCTAAAGTTGATGCCGCTTCTGCCTGTAAATAATCGCGGATGATTGATGAGAAAAGTCTTTGCAAGGCGACCCCCGAAAACAGATCCCGATCGAAAACTTCGATAATAAAATGCAGCATTTCAGCCCCTTCAATAGCGGACTTGGCTAAGAGATCCTCACCATCAACCATGTGTTCAAAAGACACTTTGCATGGGCCTACCCAGCTGACGATGGAGTTACCGAGAATTCCGTAGGTCAGATAGGCAAACAATGACTTTAACTGAGCCCCATCATAGATGAATTTATCATTAATAAAAAGACACTGCATACATTCTCCTCAGCTGGCTTGCTCAAGCCATATACAAACTGGCAACATCCACACCTGCGGCGACAAAGGCGCGCTTTGAACGCAGGCAAGATTCACACTGTCCACACCACTTGTCTTGAGAAAAATAACATGGCCAGAGAAGATGCCAAGGCATATTCAAAGATATCCCTTTTTTAACAATATCGATTTTTTGCAGCTTTACAGTGTAACACTCCACTTGAACATGATTTGCCGTGGAATAAGACAGTGAAGTGGTCAGGACCTTCATAAACGCTTCTGAATTATCCGGAAAGGTCGTGGCCTCTTCCGCATTAAAACCAGGAATGACAAGAGTGGCACCTAAAGCCTCGGCAAAGGCCGCTCCGATATTAAGAAATATTCCATTGCGGTTCGGCACCCACACCGACTTTGCGGTTTGCAAAGACTGTTCATGGCTCAAAATATTGACCTCAGCCCCAGTCGGAACTTTCTCTGAATCCACTAAGAGAGACGACTTATTAAAATCCTTAAACCAGGGCAGCGAGAGCACCTTGTGGGGAATCCCCAGAGTGGCCGCGAGCTTTGCCGCACACTCGATTTCTTTTTTTGCGGCTTTTTGACCGTAGCCGAAGGTCAACGCTAAAACAACTTCTTCTTTTTGATGAGCCTCAAAGAGATTCACTGAAGAATCCAACCCTGAAGATAGTAAAACAACGGCTTTCCGTCTCATATGTTTTAAACCTTAATTGCTAAGTTTTAAATCGCGAATTAAAATCTGCACACTCTTCTGGCCGGCAAAATAATTCCACTGAAGTTCTCCGAGGATATCCAAGAATGAAGGTTCGCTTTCAAGAACCTGGAGTTGTCGCGGCGAAGGTGAAAACAAAAGAGCCTCATGGCTGGATTGATTATCCTCTCCCACCAAGCGAAGACGCCAATGACCACCTTTTAGACTTTTCTTAGAGTGCAAAATCACTTTTTGAAAATAAATCAAGGGAATGGAGAAACCCACTCCAAAAGGTCCGACGAAATCATACCACCTCATCAAAGGAGCCCCCACATCCCCAAGTCTTGCTTCCACATCATAGAAGATTTCCAGCGCTTTGGGCTTTTCATGCAGTTCAAAAAAATAAGAATCCAAGCGTTCAATCACCGCCGACAACCTGTCACTGTGCAATTCAAATCCTGAAGCCGCCGAATGCCCCCCAAAGCGGCTGAGAAGATCCTTCGCCGAGCTCAATGCTTCTACTAGACAGGCCTCTTGACCGTTGGGCAGACGCGCACTTCCGACAATCACATTGTCTTCACCCCAAGACTCCACGAAGGCTGGCTTATTGAAAACCTGGGACAACTTCGTTGCAATCAGCCCCACAATACCGCGATGAAAGTTTCGGGAAGCGACAAATACAAAATCCTTGGAAGTCCAATCCTTTAAAAGCTCCATGGCTTCCGTCTCGGCATCACTTTGCAGTTGCACTCGCGTGGAATTATTTTTAAGAACTTGACTGACCATTTGATCCGCCTGGGCAGCCTCTTCCACTAAAAATAAATCAATGGGGAGAATGCCTGATTCCATTCGGCTGAGAGCGTTTAACTTAGGCGCAAAGCGAATCGCCACATCTTGACTGGTTAGAGCCCGATTATCCAAACCCAGTTCGATCAATAAAGCTCTCAAGCCCGGACGCTGGGTTTCGGCCAGCTTTAACAAACCGTGTTTAACAAGGACTCGATTGTCATCAAGCAAAGGAACCATATCGGTTAAAGTCGCAATCGTAAAAAAATCTAAAACTTCTTTCAGATCGAAATTATTTTTTGGCAAAGTGGGATGATCGAAAAAATATCGTTTCAAGGCGCGGAGAAGATAAAAAGCCACTCCCGCTCCACAGAGATAACCTAAGCCCGACTCATCAGATTTTTGATTCGGATTCACGATCACAAAAGCCGGAGGCAAAACAGCTCCGGGAAGATGATGGTCTGTAAGAATAACATCCATTCCGAGCAGTTGAGCTCTCTCCACCGCTGGATTGGCCGTAATCCCCACGTCCACTGTTACAATCAAGGTCACACCTTGTTTGTACAGCTCTTCGACCGCATGAGTATGAAAACCATAGCCTTCTGAGAGGCGCTTGGGCTGATAATGAATGACATCCGTAAATCCTAAGGCGAGCATCCCGGTTTTTAATAAGGCCAAACCGGAAGTTCCATCTAAATCAAAGTCGGCATAAATGCAGATCTTTTCTTGGCTAAGGGCCGCACGCCCCAGACGTTCAATCGCCTGACCCATGCCTTTTAAAAGCAAGGGATCCGCGAGTGCCATAAGTTTAGGAAAAAGAAGTTTATCAATCTGCTGGGAGTCCGCAAAGCCCCGAGAGGCAAGAATTTGACCGATTAAGGGTGGAAACGGACCCTCTGCCGGTGCAATTTCTTGATCCCTCGATCTCCATAGCGGACTCGTCATCCAGACTCCTAACAATTTGAGAGAACCAGCAATTAAGCTGGTTTTGTGACCACTTTAAATTTCTCCATCATTAACACCAAAGGTGCCGCTACGTAGATAGAGGAGTAAGTACCGAAGAAAATTCCAACGCAAATTGCGAAGGCGATATCGGAAACAGTGCCATCCGTAAATAAATACAAACACAGCGCTGAAACGAAAGTAGTTCCGGAAGTAATGATGGTACGACCGAACATATCATTGATCGACTTATTAATGATGTAGTGAATACCTTTATCACGGTAGTGATGTTCCGTCTCACGAATACGGTCAAACACGACGATGGTATCATTCAGTGAGAAGCCGATCAGCGATAACAAGGCAGCCAATACAGGAACGTTCACCTCTTTGCCCACTAAAACAAAAATGGCCAGGGTGATAATCACGTCATGGGCCAAACAGATAACGGCGCCTGGAGCATACTTGTAGTCAAAGCGAAGTCCGACATAAACCAGGATCACTAGCAAACAATAAAAGACAGCAAGAAATCCATTGCGTTTCAACTCTGCACCCACCTGAGGTCCCACGGTGTCCACACGGCGGATATCTGGTTTAAAGCCTCCCAGCTCCGTAGTGATCGCTTCCTTAAGTTTTGCAATGGAAGCATTCAGCAATTCGTTGGTTTCCTTATCAGTTTTACCAACTTTTCCTTCGAAACGAATCACATATTCGCTTTGCTCACTGAAACCTTGAATACCGACTTCACCAAGATTTAATTTCTCAGCCACCTGGCGAACTTGATGGACAGTCACAGGCTCAGTGAACTTCACCTGCATTTCTGTCCCCCCCTTGAAATCAATGCCCCAGCTCACACCGTGAACGGCGAGATAAATTAAGGAAAGTATGACCAATAGCGCGGAGATTCCGCCAAAAAGCCCCACCTTACCCACGAAGTCCACTTTTCCTGAGGATTCTTGCATCGCTTGTTTGGTGTTCTGAGGGGTGTTTTTATTTGTCTTTTTTTCCATGTTATGCACCTACCGATAATTTCTTAACGCCAAATTTATTGACTAAAGTATCCACGATCACTTTAGACAAGAAAACATTGGCAAACATTGTCGTCACAATACCGATCAACAAATTCACCGCGAAACCACGAACGGGACCTGTTCCGAAATACAACAATACCACCGCTGTGGCCGCTGTTGTAATATTCGCATCGACGATGGCAGACATCGCCCGATGGTATCCCTCAGAAAGTGCATGCTTCCAAGAGGCGCCAGCGCGAAGTTCCTCTCGAATACGTTCATTAATCAGAACATTCGCGTCCACTGCAAAACCCACGGTCAAAGCAATCGCCGCGATCCCTGGCAAAGTCAAAGTGGCTCCTAGCGAAGTCAACAAAGCAAACACACCCATGATATTAATCGCCAAACAAATGTCTGCAATCAAACCCATGGATCTGTAATAAACAGCCATGAAAATAACGATTAAGAGAGCTCCGATATAAGAAGCCATTTTTGCTTTATTAATGGAATCTGAGCCTAAAGATGGACCTACGCGGCGTTCTTCCAATTGCTCTAGAGTCGCAGGCAAAGCTCCAGCACGAAGGGAAGTGGAAATCATTTTCGCTTCATCTATACCCTTTTGACGATCACGGCCTCCGCCCAAAGTGATCACCGCATGGCCTCCAGAGATACGATCTTTTATGCTTGGAGCCGATTTAACAACTTTATCCAAAACGATCGCCATGCGTTGACCCACATGAGTGCCTGTGAGATTGGCGAACTGATTCGCGCCAGCGCTATTGAACGACAAAGCCACTTCGGGTTCACCATATTGTCCATAGCTGACAAATGCATCATCCAGAGCCGAGCCATCCAGATCTGTATCGGTTTTCAAAAGATAAGGAATCGCGCCGATTTCCATTTTCGTCGTGTTCTCAGATTTTTCAAAATGCAAGACAGTCTTTTCTGGGAGCTTTCCTGTAAGATCATTATTCAAACGATTCACATATTCTGAGTATTTCATGGTCGCCATGCTATAGCCACCTGCTTTTTCAGCTTCCGTGATCATCGCCTGAAGTTCTTGAATGGATTTCTCATTGGACACGATCATGAAATCCAACTTCGCCGTGGTATTAATCAATGCCTTCGCCTTTTCCGCATCGGCCATTCCTGGAAGCTGAACGAGAATGCGATTGGCTCCTTGTTGAGTAATACTTGGCTCCGCCACACCGAACTCATCAATCCGATTGCGGATTGTTTCAATGGCTTGATGAATTACTTTTTGTTTGTAGTCATTGATGTAAGTATCGAAGTACCGAACCACAATTTGGTTATTACCCGTCGTCATTTCTTGCAAAGTGGTGGGGTACTGTTTGGTAAGATGCTCACGCACCTTCTCTTTCGCCGTCGCATCCGTTGTTTGAATGGTCATCTCACCAATTTCAGCATTCGTGGTTTTAATATCCGTGACAGTGATGTTTTCTTTAGCGAACTCAGCCTTTAAACTGTTGGCTAAACGTGTGGTGCTTTCGGATAAAACACCCGATACATCCACGCCCATCACTAGATGCAGGCCCCCTTGAATATCCAACCCAAAATTGAGTTTTGCTTTTGAGGGCCACCATTTGTTCTCCATATTTATAAAATTCGGAGCCACCCAAACAATCCCCAAGGCAATCCCCAACACCGCTAATATGCTTTTCCAACGCAAACTGTCCATTAGCTTTTTCCTTCTGTTGCTTTTACTTGTGACGACAAGATCTGACTGCGCAGAATCTTAATACGAACTCCATCGGAGATTTCCAAAGTAACAAAATTTTCATTGAGACCTTCAATGGTCCCAAGAATGCCTCCGGTTGTAATGACAGCGTCACCGCGCTTCAACTCGGTGACAAATTTCTGATGGTCCTTTTGTTTTCTTGCCTGAGGACGGATGATCAAAAAATAAAAAATCACGAAAATAAAAATAAATGGCAAAAACATCTCAATGCCCGACGGTTGCGCTCCGCTACCGGCTGCCTGAGCAAATGCTCTTGTTCCAAACAAAAACCAAAACATGAACAACCTCCACACATTATTGAAGAGAAAAATTGACCATGTTCTGTTAACGAAATCAATCGTTTATGATTGGAATGAGGATTTCATCTAGACTGCTGCTTCCTTTTTAATGAATCGCGTTAAGCAATCATCACGGAAAGCCGCCCATGTGCCTATTTCAATAGCATGCCGAGCCCGCTCCATGAGTTTCATATAAAAATGAAGATTATGAATGGTGTTCAGTCGAGAACCCAAAATTTCTCCACTTAAAAACATATGGCGAAGGTAGGATCGGGAATAGTTTTTACAAGTATAGCAATCACATTCAGGATCCAGAGGACCACTGTCTTCGCGATACTCCGTGCGCTTGATACTAAGCTTTCCTTGCCAGGTATAAAGAGTTCCATTCCTGGCGACTCGGGTTGGGATAACGCAATCGAACATATCGATACCGGCATCAATGGCGATGATTAAATCCGTGGGCGTCCCCACTCCCATCAGGTAGCGCGGCTTATGCGCTGGCATCAGAGGCGCAATATTTGGTAGAATTTCATGCATCAGGTGAATAGGCTCCCCCACACTGAAGCCACCAAGAGCATAGCCCGGAAGGTCCACACTGGTGACTTGGTCCAGGGAATACTTACGATGCTCAAGACTCAAGCCTCCTTGCACAATTCCAAAAAGCAAACTCTCTTCACGGGTCATGGCCGCTTTCGAACGCAGCAGCCAGCGATGGGTCAAATCCATGGATTTCTTAATTTCGTCATTTGTGGCTGGATACTTAAGACATTCATCGAAGGCCATGATGATATCCGAGCCCAGATCCATTTGGATCTCCATACTCTTTTCAGGACTGATAAAGTGTTTCGCCCCATCAATATGCGAGCGGAACTCCACGCCCTCTTCGCTCATTTTACGGAGTTGCGACAAAGAGAACACCTGAAAGCCGCCGGAATCAGTTAAAATAGGTCCGTGCCAATTCATAAACTTATGCAGGCCGCCCATTTTTTTAATGAGCTTCTCATTGGGACGAAGATGCAAGTGGTAGGTATTTCCCAATACCACTTGGGTGCCACAGTCCTTGAGTTCTTCGGGAGTCATGGCCTTGACTGTGGCCTTCGTTCCCACCGCCATAAACACCGGCGTCTCGAAAGAGCCATGGGTGGTTGTGAAAGTTCCGCGGCGAGCATGCCCTGCCGTTTTGTGAAGTGTGAATTTACCTATTTCAGCCATATACTTAGATCCCCATAACTAAAGAGGCGGAAATTTCTCGCAATCGCCCATTGATAGCAAGCTTTTACTGTATCCAGCCCCGCAAAGGCTGAAACTAATGCAAGGAGGGTGGATTCGGGCTGATGGAAATTGGTCAAAAGCCGATCTACCACCTGAAACTGATAAGGAGGTTGAATGAGGATTTTAGTAAATCCAGAAATATTCCCCTGTAAGTCGCGGTTCAAGAGCCCGCCCGCCGCGGACTCCAGGGCCCGAGTCGCGGTCGTTCCCAGCGCCCAAACTTTATGCCCTTTCCCGCGGGCCTGAACAATTTCGTCCCACACCGGGGCCGGAATTTCAGCGAATTCCTCATGCATATCGTGTTGGTCTAAGTCTTCAGAGGTCACCGGCAAGAAAGTTCCTAGTCCCACATGAAGAGTGAGTTCTAAAACCCGTACTCCCCGGCTTTTTAAGAAATTCATTTCGGCTTCATGAAAATGAAGACTCGCCGTCGGGGCCGCAAAACTGCCCGGCTTTTGGGCCCACCTGGTTTGGTACCAAGATTCATCATCAAACTTGGTATGGCGTTGCCCCCGGGCTTTTTGAATATAGGGAGGCAAAGGGAGCTCTCCCCAACGCTGGAAATAGTCCTCTCCCACGACCACGCTCAATTCCACCAACTGAGGGCGCCCTTTACGGGTCAGGGTCATAGTCACATCCCCGGGCAAAGTGATTTTTTGACCGAGGGCAAACTTACGGGAAGGGAATAAAACCTCCCAAGTTTTTTCGGACTTTTGCGAGAGAAATAAAATTTCTAATTCTTCCACGAAAAGACGGCGTTTGAGGACTTTGGTATTATTAACAACAAGCAAATCACCTGGCGGAATAAGTTCAAGTGTTTGTTGAAGACTCATTTCTTGAGGCAGAGCTTGCCCTGAAACGAGGGAAGACAGATCCATCCGCATCACTCGCGAGGGGTACTGGGGCTCAGTGGCCACCAGATTTTCGGGGTAGTCAAAACGAAGGTCAGTAATTTTCATGAAATGATCTTTAACACAAAAAAATGCGGGGCGTAAGCCCCGCATGACTTTCTTTGGAGAACCACCAAACCCAAGAAAGTCGCAAATAAAATCTTATTTCACTTTACTTTCACTTTACCGAAACTCCCCCGCACCCGCTGGTTAGCAAGTATGTTGACCCAGATTACTCCACTCAAAATCCCCGAGTAAACGACACAAAAGTAAAAGACCATTTCAGCTTCACTCATAATTCCTCCGTGAATCTTGAGTCTCCATTGACGGTGAGGGTTCTTTGCCATCCTAGCCTCCCCCGGTTTCCGTCTTAAGGAGCATCCATGCCCCTCTGTCTTTGTGACAAAAAGAATTCCTCACTGGGTTAACAAACCCGCTCTTTTTTTAAGCAAAAATATTTTATTGAGTTCATTTTTTCCAGAACCTGGACTTGAGTCCCGAAACTTGTCAGGTTTTGACGATTGACTCCCCCACACAGAATATGCTTTAAATAAGTTCCCTTATTTTTGTTCTTCAAGTCTATTTCGGTGCGCGCGAGTGGTGGAATGGTAGACACGTACGTTTGAGGGGCGTATGCGCAAGCGTGGGGGTTCAAGTCCCCCCTCGCGCACCATTTAAATATTGATCTGCTGATCCTCAGCGATGTCATTAGTTTTAATCAGAAAATAGATATTCTCGTTCAGCTCAAAATGAATTTTGGAGAGCAAAAGATTGATCTCCTAGTACATCCCCATCATCACAGACAATCGGATCCTTTTGTTGCTGAGGTCCTTAATGAGGCTGTTGAATTATAACCTGAATCGATGCAATCTCCGCATCAAACGCTCCATTTTATAATTTCTAAATTGTTATTTTTATTCCTCCAATGACCGGTCTTAAAATTACCGTGATCCCTTTTCAGTGCGCTTTATCGAAATAGAAGTTTCAAGGTCGAGATCACAGAAATCGCTAGCGCAGCGGTTTCTCTCTTTATGTTCATCGGCAAACACTTTCGTGGCATCAATTTCATAGGTCGCTTCAACCATCCCTCCATCTGTATACTCTCGAGTTTTAACGGTGTAGTGACCGGCTGACTTTCGGGTCGCGCTTAAAAACTCAACAGGCTGCTCTGTAATCTTAAAGTCAGCTGTGATATTGCCCCTTTCTGCGAAGGCCGCAAAACCGAGATAAATTGTGTAGCGCGGAGACACATCGGTACTCAAACCGTGGTCTGCTACCACAACCTGGATCTTTTTGTCATTCACTCCAGGAATGAGGGAAATCACTGCACTAATCGTGGACGGGGCGATTTGTACTTTGCTAGATTTGATGATTTCAGCATGGCTAACTAAGGCACCTAGGGTGATAAGAAGTGCTAAGAGACTGGCTTTCATTGTAATTTCCTTTTTAATTGCGTTTTTTATGCTGTTTCACACTGAAACAGCGATGTGCCTCTTTTAAGGGGAAATGGATCCCTCTTAAAAGCATCTATTTTGACTTCTATCTATTCCAATATGGAATAGATAGGCGTACAATGGTTTTATGGAACTGAATCACTTACGCTGTTTTTATGAGGTCGCTAAGGCGGGAAGTTTTACCGCTGCCGCCCGCGTTCTCCATATCAGTCAGTCCGCTTTAAGTAAGGCGGTGGCACTCTTAGAAGATCGCGAGGGGGTCAAGCTCTTTGAAAGGTCCAAAAAAGGAGTCGCCCTGACCGCTTTAGGGCAGGACATCTTCCATCAATGCCAACTGGTTTTTCATGGGGTGCAAGAAATTGAAGATCGTGTGCGAGGGGCCACTCAAAAGTGTGAAGGCCTTTTGCGCTTTGGAACCTCCGATCATTTAGTGCGGTATTTATTAATCGATCGAATAAAGCAGTTTCGTCACCAATACCCGAAAGTCACCCCTAGTATTTTCGTGGGGGCTCCCAATGAGATCATCGCCTTAGTGTTGAAAAATGAACTTGAGTTTGGCTTGTTTTTTACCAAGATAAACACTCCTGGACTAGAATATAAAAGGATCACCCCTTTCGAACTGGTGCTAGTCGCGGAAACCAAAACATTTCCCAAAATCACTGCCAAGGATGTGGGAGACGTTGGTATCGTAGGTTCGATTTCCCGTGAGTTCAAACGGCATCCTTCCTACCGCGTCTTTGAACTCACAGCTACTCCCCAAAAGATTAATATTGAAGCTAATAGCCAAGAGCTGCAAAAGCGGCTTTGTATGGCCGGCGAAGGCTGCGCACTGTTGACGCGCTTTATGGTTAAGGAAGAATTACGCTCGCAGAAACTACGAGAGATCAAGTTATCGAAGCCTCTTCTTACCGACTTGCTGCTGGTGAAGAGAAAAGGCCATGTTTTCACACGGCCTGCGCAAAAGTTCGTGGAGGAGGTCGCTTTACTTCTGAAGAGCGAAGACTCCTCCGGAAAATAAATTCAATCTTGAGGTTATGTTTTATCCAGAATTTCGTAAATTAAGGTTTTGTGCACTCTATGGGTAAACTTTGTTCAGGATGGGAGACCAGACCATCATAGGGACTAACACCATGGCCGCCGTATTTCACAATGCCTTCAAGACTTCTCAAGTTTAAAGCCACGTTCACGTATTTATAGTCCAGAAAGGAATCCAAACCTAGTGCAGATTTCATCGAAATCTTAAGCTGATTACCTACTTTTGAAATATCTTGTCTATACAAGTCCGCCGTTGAAATTGAAGCGCCCGCCACTACAGCCTCATTTTCTCCTAAATAGATACAGACAGGACCTTCAGAAGACTTACAAGTTAGAGCCAAGGCCAATTGAACACCTGAATCATCGTCTTCGCTGTTATAATAGGTCGCAGAAGCCGCGCAATTAGCGAATGTCGCTTGAGCTGAAAGCGCGACTAACATTCCAATAATATATTTTTTCATAGATCTTAATCCCTTTCTAACTTGGTGGACTAATGAATTTTGGATAATATATCACATTCAAAAAAATGTATGCCTTTTGATTTCAAATTTGAATTTTTTTCCACCTATTGAATTTCTACAGCGATACAGGATAACCCACACCAATATTAATAGTGGACTAGTCGCGATCAGTAAGAATTTTCCGTTGCAAGATCCCTACAAAAATTGCCATTTTGTTCTCCTTTACTTTCCTAACCATGACATTTTCTTCGCATGGGAAATTAGCTTTGAGAAAGAGTTCTCTTTTACCCTAGGATCAAAATCAGAAATGATTTGAATCTATTTTAAAAGAGGAGAACCTATGAAGAAATCTCATAAGATAATAAGCACGTTTTTCGGAAGTCTTTTAGCATTCGGTATTTTTAGTATCACTTTCGCTATTGGCGAGGACGGGGTGCTGAGCCTCTCAGACAAGGTAACCAGAATCAATGCTGCCAAAATGCTTTCAACGGGGCAAAATATTTTTCGCAATGATACTTTCGGCAGCGAAGACTTTTGGGGGAAAAAATTACGTATTCATGAAGCCCTGTTGGGTGAGAAAAATGGTGGCGTCGGCGTGGGCATAAGTCCAAAGACAGCATTGAGCGTCGGACTTAAGGTCGATGTGGAGGCTTTATCAAAGACGACTTTAAATGGCCTCAAAAGAGCAAAGGTGAACTTAGAGGACCCGGCAACAAGCGTGGTGTTGCTAAAGGAAAATGCCATTATTGGCTTAAAGGGAATTTTTAATCAGCAAGGGAAACTTGTTTCCATTGGAATTCAATGTGCACTTTGCCATTCCACCGTCGATAATTCCATGACGAAAAGTATTGGCCGTCGCCTGGACGGTTGGCCTAACCGGGATCTCAATGTCGGCGCAATTATTAATCTTTCACCCGATTTACAAGTGGTGAATGATCTTTTGGGAGTCTCTGACGAAACCACTCGAAAAGTTCTTCTGGCCTGGGGGCCGGGTAAATTTGATGCCGAACTTTTTTTAGATGGCAAAGGTTTTCGTCCGGACGGTAAAACCGCAGCAACACTGATTCCTCCAGCTTTTGGTTTGGCTGGAGTTAACCTGCATACTTATACAGGCTGGGGGTCCGTGCCTTATTGGAATGCCTTTGTGGCAAATATTCAAATGCATGGACAAGGAAACTTCTTCGATCCCCGCCTCGACAATGCCGAAAAATATCCAGTTGCTGCTCGCGCAAAACTGGGCCATATCCATTCGGACAAAGATCTGATCACTGGAAAATTGGCGGCCCTTCACTATTATCAACTTTCACTTGCCGCTCCGAAGGCTCCTAAGACCTCTTATGATCCTATCGCTGCCTCCCGTGGAGAAGGCGTCTTCAACGGCAAAGCAAAGTGCGCGTCCTGCCACACCCCGCCGCTTTATACTGAAGCCGGTTGGAATATGCATGATCCTTCAGACATTGGTATAGATGACTTTCAAGCCAAGCGATCCCCAGATGAGAAATACCGTACGACTCCTTTAAAAGGTTTATGGACCCATTCTCAAGGGGGATTTTATCATGATGGCCGCTTCGCAGATCTAAAGGCTGTTGTCGATCACTATGATCATCATTTAAATTTAGGCCTTTTAGACAATGAAAAAACAGATTTGATAGAGTTCTTAAAATCGCTTTAATCAAAAAGCAATTGATAGGAGAGACCACGACGGGTCTTTTCTATATCAAAGTTTAATCACTGTAATTCTTTAAGAGCATCGGAAATAATGGACCAAGCATTTGCCAGGTCCCCGGGTTCAGAGCCATAAGGAGGCAATAGATAGATGACATTGCCCAGAGGGCGCACGAACAAGCCATTTTTAAGACAGAGGGCCTGGAGTCTTTGAGAAAAGGGTCCTCCATAGCTAGCGTCATTCGCCAGCTCGATCGCACCGATAGCTCCCATCACTCGTGAGTCCTTCACGACGACCTGTCGCCTTATTTTTTCAAGGGACTGCTGATGGATCTTCTCTAAAACTGTGATTTTTTCTAATACAGAATTCTTTTTAAAGAGCTTCAGATTTGCGCAAGCCGCGGCACAGGTGATTGCATTGGCTGTAAAGCTGTGGCCATGGAAGAACATCTTTGCAACATCCTCCGACAGAAAAGTTTGATAAATTTCACTGCTTGTTAAAGTCAATGCTAAAGGGAGCAACCCACCCGTCAGTCCTTTAGAGAGACACACAAAATCTGGAAGTTCCTGGAGATGCTCAAAGGCGAAAAGCTTGCCGGTCCTTCCCAGGCCCGTCATGACCTCATCAAATATCAACAGAACCCCGTATTCCCGGCAAAGCGTGCAGATACGATCGACCGCTTCCACAGGCCAGACAATCATGCCGCCGGCTCCTTGAACCAGAGGCTCAAGGATAAGCCCAATAATCTCATGATGTCTTTCACGGATTTTCACAGAAACATCTTCAATCCAGACGTCAAGATCATCTGTGCTCCGCTGCCCCTGTTTACAGCGGATAACATCGATTCGTAGATCGCTATAGAATTTCGTAAAGACTCCGTCAGCGTTCACGCTCATTGCGCCAAAAGTGTCTCCATGATAGGAGTTTTC
>DATBTE010000347.1:0-2594 GCA_036559425.1 Pseudobdellovibrionaceae bacterium | reverse complement strand
GGTGTCAAAAAACGGCATAAAAACAATTTAAGTTACTGGAGGTTTTATGAAAAATTATATTTTGGTTTCTCTTTTAACAGTCTTATCTTCTTTTGCCACGGCAGAAGAGTTGATAAAAACTTGTGATTTTGTGGTCAAAGTACCTGCCATCCATTAGACATGCAAAAGTTTATCAGATTGGTAAGTTTACCCACATGGGCGGCTCGGCCATCATAGAAGCACGGGATGAAAATGGAAAATATCTGGGTTCATTTGTTACTGGATTTATGCCGTTTGCCTGTGTACAATAAATCCTTGCGTAAAAAATATTCTTGAGTTCTCTTTCGCTCTGATATCTCAACAGCTGTGCAATTCGGGGCTGAAAATGCCCCAAATTGTTATGCTTAAAGAAGTTGGACATTTAAGAGACAGCCCAGCTTCTGCAGAGGTAGCGCGTATTTTGCACAGCAAAGCTCAGTGAGGAGCTTAAATATGTATAAAATCAAACATTTTAAATTGGTGATTATTTGCTGTATTATCTCCCTTGCATTTGCTGCGTGCAAATCTGCTAAGGAGATAAAGACTGAGGAAAAAACGTTCAGTTATCAATTTACAGTCAACGGCTGTGCAACCGGGCAAAAAACATTTTCGGACCTGGCTGCTTATTGTGCGGCCCTTAAAAACAATGCGGAAAATAAATATTGTGCGGAAAATGAAAGACTGCAGCTTTATAGCAGAGATTGCAATTCAGTGGCTCCTCAGAAGCTGAGTCCTGAAAATTCCGAAGTCGAAGAAAATCAAGAAGTCTTAAGGCCATCCCCCCAGACGCCTGCGCAAGCCTTAGAAGAGCCATTATCTTTAAAAGACCTATTAATAATAGCCCACCCTGAATCACCGCTCAGAATTTCACCCCAACCATCTGGTGAATTCATAGTGTCTGCTCTTGAAGGAAATCTTATCATAGACTCACTCGAACCGCTTTTTAAGCAGAGACTGAAAATTGACCAAGCTGAAGAAATAACTTTCATAGGTGCTGATCTTGGACAGTGCGAGCTTCATATAAAGCAATTTAAAGCTGCCGCTAATCTTGAATCTATTCATTTTACCTTGATGGGCACTGACAAAAAAAATCAAATAGAAAGCTCTGGGTGTATGACAAAGCTCTCCTCAATTGCAATGACGGGATTCACTGTTGAGTTTAAAAATGTCCCCGTTGGTGGAGCTCTCAGTCAACAGACGGTTCAAAAAGTAACTTTGAAGTTAAAAATTAAATAATAAATAAGAAGGTTCGTAAAACCGACTTGTCTTTAGTTTCATTTCTGGTATTCCTTATGCTTTAAAAAAAGAGGTCTAAGCTATGAATACCAAAGGCGTAATAACACAATTTGTGGATCATCACTATCGTCACTTTAATGCGGCGGCGTTAAAAGATGCGGCCGTCGGTTATAAAAAGCATATCGACAATAAAGGTCAAATGCTGGTGACCTTAGCGGGGGCCATGTCCACTGCGGAGTTGGGCTTAAGCTTGGCTGAAATGATCCGCCAAGGAAAAGTTCACGCGATTTCCTGCACCGGGGCAAATCTTGAAGAGGATGTCTTCAACCTTGTTGCCCATAATCACTATGAGCGCATTCCGAACTATCGTGATTTAACTCCCCACGATGAACAAAAACTTTTAGAAAAGCATTTGAATCGCGTGACCGATACTTGCATTCCTGAAGAAGAAGCCATTCGACGTATCGAGAACGTGGTTCTGGAATACTGGCAAGAGGCCGACAAAAAAGGGGAGTCTTATTTCCCTCATGAATTCATGTACAAAATCCTTCTTTCTGGCAAACTTGAGAAGTACTACCAGATCGACCCAAAAAATTCTTGGTTGCTGGCTGCGGCGGAAAAAAATCTTCCGATGGTCGTTCCAGGTTGGGAAGACTCAACTTTGGGCAATATTTTTGCGAGTCACTGCATTAAAGGGGATGTTAAGAATGTTCACACTGTGAAAGGGGGCATCCAGTACATGAAGGCATGGGCTGAATGGTATATGTCCGCTTCTAAGAAGAATCCTGTGGGCTTCTTTCAAATCGGCGGTGGTATTGCCGGCGATTTCCCCATTTGCGTGGTTCCGATGCTGGAACAAGATTTGGGTCATGAGGATATTCCTTTGTGGAGTTACTTTGCGCAAATCTCTGATTCGACCACCTCCTATGGCTCTTATTCGGGGGCGATTCCAAATGAAAAGATTACGTGGGGAAAACTTTCTCCAACGACGCCAAGCTATATTGTAGAGTCAGATGCGACGATCTGCGCCCCTCTAATCTTTGCTTATGTTCTTGGTTGGTAAGAGAAGTTAGTAGCTGCTTGACAATGGACTGCGAATGAACAAAAAACTTCATTCGCGATTCATTGGGGGCTAATAATGAAAAATCTGGTTTGGATCTTCCTGGCACTTCTCCTCGTCTCTGTTGCCAATGCGGGAAGTGATGGTGGAGTTTATGGTTATGCCTATTGGGCCCCTAAAATCATCCATGAGTATTTGCAAAAAGTAGATACTTACTCACCGGTAGAAGGCCCGGTAAAATGCGAACATTTCTACTCCCGTGGTTTGGAAAAAGGTGTTT
>DATBTE010000346.1:0-9574 GCA_036559425.1 Pseudobdellovibrionaceae bacterium | reverse complement strand
AAAAATAATCGGAAGAGCGGGTTGGATACTCTGTAAGCATTCTGATCCTCCTCAATCAGCCCCTGGTTGTATAATTTATGAACTGTCTTTTTGATTCCAGAAAGACTGAGAGTTGTCTTTGATTGAAAAGCTTTACCTTGGATCTCAGAAGTAAATTTATTTACAGCAAGAATCGATAAAATCTTCTTTTCAGCTGATGTTAACTGCTTTATTTGAAAATAAAAGCTTTCCGACTTAGCCGTTACTAATTCATCTATGAGTTTGAGTGTTTTATTTTCATCCAAAGATTCGTTGCTGCACTTGCCTTGCAAATAAGATCCAATTTCGCAAATGGTATTTGGCACCTCTAAGGAGAGGTCGATAATCTGTTGCAGAGCTTCATCATGAATCTTAACTTTTAAGGGTTTAAGTCTTTCATCAAAAAAATCAGACCAATCCGCAAAGGGAATAGGTCCGAGAACATACTCATCGGCAAAGTTAAAAAAAGGGGATTGATGGCTTGTAAAGATCTGACTTAGTAAGCGTCGTTTACTGCCAAGAAATAAAATGGGAGTGTCTTTAAGTTTTTGCAACTCAGATCGAAGTAAGCTGAGAGAGTCTTTGGCGTCGAGGATGTCCTGAAACTCATCAAAAATAAAAAGACACTTATAGTTTTTTGCAAGTTGCAAAAAAACTTTGAGTAAATCTGTAATTGAGTGACTCTGTTCCTTCTTTAAAGAGAGACCAAAAGAAGCTTCACCAGTTATGGGATTTGTATCGAAGGTAAAGTTGATATTTTTCAAGACTTGTTTTGCTGACTCAAAAAGTCGCTGAGCTGGAATATATTCTTCCATCCCTTCAGCTAAACCTTTGGATAAACGAAAGGCCACATCTGCAGGTGTGTTAACGCCCATAAAATCACAGTAAATCGCGAGAAATTTTTTCGTTTTTAGCTCTTTGGGAATGATGTTTTTTGAAATTGAACTTTTCCCATATCTTCGCGGAGCATAAAGCGCAATTTTCTTATTGAGCTTTAGTGCGTTTTTTAAAAAATTAATATCTTCAACTCTGTCGGCTAAATCTTCTTTTTCGACTAGAACATTATAGTAGAATAACTTCATAAAAACATTCCCCTCTCTGAGACCACAAGGATGACACTAAAAGGACTACACTTTTAGTGTAGTCCTTTTAGTGTCATAGAGGAGACTTAAAAAGTAAACAGATTTTCACAGGACTTTTTACATCATAATGGAACCAAGCGATCCTCGACAATTTGACCCTGCCTGATAGTACTGACTTTATTCGCCAGGACCTCCACGTCTAGCGGATCATGCGTGACCAGTAAAGTAGGGATTTTTTCTTTTCTAATGACCCGACTTATAAGATCCCGACTCTCGTGCCGAAGTTCTTGATCTAAAGCGGAGAAGGGTTCATCCAAAAGCAACAGGCGCGGATTGCCACTGAGCGCTCGAGCGATGGCGACCCGTTGTTTTTCACCCCCTGAGAGAACTCGAACCGGTCGGTTTAAAAAAGAATTCATTTGTAAGACTTGAGCCAGTTCTCGGAGTTTTTCATGAGCTTGTGCCTCAGGAATCTCACGAGCCCTTGCCGCAAACAAAATATTCTCCTCTGCAGTCATATGCGGGAATAAATCCAGCGTCTGAAAAACCACGCCCAAGCGTCTTTGTGGAACCGCTAACTTCGCCAGATCATAATCTTGAAAGGTCCACTTGAAATTTACGGCGCTCTCCAAGCCGATGAGAAGCCGGAACACAGAAGTCTTCCCCGAGCCAGAGGGACCCCACAGCACGGTCACGCCTTCGTCCAAAATCTCCCACGAGGGGATGTCGATTTTAAAATCTCCATAATTTTTAAAAAGATTTTCGACTAAAGACACGCCCGACTCCGATCATTATTGAAAAACAAATACCCCCGCAGACAAGAAGGCTCAAGCTCAAAACTGTTGCCATTCCCAATCGATAACTTGACATCAAAGTCTCTGTCATCAGGGCCAGCGAAAGATCACGATGGGCTAAAATTCGTGAAACTGAATAGTCTCCGCAAGCCCACACCGCAGCCACACCCGCAAATAAAGCAGCTCTATTGGAAATCTGTGGTAATAAAACTTCTTTAAAGATCTGAGGAGGCGCAGCTCCTAAAGTTCTAGCAATAACTATCTGTGACTCCAGAGAGTGCAACAGGCCATCCCATCCCATTCGATAGAGACTGGCAAGACAAAGTAAGCTGAAGGCGATAGGAATTTTTATAAAAGGCCAAAAGGATTCATTCTCTCCCATAATTAAAAAAGCGAAACTGCAGAGGGCTGTACTAGGAGCCAAATAACCCGAAAGAAATTTTTCAAACCAAGTTTTCGGCCAACAATATGCAATCAGCAATAAGCTTCCATAAGAAAGGAATCCCACAAGGGTCCCTATTAGAAGGCTGCCAATAAAATTCCAAATCAAAGGCGACTGCAACTCATAGAAAGCACTCAGTTGGTGTAAACCTTCAACCACTCCCTGAAAATAACCTAAAAGTCCGCATATTGTAAGGAGGACTAAAACTCCAATCCCGGAAATGGCTTGGAGAATATGAAGATTTGCAGGGCGTTCCACATTGATAGCAAGCCCTCGTTTTGCCAGAAAAGAAACTCCAAACATAAATGCGGACTGGAAAATCGCTAAGGCAATGGCTTCATTCCAGTTGCTTGAAAGACGGATTTTTTCATAAATTAAAACTTCCAAGGTTGTGCCCTGGCCGCCCCCGACAATCAAAGGGATGGCAAAACTTCCGAAGCAAACGATGAAAACGAAAAGAAAAAGTAAAAGTAAATCATGTTTTAAGATGGGCCAGAAAGCTTGACGCAGAAATCTCCCGCGAGAAGCCCCTTCAATATAAGCCAATTCCGCGAGGTTGCCTATTTTATTTTCGATAATAGCCGCGAGCAAGACCCCCACAAGGCCAAAGTTAATCATCGTATGAGCAATGGTGATTCCGGTAAGTCCTATGGGAAAGGGGTCAAAAAAATTCAGCATCGACAGTAAAGTAAACAGCGGTGGCAAAAAATTCGGAAATAGACAAAGTAGTTCTAAGAACTTTCGCGAATCAGCCCTAAAGCAGATTAACCCCAAAGCAACCCAAGCACCGAGGATTAAAGAAAAGAAAGCGGAAAAGAAAGCCTGTAGAACGGAATTTTTAAAAGCCCAGAAGAACTCATTCCAGTCGGGTAATGTGAGGATATAAAAGTGCGCCAGCAAAAATAGAAATGGAAAAATCAAATAGAAGAGGAACGCTGAACGAATCAGATTGCGTGGGATCAATTCCCCTCTCCACGACGAATCTCAGACCATTTCTTTAAGAACCTTTCCACCTCCTGTGCAGAGGGAATCTGGAAATCATTCAAAGTCTTGAAATGAGGAACATCCGCGAAAGGCGTTCCCTCTTTTACATTCTTAATGATCGGAAACATATAATTTTTCTGCATGATAAGTTTTTGTCCTGCGTCGGAAAGAATCAGATTCACGAATTTTTCAGCCAGCTCACAGTTTTTACAGAACTCAGGAATACCCATAAATTCATACTGGAGAGGATGACCCTCAGTGAATTCCAAAGCGATAAAGTCATTATTTTTCTCTTCTATCTGATGATAGAGAGGGGACGTGACATAAGACAAAGCGGTCTTCGCTTGCTTCTTGGTAAAGAGACCATAAGCTGCAGACCAGGTCGGCGCATAGCTATGAACTTGCTCCATGGTCTTTTGAATATACTTAAAACCTTCGTCCTCACCTTTGGTGCGAATCACCCAATATAAAAACTGCATCCCCGGAGAGCTCGTCCGCGGATCTTCAATAACAATCTTGCGTTTAAGTTCTGGCAGTAAAAGATCGTCCAAACTATGCGGGATTTGAGTCAGCTCATTCTTGCGAATCACAAAAGCCAGAACTCCCCAATCAAAAGGCACGAAGTAATTATTTTGCAGAGCCGGCTTCACCTCATCGTAAACATCAAGACCGGATATATTAAGTTCACGCCATTTTTGCTCAGCCAATGCTTTTTGCAGATCGAATTGATCCAGACCTACAACCAGATCAGCGCCGAGACTCTCGCCTTCAATTTTCAAGCGCTGAAGAAGAACTCCCGAATCACTGCCTTCAATATATTGAACTTGGCAGCCGCAATCTTTTTCAAAAATCTCTTTCAGTCCCGGTCCAGGCCCCCACTGTCCCGTAAAAGAGGCATAACCAAAAATACGTAAGATCGGCGTGCTCTCTTGAGGCTTGTTTTCATCAGGGGCTTTATTAATGACTGCAATAAAAAGTCCCACAAAAACAACTGTGATAAATAAAATAAAGTGTTTCATACGTAAATTACCACCAAATACCACGACGACGTTTGAAGAAATAATAATCGAAGCCTAAACATCGACCGGCTCCCACCCACGCCATTATGAAATGAATGGCCAAAAAGGTTTTATAAAGATCTTCGCTCATGGGACCAGAGAAAAATAACATATTGAAACAAAGCAAAACTCCTAAAAGAGCCACGGGACGAACCACATAACCTGCGATATAAGAAATCGCAATGGCGAATTCAAGGCCAACGATGATAAAAGCAACGGATTGCCAATGAGGAATGATTTGGCTGCTCATAAAAAGTTTATACCAATTAGGAGCGTGACTTGCAGGCAGCCACTCTGCAATTTGATCCGCGATGCGCGGACGAGTCAAAAAATCCCCTTTGAACTTCATCAGCGCCTGTTGCAGGTAATAGTACCCCAAAAAAACCCTGAGGAAAGAAATCGGTAAAAGATGGCCAACGTATTTTACACTTTCAAAAAAGGCTACTAGCATGGACCTCATTAAAACCCGACAGGCGGTCGGGGTCAAATATCCTTTTTTGGGCAATGCTCACAAAGAAAACATCTTTCACATTGAGGCTTACGAGCCTTGCAAATTTGTCGGCCATGAAAAATGAGTTCATGGGAAAGCTGGATCCAATGATTTTTCGGAACGAACTCACAAAGTCGTTTCTCGATAATCGCCGCATTCTCACTTTCAACCCAACCCAGACGATAGCTCAATCTGGCCACATGAGTATCGACCACAATGCCACTGGCAACTGCGAAGGCATTGCCTAAAACCACATTGGCCGTTTTACGCCCCACCCCCGCTAGACCAACAAGCTCCTCCATAGTTTCAGGAACTTGCCCTTTATATTTTTCCACCAAGGATTGCGAGCAGGCTTTGATATTTTTAGCTTTATTTTTATAAAAACCCGCGGAACGAATGAGGTGTTCCAAGTCTTCAATGGCAGCTTTGGCCATTTTTTCAGGACTGGGATACTTCGCAAAGAGTTCTTTTGTAACGATATTGACGCGCTCGTCAGTACATTGGGCCGAAAGAATAGTGGCAATCAAAAGCTCAAAGGCATTACGATGATTAAGGGCACAATGAGCATCTGGGTAATATCTTTGCAGGAGTTTTAAAACAATGGCGGCATTCGCCGGAGCTTTTTTCACAGACTATGCTTTATCCCCAAAGTCGCCGATCGCTTCCACGGGGCAACCTTCCATCGCCTCTTTACAAGCGGCCTCTTCTTCAGGAGTCTCAGGTTGTTTAGAAACAAACGCATGGCCATCTTCCTCATGCATGGTGAAGTTCTTTGGAGCTGTTAAAATGCACGCATCACAGGCAATACAAGACTGATCAACAAACATTTTTCCATGCTTATTTTCTTTCCACTTTTGATCCAACTCAGCCATTCCAGCCTCCAATTTTAGGGCTAATATAAAGCATGACCGCTTAAAGTCAATTTCCGCCTCAGGACTGAGGTCGCATTTAAGGCTGGAAGACCCCCGAAATGACGAACAAACACTGAAGAAAGAATCTGATTTCGTTAAACTATAGGAGTCCTAATAGGAGGATTCATGGAAGGCCCGCGCTCACCGGCTGAGTCAGAATTGCCGACAGTCTTAAATTTCTTAAATCACAGTCTGCGGTCCCACTCGACCTGGTCTATAGCTGCAGAGTACCCCACGGCTTTTTCCACAACCAATCTGCATAATATGAGAATTATTACAGATGAAGACCAGGTTGTGTCCCACGCCGTGCTCAAGCCTCTGATTGTAAAATCTCCACACCTTATTTTTAAAGTGGGCTCCATTGGCTCCGTGGTAACGAACGAAACCCACCGCCACCAAGGTTTAAGTACTAAAATTATTCAAGATTGTCTGCAACAGGCCACCCGTCAACAATGTGATATTGCGATCCTATGGACAGATCTCTATGACTTTTATCGCAAAATGGGTTTTGAACTGGCCGGAACTGAAATCAGTTTAGTCATCGAAGAGGAGTTTGCAGCGCCAGACCCTAGCCTTCGCCTCTCCAAAGAAACAAAGGTGGCAGCGGAAGCTATTCATCGCCTTTACTCCACCCACACTGTCAACTCCGTAAGAACTATTGAGGAAACCCGGAAGTATTTAAATATTCCACAAACACAGGTCTATACCGCTTGGGATTCTTCGGGCCAATTAGCGGCTTATGCCATTGAAGGAAAAGGGGCGGACCTGGGGGGATATATTCACGAATGGGGAGGCTCTGTGACAGCGATCATTACGCTCCTGAGTTATATCCGCCGTGAGAAAAAACAAGCCATTACCATCATCGTGCCTCCTCACTCACAAAACCTGATTCAACGCTTGCGCGAAAAACCGGTGACTTATAATCAAGGCTACCTGGGAATGATCAAGATTTTAAACTTCGATCAGTTGGCAGCGAAAATCAAACGTGCTTTTCGTGCTGAAGGAATCTCTGACATCGTTTTAGAGAGCCGTGATGGCCAATATGTTTTTGGTTGCAACGGAGATCTAGCAGTGCTTGGGGGCGAAACCAATCTGACTCATTTGCTCTTTGGTCCCGTTGACTTCCATATGTTGGATGTCTTTAAACCTGAAACCCGCACGAAACTCTCTAAAATTCTTCCCCTGAATCTCTGGATCTGGGGGTGGGACTCCATATGATCAACACTCTGTTCAACGCCTTGAAAAGAAGTCTCTTACTGTTAGCACTACTTGCAGGCACGAGCTGCCTGAAGCCACCTTCCCTGAGTGATGACAATGGTCCCGAAGTCCCCGTGGATCAAGTGCAAAAAGCCATTCTCGAGGGCTGGGATAATGCGGATTTCAACTCAGTTCGCTTAAATGAATTCCTCTATGTCGAACAGGATCAAAAAATCGCCACCTTGGATCCGAAGGTGGTTTATAAAGAAGCGACGCAAGTGATCGCACGCGTAGAGAATGCCGACACCGTCGATTATAAATTTTTAATTCGCTCTCAGGCCATGGATAATGGCAGCTTCAAACCTGTCACGGCTTTTGAAAATGATATTTCGATTCCAAAAACGGTCCCCACTCTGACAGGGACCCCTGCTTTGGCCGAAGAAAAAACGGCCTTCCCCAATTCGTTGGAGACCCTGCAAAAATCTCTCGCCAATGGCAGCGTCGGCCTTCGGGCCGGCGGAACACAAAGTCAATTTTTAGGCGTGTTAACTGTAAGAAATATGCTCGGAGCCTGCGTAAAAGCTAAGGATTGGGACGTGACCTGTCACAATTTGCAAGTTTCTGAGGGCAAACGTCCAGCCCCGACCGGTGTCGCCAGCAAACCCGACTGCGGCGGAATCCCCAATTGTGAAGTCAATTATAAGAAAGTCTCTTTTGATCTTGTCGTAAATTTGGTGGATGAAAAAACCAATACGACTCACCCGGAGAAAGTAAATTATGAAATGACTTTTAGCTCCGATGTCCCTTACCTTTCCCGTCTTCTTGAGTTCTGTTATTTGGGAATGGTTCCCACTGCGACTCAAAAAGTCATTGTAAAGATCTGCAACAAAGTCCAAAGCTTCGAAGTCGGAACAACAAATTAACATTGATTCCATGGACAATATCACCCGTCTTCGCTAGAGTTTGAGCCAAACTTTCTCTCTTTCGGAGGTCTTCTATGAGAAAAATCGCCGTCATACTCTCCGGCTGTGGCAATAAAGATGGTGCTGAACTTACCGAAGCCATTAGTTTATTGATTTCCTTGAGCCAAAATGGTGCCGAGTATAGGTGTTTTGCTCCCAATATTGAATTCAATGCCCTGGATTTTATTAAAAATGAACCTCTTGGAACAAAACGCAATGCGCTTACTGAAGCCGCAAGAATCACTCGTGGAGAAATTCAAGATTTAAAAAATCTCGAGGTCAGTAAATATGATGCTCTGGCCTTCGTGGGAGGCTATGGTGCCGCGAAGAATCTAAGCAACTGGGCAGAAAAAGGAGCCCAATGCACGGTGCTTCCTGAAGTTGAAAAGGCTATTATCGACTTTCATGCTGCCAGCAAACCCATCGCAGCCATTTGTATTGCGCCGGTCCTTATCGCAAAAGTGTTAGGATCGGAAAAAGTCACCGTCACAGTTGGCGACGACAAGGAAACCATTGCAAAAATTTTAAAGACCGGAGCGCAACATGAAATTTGCCCGGTCGATGACTATGTGACGGATCGTGAAACAAAAGTGATCACGACTCCTGCTTACATGTATGACAATGCGAAACCTCATGAAATTTTTAAAGGAATTTCAGCGCTCGCTAAAGAACTTGTGGAGATGGCATGAAAAAAACAATCGCTCTGATTTTTGGTGGCAGATCCTCGGAACATGAAGTCTCTATTCGCTCCGCTAAAAATGTCGCAAACGCCTTGGACAAAAATAAGTTTAACTTCCTTCTCGTGGGAATTAGTAAAGAAGGTTCGTGGTATCAGTTTAGCGGCATGGAAGTCTTTGATCAAATCGTGCAATTGACTGACAAAAGTTTACCCGCAAGTTCCGACCCGGTGGCTTTGATTTCAGAAGCCGGAAAACCATGGTTTTTCTCTTTAAAAAAACAAACCAAGACCGCAGTGGATTGCGCCTTTCCTATTCTGCATGGAACTTTCGGCGAAGACGGAACCATCCAAGGTCTTTTCAAGATGATGAATCTTCCCTTTGTAGGCTGTGGTGTTTGGAGTTCTGCGGCGGGAATGGACAAAGAAGTCATGAAGCGTCTTCTCGCAGTTGCGGGAGTGCCGAACGCAAAATATGAATTGCTCACCCCCCATCATAGACTGACTTACGAAGAATTAGTTAAAAGCTTAGGCTCTCCGTTCTTTATTAAACCCGCCAATGCGGGATCTTCTGTCGGAGTCCATAAAATCAAAGCCAAGGAAACTTTTGAAAAGGATTTGAAAGACGCGTTCAATTATGACACCAAAGTTTTAGCCGAGGAGTTTATCCAAGGGCGCGAAATCGAATGCTCCGTGATGGGGCTTAATGCCACGGCCCAAGCTTCTTTACCTGGTGAGGTGATTGCCCATCATGAGTTCTATTCTTACGACGCCAAGTACACTGACGAACAAGGAGCTTCCATCGTGATTCCGGCTCAGTTATCAACTGCGGAAGTGGAAAAGATCCAAAAAATGGCCGTGCATACTTACCAAGTCATGGGCTGCGATGGCCTGACTCGGGTGGATTTCTTTCTGCAAAAAAATGGCGAGCTTTGTGTGAATGAGATTAATACCATCCCG
>DATBTE010000345.1:0-2749 GCA_036559425.1 Pseudobdellovibrionaceae bacterium | reverse complement strand
TATATATAATTGCATAATTAAAAGGACATAGTTGAAGTAAAATAAAAGTCGACCTAAGATCGCAAGATGTCGCCAAGATTTATCAAATTACATCCAAGAACTGAGAAAAAACTTATTCGTATGGAACGCAATGCCTCTGCTGACGGGGCTTACCGGGTTTCAACCAGGATTCGAGCAATCCTTCTTAATCACCAAGAGAAGACCAGCGGCGAGATCGCAACAACACTTAACGCCCCGCGATCAAGAGTTTCTGAATGGCTTAAAACCTATGATGAGCAAGGAGTTGATGGATTAATGGAGGGCCAACGAACAGGTCGGCCAAGTCGGCTCAGTGATGTTCAAAAGATTATGCTTTGTGATATTCTTGATAGTGGTCCTATTGCATACGGGCAGTTGAGTGGCATCTGGACTGCAAAAATAATTTCCAAAATCATCAAAGACGAGTTCGATGTTCACTATCACTCAAGTCATGTTTGGAAACTACTGCAAGATTTTGGCTTCACTGTTCAGAGTCCAAAACGGCTACTTGCCAAGGCTGACGAGGAAAAGAGACAGATGTGGATAAAGAAAACTTGTCCACAAATTAAAAAAAAGCCCAGAGAGAAGGCTCTCGCTTAATCTTTGAAGACGAGGCCTGCTTTAGGCAAGATTCAACACTGCATCGAACTTGGTCACGAAAAGGGTGTCAACCATTGGTGCCGGTGACTGGACAAAGAAAATCTGTGAAAGTTTTTGGCTGCGTTGACATTGTGACGGCAAAATTTATTTACAACATGGATGAAGTCTTCAACGTCCCGTCCTACTTGAATTTCCTGGAATATGCGGGGACTGAAATGTTTCAGAAAAACAAGCGAGTTTTCTACATCCAAGACAATGCTTCTTATCATAAAAGTGATGAGACCTGGAAATGGTTCAAAGAAAATAGAAAATGGATTGAAGTATTTAATCTGCCGCCGTACTGCCCAGAACTCAATGCTGCTGAGCCTTTGTGGAAGTATACACGCCGCGAAGGAACACACAACGTTTGCTTTGAAAGCGAAGAACAGATCCATTCCACTTTGCACGCTGTGTTCGATAAAGTTCAAAGTCAGCCCAAGGAAATCACGGGCTATCTGCGCCCATTTTTATGATCATTATGTCCTTTTAATTATGCAATTCTATATAGCTTGGATTTTAATCTTCCATCAATTTGAGCCATGGCATATTGAGATGTGAAAAATATAAAACCAAGAAGATAAACTTTTGTTCGATTAAACATAGGGCATCCTCTCAAAAGTATGGCGACCCTACCATCGAAATACTCTTACGCATTAACCGCGCAAAACCCTTTTTATTCGCATGAATTAGAAGATTACCCCTAGGACCAAGGGCTGTCATTAACTATTTATTTACACTAGAAACTTCGCAAGCTGAGTAGGCTTTACGTTGTAACGAGCACGAACATCATCAACCGAACGCAAAAATTCACTTTTAAAGTCGACCGTTATTAAACACTTGGCGCCCACTCCATTCCGAAGACCTTCAGTGTAGGCCGCCCGAATCCACCTTCGCTGCGTTGGGCTGACTAGTGGATAAATGATCTGTGTCAGCTTCGCGGCCTTCGCTGCGTCTGGAGAGAATCCTTGACCTGCAACAAAAGCCCAGACGCCAGCTTCGCCTGCGAGCGAAGTATCAAATCCGGTTAGAACATGAAAAATATCATGAACACTGGCATAACGAACTACAAGCTTATGCTGTTTCATCAAATCAAGATAGCGATCCGAAAAACGGAAAGGTTTAAGTCCATTCACTTTAAGAAAATTATTATAGGCCCACCCCAATGAATCAACCGGCATAGATTCAAAATCGATTTCAGAAAAATCAGGCACATCATTCCAAGAATCAAGAAATGCCCCCACCTCAATCGTAGGTTCAAATGAACCCAGATTCATCGAGGCCCGAAGTGTCGCTAGATCACCGAGGTACTTTTCTTCCCGATAAACTTTTATAAATTCCTTAAAGACTGCCCATCTTCCCATGATTTTAAGGCTAAATGAAGAACTCATCTTTGTCAAAACTCGAACTTAAGAACTACAATCGTAAATCCAAAGATGAATCCGAGCCGATTGGCTGCATAAAAGGCTGGGCTAAGGCATCCCGCACGAAGCTTCAAAATCTTTAACGCCTTCAGATTTATGGATATTTAAAACTCGGGTCGTTGATGAGTTTCATCTCACAATCCGTGGTAACGGGTTTTGTGAATACCCTTGCAATTCTGATATTTATGGCACAACTTCCTGAACTTACGAATGTTACATGGCATGTCTACGTAATGACGGCATTTGGGTTGGGGATCATCTACCTGTTTCCTTATATTCCTAAAATCGGCAAAGTGATCCCATCTCCGCTTGTGTAAGATTGTCGACGCTTGCTGCTGGGGTTTTGTTGTTGCTGATGGTCGTCTTTTTGAATGATTGGATTTCGAAGATAAAGATACGGTGGCGACCGTAGGCGGAATGTATTTGCCTTGCTCCTAAAGAGTTTGGCATTTAAGAATAGCCCCCGTCCCTAGTGCTAAGCTCGGGAAGGCCTTTTCTGTCAGATTGAATACATGTCGAAATTCATTCCATTGGACTGAACCGCCTCCGGCGGTGGATATCCAACGCGTAGTCTTCGTGCTCGCCACTTAACTGAGACCATTGTCGTGATTGAATAACTGACACCAGTATCTGGTCCTGTTTTATTCTGAGAATCCCGCCATATTCCGATG
>DATBTE010000344.1:0-2144 GCA_036559425.1 Pseudobdellovibrionaceae bacterium | reverse complement strand
CCAACGCTTTTGATGTCTCAAATGGCTTTGGCCGAAACTAAAGTTCCAGAGGGGAACTATAAGTTGGATGTATCCCATTCTAAGGTCGGCTTCGAAGTGAATCACTTAGTGGTTTCAACAGTGGAAGGAAAGTTTTCAGATTTTGAAGGTATGATAAATATCGATCCGAAGCTTGAGAAGTCAAAAGTGGATATCACCATTAAAGCCACTTCCATAAATACCGACAATAAAGATCGTGATGAACATTTGCGAAGCCCCGACTTTTTTGACGTAAAAAAATATGACAAATTGACCTTTAAATCCAAAAAGATTTCTGGAACTCCTGAGGCTTTAAAAGTGGCGGGTGATTTAACCCTTCATGGCGTGACCAAGCCAGTGGTGCTGGACACGAAATACACCGGAACTGTGAAAGACCCTTGGGGCAATGAGCGCGTGGCTTTCAAGGCTGCGACTAAAATCAGCCGCAAAGATTTCGGTTTAACTTGGTCTAAAGCCGTTGAAGCAGGACCTGTCGTTGGTGACGAAGTCACTTTGGATTTGAAAGTGGAAGCGATCAAAGAAAAACCTGCCGCAGCAGCGACAAAGTGATTTAGGAGGGATTGATGGCCAACGAAAAACATAACAGCAGCAGAATGCCTGTGATATTTGTTGGTCATGGTTCTCCAATTGAATGCGATTGAGAAAAATCAGTTCGGTGAGGAGCTCGCGGCTCTGGGATCGCGAAAAAATTTGGCCTGCGGAAGCGGTCCTGTCTCCATCAGAATTTTCGGAATACCGAATTTTTTGATTTATCGGATGGATTTTTTTATATTTTTCGCCAACAATAAACCAACGTCGCTTCGATATTCCGAACCAGATTCTACTAGAAAATTCAGTTTTTTAAATTATTTTTAACGTCTGTGACGACTGCATCTTTTTTCGACTCAATTCTGGCGAAAATGTCCGAAAGCTTTTTACTGTAGCTCTCTTGGGCTTGCCCATACTTTTGTTGAATAAGTCCTCCGACCGCTTTCATATCCCCTTTTGTTTTCTCAAGGTCATCATCAGTTAGGTTGCCCCAAGCTTTTTGAATGTCCCCTTTAATCTCTAGCCATTTGCCTTTTGCCGCGTTTTCATTGATTGTCATTTCTGACTCCTTTGTTGCAGTGTTGCTAAATTTATTATGGAAGTGGGATCGGCTTTTTTTCTGTCACCATGGCGACCAGAAAAGAAACTGCTGCGCGTATCATATATTCCTCCAGGGCTATCTATTTTTCATTTTGGACTTCTCTCGTACAGATCAAGCAATGCAAATTTGATGCCCTAGTGTTTTCATTCTTGAGATCCATTGAGTGGTGTGTGGTAAAAAGTGTGATTTTTTTGTAGGGAAATATGCCCTATACGGGGTAACTTTCCCACTTAATTGAACTCTACTTCTTCATGAAATTCCACATCTCAACTTATGTCTGCGAAATGTAGAGGCTATTTGTCACCTTCTCAAAGTGGTCAGATTATTGCTTATAAGCTCTTCGAACTTAAGTTGTTATCACGTCTGAACCATCAAAAAACAAACAAGGAGAAAGAAATGATTTTTCTGAAAAATAGCAAGATTGTGGGATGTGTGGCCATAATGTCGGTCCTGGGTTGTGCGAATCGGCCGCAAAAAGTAACAGAATTAGATAAGCCGAGAACGTCCTATACCGAAGAAGCAGAAAGTCGAGATATAACGAATGAAGCGGCGAAAAAATCTAAAGCTCATAATTTTGTCGAAATTAACTTTAACCCGCGAAGCGCAGTCCTTTCAGATGATGCTAAAACTTCATTGAAAAAAATTATAGAAGAAGCAAGTCAAGCTGGAAGGATTACGGAGATTCTTGTGCTCTCTTGGGCTGATCAAGATTTTCCGTCAGAAAAGATACAACAGCTTCCAAAAGATCAACGACAACTGGCCGAAAAAAGAAATACGGTCATTGAAACGTATATGAATACTCTCCGAAGTGGAAAAGTTGATACTTATAATATGGCTGAACAAGCTAACATTCTCTCAAAGTGGTTTAAGACCAGCGATAGCCAGCTCAAAGAATCTCTTTTGGAAGCGGGCTTGCCCACGACCGCCGACTCTTTCAGATATCCTAGCAAGGCCTCTCATTCTGTCATTTTTGTCA
>DATBTE010000343.1:0-4024 GCA_036559425.1 Pseudobdellovibrionaceae bacterium | reverse complement strand
GGCATGGGTGGACTGGAACATGGTTCTGGATGAAACAGGCGGCCCCAACCATGTGAACAATTTATGCAGCGCGCCCATTATTGCCGACACCCAAGCGGGAGAAATACTCTATCAAAGCTCTTATTACTACATTGGCCATTTCTCCCGCTTCATCCGGCCGGGGGCTCGCCGAGTGGCCTGCGCCAAAACCCTGGACAGCCTTGAAGCAAGCGCATTTTTGAATATTGATGGGACTGTGGCTGTAGTGGTCTTGAACCGCACCGAGCAGGCAATTGACTTCATTCTGAAGAGCCAGGGATTGCAGGCTAAAACCTCAATACCGGCTCGTGGAATCAAGACTTTCTTTTTTAATAATTGCTGGGCAAGTTGTTTAGGCCCGATATTTTGATGTATATGAATGTCGGGCAACTAAAATCTGTTGCTCGACCTTACGGGACTGACGGCTTCAAAAGTATCCACAATGGAATCTGGCATTGACTGGCTGAATTCGACCCAAAGAAGGCAGTGAGTTTTCAATCACTACACTTTAACATTGTGATCACCAGATGCGCGTAGCGCAGTCCGAGTGCAACATATTGTTAGCCCGAATTATTCTGGGGGCTTGAATGATAACCAGCGCTCGAACGACTCCTCTCCAGCCACGTCCAACTCATTCGAAACACGCGTTACGTGAACCGCTTTGCTTTTGGAAAATTTGGCATAAGCTTTCCAAAATTCTTCAATTTCATCTGTCAATTTCTTAATTTCAATATTTTCCTCATATACAGGGACCAACACTGTTTTGATAATATCCCACTTTATTCTTCCTCTGTTCATTCCTGTAGTTGATGAAAAAACATCTCCTAATATCTCTTTCGTCCTAAGCAAATTCCAATAAAACACCGCGCATTCGTTTGTTTGTGCGCGAAGTATCGTATACTCGTTAGAAACATATTTACCGTTATAATGTGGAGGAACTACACTGATAGCTCCTCGACCAAAGCCCATATTAGATATTAATAAATCCCATGTCTTAACCTTGAACAATTTTGAATACGACGAATCAGCTCCATCTAGTATCTCACCATCATTTATCTCTCCATCATAGTTCACTATAAGCAAAGGATACTGAGAATCTTCCTCTACTTTTACGTCTCTTTTTGTCGCTAACGAGAGAATATTTCCCAAAGGCTCCACCTTTAACCCTTTCTTCTTCCATAATGGAGCTTTTCTCCCTCTATCATTTATGCAGTATTTTACATCTAGCCGGTCAATACAGTTGGAAAATGGAATAATGTATGCGCTATCTTTTCCACTTAAATAATTCCGATAAGCAGAAACAATAGCCTCTTTCTCGGCTATTTTTTTCTCATCCAGTTCAGCATATTTAATCCCGATACGCTTTGCGGTTTTTTGCTCTAATCCTAAGTAAATTGATGACGCCATGAATATATCATCTTGAGAATCATCCTTCGATTTCTTTCTCAAAACAATTACAGATGTTTTCACCCTGGCCGCAGCACGTCGAAATGCGTCTCCTGGAAGCGATATGATTGCCTCAATAATGAAGTTATTTCTTATATATTCTCTAATATACTCGTAAGACGATCCAGAAAGCACCGAATCATCAATTACTGCAATAATCTTTCCCGAGTCAGAAACAAGATCTTTATATCTTTCAATAAACATCACGCTGCTGATCAGTTTATTAATTATTTTTCCACCAACTCTATCACGAGACAATGCATATTGATTTAGTACATGGGATTGGTCTCTATTTTCCCTTGTATATTGCAATGAGAAAGGAGGATTTGAAAGAATAAGGTCAAATTTCCTGCCTTTATCGAGAACCATTGTCCTGAGTTCTTCAATTTGCTTATCTACCTCCAAATTTTCATTTCCAACTCGCCCTATACCCTTATCTAAAGAGTCCGCATAATAAATATTGCTTCCACCATCTCCATGTAAATACATATTCATTCTTGCAATTTTGTACATTGCAGGGTCACTTCCTGCATCAATACCATATACACTTTGAGTTTTGATTTTTTCTTCTAGTTCTATGCGTTCCTTTGAAGATAACCCGCATATCCCTGATGCTTGCCTTAGCATTTTGGATAGTGACGCTATCAAAAAGCCACCAGAGCCACAGCATGCATCAAGCACTGTATCAACATGATTTTTGCTTGCTTTTGGATCGCCAATCTCAACCATGAGATCAACTACATCTCTAGGGGTGAAAAACTGACCTATATCTTTTCCTCTTATGGTTGCATCAAGGAAAGTTTCAAACATTCGGCCGTGTACATCTTCCTCCATCCCAAATAGATCAATGTTTTCTATTTCCTTCGCGACTTTTTTCATAGTAGAAGAAGAAATATTTATCTGATCGTCTTTTTCAAAGAATCTTTTTTTCTTACCTGAAAGAATATCTTTTTCGAATTCAGAAACTAGATTTCTAAATAATATTTCATTTATCGGATTTTTTGTTTCAGTTTGTGTGGCGATCCAGTTCTGAGAAAAAACTACGTCCCGATATTTGGGACTAGGATTTTTTCCTAGTTTCAAGTGAATATCTCTGTCTTTTCTGATCTTCACAAAGAAGATTTTTATAAGCTCTTGAAAAGCAGCACTAGGACCTTTCTTTTCAGACTGCCAAATCTCTTGATGCAATTTTTGAAATTTTGCCGAAAGTTCCTCAAGAGACACCTTTTCAAATCTGAAACTAGAAAGCTCAAGTTCCTCCTTTAGAGTTTCGCTAACTTCTGAAATTGAACTTTTCGAAACTATCTTAACGAGTTCTTCATAACTATCATTTCCTACCACAAAATCTGCAAAGTCTAGATCCAGAAGCGGCTTCTTCTGATCCCACTGATATAAGGCAGTTTTCAGGCCATTGCTTAATAAATAGTACTTTACAGGGTTGTAATCGAATTCTTTATTGATTTCCAAGCAATAAGATGAACATTGTAGCTCCCAGTCATTTATGTTTTCTTTTGGTGACTTAGCATCTATTACAATAGTAGGGATACCTGATGACTTCACAACATAGTCTGGTTTGTAGAGAGATTTCTTGCTGCCTTTTCCTACTGCGTGTTCAGATATACTCTCTTTGAGTGAAATGTCGTCGTCAGCATAACCTAAGTCAGATAAAAGCCTGTCGATAAAATACGACTCTACGGTTGCTTCATTTTTCAAATCGGATAATTTACAAAATATGTTTTTCAATTCGGTCGTTCTCTCTTCAGGTTTTCTAATGTTCAATAGTGTTAGGACTTTCGCTACCCTCCCGAATAAGCCTTAATTCTGGGATTACGTAGTTCGGCTCGCAAATAGCCGGGTAGGTTGGGCAACGTTTTTCTGCCCAACATTATCGCTATTTATGCCCGAAATTCACATACATCAAAATGTCGGGCAACGAAAAACTGTCGCCCGACGGGACTCATCAATGGCAAATACGGCTTATTTCCCAAGGGGCAATGCGTTTTCAAGCGTCTGGCGGATAAACCGTTGATAGGGTATGCCTGAACGATCGGCTTCCTTTTTGATAGCTTCAAAGAGCGTTTCAGGCAGGCGCATGGTAATGCTCTTATCCTTTGGCTGAAACTCAAAACTAACAGGCTTCATGCCTGACAAGTCATATTGGGTTAAATCGGCTTCGTCTACAAAAGCCTCGGCGGCTTTATCGGTTTTAAGTTTTGGAAATTTCTTTTCATAATGTTCTACCTCTTTTTGATGCATGTAACGGGCGAAAGCGATGAAGCTCAATTCAACGCAAAGGATTGTCGCGGTGCAGAGCGTAGGTTATCCGAAAAAGTAAATGGGAATGCCCAATCTGATTAGAGCAAATCTATTCGTCTGCGGGGTAAAGCTGCTCAGGTTTAATAAGCGACAGTATATTGATACCCAAATGATTACTTAGAAAATTCGCACTCAGTGCCATGGAAACCTCTAGTTCGTGGACAGGGACCGGCTTGCAAAAATAGTAGCCCTGAAATGTGCCGCATCCCAAGCTCTTCAGAAGTTTCCACTGTTCGGCATCTTC
>DATBTE010000342.1:0-1711 GCA_036559425.1 Pseudobdellovibrionaceae bacterium | reverse complement strand
CATGAGCTGTTGGCTCGACACAGAGAATGCTCCGGTTGCTGTGCCATTTGTGAAACAACACTAACAAATCTCTTATTCCTTCGGATATCTCCGAGATCGATATCCTTAAACTCACTTGCCGCCCAAATTGTCGTAGAGCAACCCATTGGCCACCTCCTATAAATGCGCCAATTATATCACACCAGATCACTCGATTAATTGTGGGTAAAGATAAGGTTTATAGAATGGGGTAGTTTGTGCCAAGTCCTCCGGAATGCTCCAAAACCACCCATTGGTGTTTATATACTTTGAGTTCAGGTAGCCACATCTTTGCAAGATTTTATTCAAGTACGAGGTCTGATTTGTATATCCATATCCTGACCTACGAAGGACTTTAATTTTGTTGTTGAGAGCTTCAGATTTCGCCGTGGTAAGGCGCGAGTTAATGTAGGCTTCAATGTATCCTCGATATTTTCTGATAAGCCGAGCAAGCTTTCTAAAAGGGCTCAGCTCTGATTCGCGAACCAATCGGTACCACAACACTAAGGACTTTTGAAATTCAATGACATTCGTCTTATCAAGCATCCGGTGGAAATGCTCCACTAAGATCATTCCATTGAGAATATTTTTATTGAGTTCTCTAAGTCTATCTAACATTTTTAAATCACTTTTCTTTAATTTTTTTTCCCGCTCCATTAAAACAAATCTGCGATGGGGCGAAAGCATTCCTAACTGAAAAGTATCATTGGCTTCTTTGGCTTTTTTAAATTCAGCTTTTCTAAGTTCATCAAAAGCCTCATTCACTCTTTCTGCTAAATGAAACCGATCTACACAAATCTGTGCCTGAGGGCAGAGCTTTCGTATCGTGGACATAAAGGGCTCGTGCATATCAACGGCAAAGGTACGAATCTTAGATCTTTGCTCAGGGGTGAGGACTTTCAGGCATTGGGCTAAGGCTTTTGCGTCCCGTCCGGGGGCATTTGATAAAATCTTTGCGGCATTGGTACATACCAAGTTGGTGACAAACTTTATCTCTGGTTTTGTTATACTATCCAGTTTCGGCATGGTTCGAAAATGGACTTCATCCGCACTCATCTTGCAGAGATCTATATTCTCCGGTAACCCCATCAAGGGTTTCATCATTTTCATTCGACGCTGATCAAGATCCCAAAGTGTTTTAGAATTAAGACCTAAAAACAGAGCCAACGTCATGTTCTGAAAGAGGGGATGCACAAAGGGAACTCTTGCTGATTTAACTCGGTCACTACAAATATGGCAATGCCCTCGTAACTGATAAAGAATAATCGTCACATAAAGAAAAGCCCCCAATGGAGGCCCTTTGATCGTTCGTTCTTTCCATTGGTGAATATAAAGAATCGGACTTGAACATTGATGGCAGCGGCATGTTGCTTTTTTCTGTCGTGCAAAAACCTTGAGGCTGAGATCTTGAGGATTAGGTTCAACTTTTTCAATAACAACCTCTTGAAGTCCCAATGCTTTAATGATGAGATCTGAGAAGTCCATCCTTGGCTCCTTGGTTAAATTTTTTCTCGACAAAAAAATTAAACATCAAAGAGCTAAGAAGATGGACTTTTTTATTTTCAAAACAAAAACTTTTTTTCAAAGACGATTGGTCACGATGACCAATCGTAACTGAGGGTCTGGGAGACAGAGTTTCCCAGGGCAGGATGCCCTCTGCGATTTGCCCCCAGATTAAGGTCCTAATGCTATG
>DATBTE010000341.1:0-1561 GCA_036559425.1 Pseudobdellovibrionaceae bacterium | reverse complement strand
ACTATTGGGTTTCGACTCAGAGAGTTGCAAACGCTATGTAACACGACGCCTTCAGGGATATGAAGCGAGCCCGACTCTCATTCAAAAAGCAATGAATCAAATTGCGAAAGTTCGAATCCGCGACGATGAAGATCGGATCATTCCTTTCTTAGCTGACATTTCAACCACGGTAATAGAGGACGAGCTCAGAGAGGGCACAGATCAAGGTTTCGATGTATTTGATGATTCGACCCCATATCCTTCAAACAACGATGTCACCGATCACATCGTCTACTCCATCCTACGTCGTGAACAGACTCGGCATGATCTAGAGATACCGATATGTGAAGTTGTTGAACTGATTTCAGATCTAGTTGTTGACTACGGTAAGCGTTGGCCGCTAGAGGAAATGCAGGATCGGTTAAAAATCTATTACGAGTCTCGTGCCCAGTCCATTCTGACGAAGTTGCTATTGAACCCCCTCCTAGTCGCTCAGAATGAGGACATCGAATTACGATATTCATTCCTTGGCTCGTATTTTGAAGTCCTGTTAATGCTTCGTGGACTACTAAAAAGCAGCGTGGAGCGCGGCTTCATACGCGCACTCTCCCGTTTGAATCGGGAGAGTGAAGAAGCGCGCGACCTAAAGCGGTACTTCCAAGCACATATTTCAGAAGTTGAGGATGCTATCCGATCAATTATCCCCAAGCTTCGATCTATAGCTGTTACCTGTGAGACAACAATGACCACTCGGGGGGATCGCGAGAATGCTAAAGGAGCTATTTCGGGACTGCTAACACTATTTTTTGGGACACAAAAATTGGCGATTGATACTACGTCATCCAAGCTGTTCTCGTTCTACGGTGTTCCAGAATACACCAATTCAAGTCGTACTCTAGAAGGCTTGTTTATTAGGGGCACATTTCCTCCTGTTGACTTCACGAACTTGATAATTACCAACTCTAAATTTCAGGACTACAAAAATCTATGGGCATGTCGATTCAAGAACACCAAGTTCATGTACTCCGTATTTGAGGACTGCTTCGACGTTTCTTGCGCTAATACTCAGCTCGATTCTTCGATGATTGACGGGACATGTGATCTAGGTGACCTTCGAGAAGCCTTTGCAATGGTCAAAACCACCAAGGCTGATGAACAAGCTATGATTTACAATGAGGTGAATCGTTTCCTTCATTCATTTTTCCGAGGCGACCGATTCGTCGACAACAAGATAGATTACATTAAGTTCTCTAACAAGGTTCCAGGTCTTGCCTTTCAGAATTTCGACCGCCTGGTAGCAAATGGATATTTCAAACTCACCAAAGAAAAAACCGTGGCCAGTTTTTACGAAGTTGCTCAAGATTTCAAAGCTAGTGTGCGCAAGTTTTTAACAGACGGGTATCCTGATGGCAAGATGAAAAAGTTCGTAGCCTTGGTGCGATGAAGTGGCCATGCCCGGCGCTCATACAATTAAGGGGTATAGAGATACTGAAATAGCTGAAAACTTTTCGTGCGTTTTACACAGCCTGAGCAGTAAAGAGACAGTTAATTTTCAGCAATAACTCACCACTTTCCAATATCG
>DATBTE010000340.1:0-1789 GCA_036559425.1 Pseudobdellovibrionaceae bacterium | reverse complement strand
TTCTCGAGATTTGCGAGAAGCACGACGCATTTACTTCAGGGCCTTGAGGAAATGAAGAAGACCAATACGGGCTTTGTTTCCTTGACCGAGAAGATCGACACGAACTCTCCCATTGGGAAAGCAGTGTTCGTGATTATCTCGGCCATTGCAGCCCTCGAACGTGACCTGATCGCTGAGCGAGTGAAAAACGGACTTGCAAACGCGAGAGCCAAAGGTAAATTGATCGGGAGAAAGAAGCTAAGAGATTCAGATTTGATTCGTAAACTTTTAAAAGCGGGCATGACCTATCGAGCGATTTCTGCAGTGGCAAATTGTTCTCATGGAAGTGTTCATCAAGAAAAGCTTGCGATGAAAAGAGATGAAGCTCTGGCTCTTAAAAGGAAGTTGGAACAAGAAGAGCTTGAAAAAGCTCAGATGGCTCCAACGGTGCAATTCCCCGAGCAATCCACAGAGGCGGCATAAGGCCTCGATTTTTTAATTAAGAATTTTCTTTTCTAGAAATTTTTAACTAAGAAATAAAACCTCTTTCTAAATCATACTAACTTTAACGGAAAGTTTGTATGCACGTAGAATTAGAAAAAGATAAAAATTTCGCAGAGATCGTCTCAAAGCTTAAAGCTCACTTTAAGCCCGAGAAGATATTTCTTTTTGGCTCTCGTGCAAAAGGCACCTCGACTCCAGATAGTGATTATGATTTACTGTTGGTTGTGAAAAACTCAGATAAAACCTTAAGAGAGCGAATGCGTGAAGCCCGGCAGGTACTGCGAGGACGTACTGTCGCCGTTGATATTTTTATTTATACAAGTGTTGAGTTTGACGAACTCAAAGAAGAGTTCAGTTCCATTGCTTATACGGCGTTTACTGAAGGGCTTGAGCTTTGAATAAGGTCACAAATACCGTCAAAGAATGGTTTGCGAATGCCAATGAAGACCTGCGGGTGGCTCAAGCACTGTGGACACTTGGCCCTGAAAAGTATTTAAAAACTATTCCCTACCATTGCCAACAAACCGCTGAAAAATCCATCAAAGGATATCTAGCCTATAAGGAAATAAAATTTCCAAAGATACACGATATCGCAATCTTGGTTAATCTTATGGGGCCAACAGCTTCTGAGCTTTCTCAACTTTTGCTAAAAGCAGATGATCTCACTGACTATGCTGTCGCGTTCAGATATCCAGATGCCTCTCGAAAAAACGAAGCCACCGTTAAGGATTCTGAAGAAGCTCTTGAACTTGCAAAAAAAGTCTACATCGCAATGTCGGCGCTTATTCCTTTTGACAGCCAGTGGAACCTTTAAGCCTAAAGTGATCTATCCATGAGCCGAAAACCCTGTTTCTTAGCCAGGTCGGTAGCACCGCGAATCTTGAGTGAATACGCTCTGAACAAAAGACTTTGAAAAATAAGCCAAGAAGAACTTCTTGGCTCGGTTTTCGATGGATTCATCTTCGGCTCTAGACAAAGAGTTTAGTGTTTCTGAAGCTTCGTAATCGTAGCTTCAGACCAGCTAAATGAAGAGAACTATCGCGTGAAATCAAATTTTGTGGAAATACGATTGCCCGATTCATCCTTAACCGTCAGAACCTCTCCTTTTGCTGTAACAACAATAGTCAATCGGCTCATTGGACGAGAATCAGAACTACCGTATCCGTTCCCCCACGGAGCACCAACTTCTGGGCTCGCAGTCAGATCTAATTCCTTCCCGTTCTCATTCTGCTTAAACTTGAGAGCGCACTTTCCTTTTAGCGCATCCATGGCAGCAGTGGAGCAATTATAGCTGACCAAATCCACA
>DATBTE010000339.1:0-6437 GCA_036559425.1 Pseudobdellovibrionaceae bacterium | reverse complement strand
ACGATATGATATTTGCTACAGAAACCTAATCCTAATGAGGCACCCAATAAAAAATAGTCATATGACTTTTGGTGCAGCAGACATTGTTGAAAATAATAGATAGATAAAGACCAAAATAAAAGCAATGGAACATCCGGAGTTCCTATCATAGATCCGAATCCCACTAAGGGTGAAAAAAAAGCAAGAGCATACCAATATTTATATTTCTCCCAAGAAAACTGCGTTTTCAATATATTAAACCACACAAGAAAAGTGAGATGCCCGGTTAAAACTATGGGTAAACGGAGCAATTGGCCATAAGGCTCAAGCCAGTGCCCTAGGTAAAAAAGCCAAGCGATAAAAGGAGGATGATCAAAATAACTAAGCTGGAGATGGTGCGACCAAATCCAATAATAAGTTTCGTCTGAACACAATGGAAGAAGAGCCGCGAGCCCAATTTTGAGTATTAAACTGAAGGTCCAAATTTGTAGAAATTGTCGCACTTTAAAAATTTAACTTAATTGGTTTGCCAAGATTTCCTGGAATACCGAGATTTTTTCCGTTTACAATCACATTAATAGCTCCGCCATTGTTAACATTAAGTTTGATCCCATTTTTACTTTTAAAAGTATGTACTTGGTCCGCGCTTAAGGTAAGTTTTTCGGTTTGGCCTTCTTTTGTAACGTAGGTGATTTCAATATTGTCCAATGCTTCTACAATGACTTCGATTTGCTTGTTTACCACATTTGG
Organism: Pseudobdellovibrionaceae bacterium; assembly: GCA_036559425.1. Taxonomy (GTDB): domain Bacteria; phylum Bdellovibrionota; class Bdellovibrionia; order Bdellovibrionales; family Bdellovibrionaceae; genus JACMRP01. The sequence continues at coordinate 5,708 of DATBTE010000339.1, read as the reverse complement.
CGTTGGACTGGGCGAAGGTGAAGTATTTGACGTCGGGGTTACCGTGGGAGTTGGGGAGGGAGACGGCGTTGATGTCGGTGTCGGCGTTAAAGTCGGAGTGGGCGTTAAGCTAGGTTTCGGCGATGTCGTTGGCGTCGGAGCGGTGAAAGAAGTTTGAGTGGTTAAAGGCGTGCTTTCTGTTGGTGAAGTCGCGTCCTGAGTTGCATCTGAAGAGATTTCATTCGCCTGGGTTGTGAGCGGGGTGGTTACCTCAAGTTCAGAGACCACACCTTCTTTTTGGTATTTATCGATCATTTTTTTTGTAAAAACAATGAGGCCGACTAGAACCAATCCTAGGATGGTAAAAGTCAAAGTTTTAGAATTATCAGTTGTTTTTGTAAGATTTTTAAATGATTTTTCTTGGGAGACTGAGGGGCCGCGAGGGTGTGAGGTTTCTGTGTTCTTTTTTTCAAAAGACTCCAGAGTGGCATCCTGTTCAGGCATTTGTATAAGAGGATTTGGTTTTGTTGAGCCCCTCTCCTCTTGAAAAATACGGAGAACTTCATTAACGTCCAGGCGCAGGTAACTCGCATAGCTTTGAACAAAGCCACGAAGAAATGTTTTTGCAGGCAGCTGGCTAGAGTCGTCATCCTCAATGGCTTTTAAAACCTTACTGCTAATCTTTAAGGAGAGGGCGATCTCATTGATCGAGAGTCCTTTTTGTTCTCTAGCTTTTTTTAGGATTTCTCCAGTGCGTTTCATTACTGAGCCTTCCGTAGCATTTCTAACATAGCCCTAGATTTTTCTCGGTATTTACCTTCAGGGTATAAATTCACGATTTCAGTAAAACGAGCCATAGCCTTTTCTTTATTTCCTAGACGATAGTAAGTAAGAGCACTGTAATAGTGGGGTTCGTCATAAAGTGAGCGTTGGCAAAAACCAATGGCGGTATCGAGTGCTCCCGAAGCACTACTATAATCTTTCAATTCAAAAAAAGAACGGCCATAGTAAGCGTTTGCTACACAGTTATTTCGAGAAAAATTAATGGCGTGCAAAAAACTTTCTTTGGCTTGGGTGTAATTTTTTTGATTGAATTGAGCAAGGCCTAAATTGATGTAAGCTTTATCCACGCTTGGATAAGTAAGGTCATCAATTACCAACCGAAGTTCTTTTTCCGCTTCTGAGAACTTGCCTTCTTCAATTAACACACGCGATAAATTATTGCGGGCTTCAGTGTATTTATTATTTAGAGATAGGGCGCGACGGATGTGTTTTTCAGATAAATCATAGCGCTGACGCATAAAGTAGACGAGGCCTAAATTATTTTGCACCGCGGGATTCTTAGGGTCCAACTCTTCGGCCTTAAGTAAATCATTCAATGCCGCAGGGTAATTTCCGTTTTCAAATTGTGAACTGCCCATGCGTAAAAATAATTCGGCCTTTTCCGAATCTTTGAATTTTTCGCTAGCGCAGGCGGCAAAGATAAATATAGAGAAGATCAGGATTATTTTGGCCATACATCCAAGTTATTCACTCACTTAAGGAGTGTCAACGGCTAGCTCTGCTATGGTCTCGACGTGATCAGTTTGGGGGAACATTTCAAAGCATTGAATTTTCTTTAACTTCAACCTGTTCACGATCGGAAGGTGCTCTTGAGTGGCGAAAAAGTATTTTAGATCTCTAGCCAGAGAAGCTGGATGGCAACTAATGTAGATAATTCTTGCGACAGTACCTTGCGCCAGGGATTTCATCACTACCTCGTCAGCTCCTGCGCGAGGAGGATCTAAAACAACCAAGTCTTTAGACCGGAGTTTTGCACCCTGCAAAAAGTTCGCAACATCAGATTGATGAAAATGTATTCGTTTGTTGAGTGAGGTGGAAAGTTGGATTTTTTTACGCGCCTGTTGAACCAGCTTTGAGTCGAGTTCTACAGCATTGATTTGTTGGGTAGAGAATATCTCTGAAAGAGGAAACGTAAAATTACCACTGCCCGCATAGAGGTCAAAAATATGCTCATATTCTGAGCCATGGCTCCACTCTAGCACGGTCTTAATAAGGTCCTCATTTTGAAAGCGGTTTACCTGAGAAAATCCGACGCCATCCTTTTCTTCTCCTAATAAAAGCCATTGAGGATGTTCATTACGATCGAGGTAAAGCTCTAAGCGCTGAATTTCTTTTGAAGTTAAAAACTTCTTATCAAGTTCGGATTTAATTTTTCCAAATTCTGCCGTCAATTTTTCTTCAGTGATGGGGCAATCTTGAGCTTCAATAATTCCATGGCTCCGGCGGGCGAAAAACCCCAAATGACCTTGAAAATATTTAGGCTGAATACGATTGCGATAACGTAGGGATAAGGGACTCTCTTTAATGGGTAGAAACGGCAGTTCATGGCCAGGCAAGAACTTCACAAGTATCTCTTGGACCATGGTTTGCTTTTGTTTGCGCTGCTCGTCCTCTGTAATGTGTTGCCAATTACAGCCGCCACAACGATCGGCAATCGGACAAGGTGGAGTTCGGCGCGAGGGGCTAGATTTCAAAATTTCCAGGATCCGTGCTTCTGCGAAGTTTTTTTTCTTAGTAGTGACTTCTATTAGAAGTTCGTCTCCAGGGGCGGAGTTGGGGACAAAAATAACGAAGCCATCGTGGCGGGCAATGCCCGAGCCGCCGATGGCTAGTTTTTCAATCGTAACTGTTAGTTGTTTATTAACGAGCGACGACATTTTCTTCAAATAAATTAAACATTACAGATTTCTTGTTTTTCAAAGAAAATTGTAAGTTCACGAGCTGCAGACTCAACGCTGTCAGAACCGTGGACCGCATTTTCCCCAACATTATCACCAAATTTAGCGCGGATGGTTCCCGCAGTGGCTTTTTTAGGGTCAGTTGCGCCCATGATTTCTCGATTTTTCAAAACAGCACCTTCGCCTTGAAGGCACATAAGCATGACCGGGCCAGAAGTCATAAAGCTTACCAACTCACCAAAGAAAGGGCGCGCTTTGTGTTCAGCGTAGAACTCTTCAGCTTTGGATTTAGATAGGATTTGGATTTTCGCAGCAGCGATTTTCAAACCGTTTGCTTCAAACATGCTAACGATATCGCCGATAGCGTTCTTTTTCATTGCGTTTGGTTTAATGATTGAGAATGTTTGCTCAACAGCCATGGTTAACCCCTTGTGTTATATTGAATGAGTTCCTGGGTTTTAACCAAATAACCCTCTCGTGTCCACGTAAATTCATCGGTTTTCCTGACTTTCCAGAGGTTCTCGATGGGGATTCGGGATTAGACCCAAGCCTGGTATAAAAATTAGGTTTGAGAGCCGATAGAGCGATACGATTGCAAACCAATACGTAGCTCGAAATGAGTTTGAATTCTACGGAGTTCTTCTAAAAGAGCTTTCAACCGAAGACTTTTCGAAAGCCACCTCCCAGGCTTATAGCCTTAGGTACGATACAAAGGGTATATGGGAACTTATGGAGGCATTGGAAACAGAAGTTCCTGAGATTTACGGGAAGTTGGTATTAAAATATCGTCCTACGAGTTTTGTGGTTGTCATAAGCGGCAGCACGAATGCAAGGGAAATTTGCTTTCAAGGAAAAGAGCAGGATGAAGCCGTAGCATTTATTCAAAACCTCATTTTTTAAGAGTAAGATGCGGGTTTCCTCATTCACAATCATTCCATCCCCAGTACTCCGTACTGAACTTTGCCTTTTAACCCTTCGACAGGTTTTGCTAACTGAATGAGGAGGGAACGCAATTCTTGTGATTTCAGCGAAGGGTCTTCGATCAGCAGTTGCGCAGCGATGTTGGTAACCACAGGTGCGGCAAAAGAGGTTCCATTGACCGTCCACTGCCCACCGCCAGCAAGCGCGGCAGAGACGTTTTCACCAATCGCCGCGAGATGGACGTGCTTAGCTCCGTAATTTGAGAACTCAGAGAGTTGTCCTTGCGTATTTACAGAAGCTACAGCCAGCATATTAGGAAGATTAAACTCACTGGGGTAAAAAGGTTCTTTATCTATGTCTTGAGCCGTGTTCCCAGCGGAGACTATGAAAAGTATTTCAGGGTGTTTTTGCATAGCTGTCTTCAAAGGAAGCCACTCGGATTTATCTGAAGTGCCTTGGCTTATATTAACAATTCGAACATCTTTTTTTGCTAGATACTCGACAGCTGCTCCATCCAAAGAAGGTTGATTGCTAGTGCGTACCGGTATGATTAAGGCGTCTATGTTGCGAGTAGCAATGTCCGCCACTGCAGTTCCGTGACTGAAGTGCTTTCCCATCTGTTCATTTTGAATACTATTTGTGTAATCGTAAGGGGGACGGCCTTTAGTGATCAGATCCAATCCCAACATTGGGCGGGATTTACTTATCAAAGCAGGGTGATTGTAGTCGATTCCTGTATCAATGATACCGATACGAACGACTTTTTTTGTAGGAGGATTCTTCTGAGGGACTTCCTTCATCGCCTCTTCCATTACTAAGGATTGAATTTGCTGATAGGATGAATTGAATTTGACTCTCAGCATGGGTCTTAAAGAAGCATTATAGTATGTAAAGCGGGCCTCGCTCAGTCGACAATCCCTTCCTAGAGAAATATTTGCGACAGATTCAATTGTCTTTTCATTTTGTCGGTAATCGAGCATGAAAAAAGAGTCGCCTTTTAAAAGACGCAGAAAACCAGGGGAAGGCTTTGGAAAAAAAAGATCTACAGTCCAGCCCGAGCTATCGTACGTAGTTTTCGTGGAATCAGGGGCTTTGGAAAGATAATGTTGAATAAGCGGTGAGATTTTCAATGAAGACACAGTCTTTTGGGGATTTAATTCAGTACAGAGGCTCACTGCTATTTTAAACAGAATGTCACGGTCGGGATAGGCATCTTTTGACCCTTTAAAGGTTCCCTCTTGAAGAATGGGCTCCTCGTCTGCGGCTCTGGAAGTTGCCGAAAGGAGTGTCAAACACATGAGCAGCGTAGTCATTAAATGTCGATTCTTAATCATGAGAAGCCTCTAATTCCTTATAAAATGAAAAGCTTCTAGCTTGCAATTAGTAAGCCTTGAGTTGATAAGTGGTCGGTAAAACAGGAGCATGTGATGAGAAATAGAATAGGTCCAAGCAGGCACAGAAGCCGTCATTCTTGAATTCAAAAAGAAGCTTACCATGCCCAGTAAGGGCCAGTACCTAATACGGAAGATTTTCCATTGATGCCATGGAAAATGGTTCTGCCAAAGTAAAATGGCAGGCCCCAGTCAAAGCCATCGGCGAAGTTACCGGCGATATTGTTAAACATAAAATTGGGACTTGAGATTATAGCATAAGCTGAGTTTTGAATTTCAAAAGAGACGAGAACTTTTGGCGAACCTGTCTTTCCCGCCTGGGTCGCGGAGAGAGTCAAGGGTGTGACAGGGCAAAAGAAGCCTTTGGCTCCACTACTATCAGCGCAGCCGGGGAGGTTTGGGGGAGCTGGAAAAAAGAGTCCGTTGGATCCACTGTCGATAAAAGAAGCGGGATAATCAGTGCCGTTAAAATTTGTTTGGATATAGCCATTGCCGTTGGCTGGGAAGACTTTTGCACTAATAGGAGTGTTATTAGTTGCAGTACCGATCCCCAAAATCACAAATCCGGAAGCTGATGTCGAACCCGCTGAAGGAATTTTCGGAAGTTGCAAAATCACCCCATTATTATGACTGGGCAAGAATGTCACTGGATTAGAAACCTGCTGAGCAGTGGGAA
>DATBTE010000338.1:0-6970 GCA_036559425.1 Pseudobdellovibrionaceae bacterium | reverse complement strand
ACGCTTGCAAATTGATGATCAATTAATGTCGGAACTGCAGAATCTCAAACAGGTCTGGAGCCCTCAGGAAGTTCTTCTGGTGGCAGATGCGATGTTAGGTCAACAGTCTGTAAACGTTGCTGAAGGTTTTCACCAAAGATTGGGCTTAACTGGTTTGGTTTTAACTAAGGTAGACGGAGATGCCCGTGGAGGTGCGGCTCTCAGCATTCGTGAAGTCACCGGCATTCCTATTAAATTCCTTGGCGTTGGGGAGAAGGTTGCTGCGCTTGAAATCTTCCATCCAGACCGTTTGGCTTCTCGTCTTCTGGACATGGGAGACGTTTTAACGCTTGTTGAAAGAGCCCAAGAGGTGATCGATGAGAAGTCGGCTCGCGAGAGCGCGCGAAAGATGGCAAAGAATGAATTCGACCTCGAAGATTTCTTAGCGCAGATTCAGCAATTAAAAAAATTAGGCGGCATGGAGAGTCTTTTGAAGTTTTTACCGGGGATGGGTGATCTTTCAAAGCAACTCAAAAATATGACTCCTCCGGATCAAGAAATTAAGAAATTAGAGTCGATTATTCGTTCGATGACTCCGCAAGAAAGAAAAAATCACAAAATTTTGAATGCTTCGCGTCGTCAAAGGATTGCAAATGGAAGCGGAACGAAGGTTCAAGACGTTAATAAATTGATTAAGCAATTCGAAGATGCGAAAAAGATGATGAGTGGGTTGATGAAAATGGGAATGGGTCGTGGTGGTGGTGGGGGAATGAAGTTCCCATTTTAAACTTGATCTCCTTTTACAAAAAAGGTAGACCAGTCGACTTATTATTGTTTTTTTCACAAAAGTTTGCTAAATATTTAGCTGTTTAAAAAGTTGATAAAGAGGATTCTCATGGCAGTTGTTATTCGTTTGGCTCGTACAGGTACAAAACACACCCCAAAATACCGTATCACAGTGGCAGACTCTCGCCGCTATGTTACTGGTAAACATTTGGAAGTTATTGGTACTTATATCCCAACTCCAAAAGGTGCTGATCAAAAAGTCAAAATTGACTTAGAAAAGTACAACGAGTGGATTAAAAAAGGCGCACAGCCTTCTGAGCGCGTAAAGCATGTAGTTAAGCTCGTTCAAGCTGCAAAATAATTAAAAAATAGCCAAGTCCTATTAGGGGGCTTGGGTCGTTATTGCGGACACATGATGTGGAGGAACTCATGGAAAATCTAAAAGACCTCGTTGAATTTATGGCGAAATCTTTGGTTGATAAGCCAGAGCACGTTGAAGTTGACGAGATCCCTGGACAACAAACAACTTTATTAGCTTTAAAGGTTGATAAAGAAGATTTGGGTAAGGTTATTGGCAAGCAGGGGAAAACTGCAGCGGCAATGAGAACCATCATTCGTGCGGCCGGTACTAAGCTGAATAAACGTTACCACCTTGATATCGTTGAGTAGCATCTAGTTTCTGCAACAAGGTTTGATTTTTGAAAAGGGCTTAAAGGCCCTTTTTTTATTTAAAAAATATTTCGAAAATAATTTCAAATATTGCGAGCACGTATTGCGAGTATAGATAAGGCGTGGCATTAAGGTCGCTATGGAAATGAAATTGGTTGGAAAAGTTAAAGATGCCCATGGACTTAGAGGTGAGCTCTATATTCTTGTTTTCTCTGGCGATGTTTCTTGGGCTAAAAAGCTTAAGACCTTTGAGTTGCGTTCGCCTAGAACAGGGGAAATAGCTTCTTATGCGGTAGAAAAAATGAAACCTTTTAAGCAAGGTCTCATCGTAAAATCTCCGCTTATGATGGATCGTAATGCTGCTGAAGCCGTCAAAGGCTTCGAATTTTCAATCCCTGCTGATATTTTTGTTTCCAAACCAGGAGAAACCATCTTCTTAAATGAAATAATGGACTTCATGGTAAAAACTGCGGCTCAGGAAAATGTTGGTCTAATTAAAGGCTTTTCTTCTAATGGGGTTCAAGATCTTCTTGTTGTAGATGCGGCTAAGGGACGTGTCGAAATACCCTTTGTAGAAGCGTTCATTAAAAAAATTGATTTTAAACACCATACAATCGTCATGGATTTACCAGAAGGTCTTTTAGATCTTGAGAATTTGTAGTGGCTTTTCAATTCCAGGTAGTCACTGTTTTTCCGGAAATGATTCAAGCCGCAATGTCTGCGGGAGTGTTCTTTCAAGCACAAAAAAATTCCTTATTAACATTATCTTGTATTAACCCCCGAGACTTTACTTCAGATGTTCATCGTACGGTGGATGATAGGCCCTTCGGCGGTGGCGATGGGATGATCATGTTGCCCGAGCCCTTGGCGAAATCCATTGCTATGGCTAAATCATCACAGCCTTTTTCTAAAGTTATTTACTTATCACCTCAAGGAAAACCGTTAACCCATAAAAAGGCCCAGGCTCTCTCTCAGGAACAGGGGTTAATTTTACTTTGTGGTCGTTATGGGGGCATTGACCAACGAGTGATTAATCAGTTTGTAGATGAGGAAATTTCCACCGGAGACTATGTGATTTCCGGAGGGGAACTTGCCGCCTGTGTATTAATGGATGCGGTGTCTAGATTTCTTCCAGGGGTCCTAGGACATCGAGAATCAGCGGAAAAGGATAGTTTTGCTGAAGGCCTTTTGGAACATCCAAATTTTACGCGCCCGCGGGAGTATCAGGGACAGAATGTTCCTGAAGTTTTGGTGAACGGAAATCACAAAAAGATCGAGGACTGGAAGCATTTAGTATCCTACTTGGTGACTCTGCAAAAGCGTCCGGACTTGATCGAAAAAAATAAGCTGTCTCGGTCACTCAAAGAAGCTCACAAGCTCTGGCAATCCTTGACGGACGCTGAACGAGAGGTTCTAGGTCTTACCAGACTTAAGGAGAAAGATTTTTATGAGTGATACTCCCTATGTACCTCGCCTTGCAGTGGGTCTTCTTCATTATCCTATCTTAGATAAAGAAAAGAAGATCATTTCGACGAATATTACAAATTTTGATATTCACGATATTGCCCGCGCTTCTCGTATGTATTCGGTTGAAAATTACTATTTGATTCATCCGATGCAAGAGCAACTGATGTTTGTTGAAAGGGTCTTGGATCATTGGAGAACCGGGCTTGGAGCTAAATTCAACCCCTCTCGCAGGACCGCCTTGGCGCGTGTTAAAACAGCAGAGAGCTTTGAAATGGCTTTTAAAGATTGGGGGGTTCCTGAGGCTATGACCGTGGCGACCCATGCCCGTCCCATTGAAGGGGTTGCGACCCTGAGCTTTCGAAGTATCCGGGAAAAGATGCATGATGAGAAAAAGCCCTGTTTTCTTCTATTTGGAACAGGTTATGGAATGACTGAGGACTTTATGAAATCCTGTACGGCCATTTTAGAGCCTATAAAAGGGGCTCCGCCGGATGATTTTCGTCATCTTTCTGTCCGATCTGCTGTAAGTATCTGTCTTGACCGTATAATGGGGTCATGGTAACACCTTCCTTTACTTTTATATCCATGGGGAAAAAAATGGCTAAAGCTGCAAAAAAAACGACTGCAAAAACCGCTGGTAAAGAAACAAACCTTGTTCGCCGTGTAACTCAACGTGCTTCTAATAAAAATATTAATACGTTTAAATCAGGCGATACTGTGAACGTGTATGTAAAAGTAAAAGAGGGTGAAAAAGAACGCATTCAGCTTTACAAAGGGATCGTTACTAAGATCCAAGGTAATGGCGTTGCAAAATCTTTCACTGTCCGTAAAATCTCTGCGGGTGTTGGCGTGGAAAGAACATTCCCGTTCGTAAGCCCTGCAATTGACCGTGTTGAAACTGTTGCTCACGGTAAAGTTCGCCGTTCTAAGTTGTATTTCTTGAGAGATCTTGAAGGTAAAGCCGCTAAGATTACTTCTGAAATTGCGACTAAAGAATCTGCAACTGCTGAGTAGTGGGCAGAATGAAACGCCTCGCCAATGATAAAGCTAAAGTTTTTGAGCTTATCGATTGGCGAAGTTTCTCTGTTGCTGATCCCCATTATGCAATAATCGGGGTCGATGAAGTGGGAAGAGGTTGTCTTGCTGGTCCTGTCTATGCGGCCGCAGTCTCATTCAACTCAGATATTTTATCCGACTTAGTTACTGATTCGAAGCTTTTGTCCGAAAAGCGTCGCAATGAACTCGCTATTGAAATTAAAAAGCACCACCAGGTTGGTCTAGGGTTTGCTACTGTTGAGGAAATTGATGATATCAATATTCTTCAGGCTTCTTTGCTTGCAATGAAGCGGGCTGTGCAGAATCTAGGAAGAGATTCAGGGCATTTGCTGATCGATGGAAATAAGACCATTTCAGGAATGTCTGCGAAGTTTAAACAGACCACGATTGTAAAGGGCGATCTTAGAGTCTCCTTGATTTCTGCAGCTTCTATTGTCGCGAAAGTCACCCGCGATCAATTCATGAAGGATTTGGGGCTTCAATTCCCAGTCTATGGATTCGAAGATCATAAAGGCTATTCCACGGCCGTTCATAAAAAAAACATCGCGGACCACGGTCCTTGCATCTGGCACCGAAGAACCTTCTCAGGCGTTAAAGAACACCTCTCTTTGTAAGTCCCATGTTCAAGGTCACTGGGCTGAGAAACAGGTTGTAGATTATTTTCTTAAAAGATCCTTTAGAGTTTTAAAGATCCGGTGGCGTACGACCTATGCGGAAATTGATTTGGTTGTGGAGAGTCCTATCCCTGAGATCTGGATTGTTGAAATTAAAAGTCTCAGCCACTTTGAGTTTCTTGAAGTGCGCGTTTCTAAAAAACAAAAGGAGCGGCTCAAACGTGCGCATTTATTTGTGCAAAGTAAAACTATAAAATCTGTGCGGCTGGTTCTTGCTTTTGTGGATAAAAAAGGTGAGGTCCTGATCATTGAGGAGTTTTAAAATCCATAGAGATTTAGGTTCTCAGTGGGGAGGGGTGGTTTGGGCGTGCCATCAAAGTTAAAGACAAAGTCGACAAAAGTTTTAGTATTGCCGTCTGTCGGGAAATACTGGATTAAGTTGATCGCCCAGCAGTCCCCTGGGGGCTTGATTTGCGCCATATAGGCCCATTCCTTAATTCTTTTATGGGAAGGGGTGTTTGCCCAATTCGCATCGTAAACAAACTTTCCCATAAAGTTGATATAACTTCCGGTAGTGCCGGCAGCAAAGGCATAGTCCTCAACGCGGCTGTTAGGGTCAACATCAACTCCAGGGCTGATCTTATAAGTCTTAGTGAGAGACACTTGAACGAATTGATCATTGTCGTTATTTATTCGTACCCGTGAAGAAATATTAGTCACGTTTTGCTGAGGAAAATAATTGAGTATTGTATAGGTCTGAAAATGCTTCAGGCGCACATCTAAGATCGTTGTGACATCAGACCAAGGCTCACGGGTGGGATTGCGAAGGTTGGCTTGATAGGTGTCATAGGATTGAAAAAATTTAAGACTGGCAATCTGTAAATAGGTGGGAGTGTCGCCCACCCATGCCTTCTGCACAAGCTTGTTATTTACGGCAAAAGTGACTTGGCCACGATCATAAATCCGATCATTATAGTCGAATTGAAGGCGAGTTGGAGAGGCAAGATCGGCATCTGTTAAGTAGTCTGAATAATAAAAAGTTCCATCAGGATCTATGCCCGTGCCAAAGAAGGAGTGTGCGGGGTGTTTGATCCAAGGAATAGTTGTGGCAATCACCTCGGGGATAATTTCATGTTTATATTTATCCGCCTTTGGAGCTTCATCTAAGATAAAAACGCGACTGATGGAAGTCTTAGCTCCCAGGGTTGCGCGAAGATAACGGCGACTGTTGGTGCGTTCGTCGCCAACATTAAATTGATAGTCTGTTTCACGATAGGAAAGAGCCGGAAGGATATTTAAATAATCGCCGATATTAAGAGGACGGGCGATGGTGCCAGACATATCGATCCGTTGGCCGGTGCGCAGCAGATCCGTGGCGGGATCAAACTTTCCTTGTAACGATAGGTGACAGTTTGGGTATTGATCATATTTAGGATTTCTACAGCTGTTTTTCTCAAAACTAACCCCATTGTCGGTGTCTAGCTTATCAAAGGAGGGGCCTGATCTTGCAAAATTCACATAGTCGAGATCGTAGGAAAAAAGAAACTGAGAGTTGCTGATCTTCTGTTGAGTTTGGGAAAAGCGAATTTCAGGGATGCGATGAACTGAGTTGGAGTTGGAAGCCAGTGGGTCAGATTGTAACAGATTTACATAGTAGGAAGTGTCCACGCTGAAATGTTGATCGAAACTATTTTTGGTGAGGGAGATTCGGTTTTCCATTGCAGGATCGCCATGATTGAGGGTTTCTTCCGAGAAGTCTTTAGGGTACTGTAAATCACTGGCAATATTGATTTGCGCTCGTTGAATATAGCCATTTGGCAAATCATAGTAGTGATCGTATTTAGCATACCATCGAGTTATGTCTTTGCCTTTTTCGCCCTCTTTTTCAAAATTAGTGACCCGGAGGTCATCTCTGAAGACATGATCCACCAGGGCGGCGGCATTAAAAGTTCCATGCGAATTTTCATTCAGCAAATACCGATATTCAGCAGAGCCTTTAAGTCCGCGTTTTTCATAATTGGTAAGGGCGAAAGTGGCATCTGTACTGCGTGAAATAGCCCAAAAAAAGCTCTCAGAAAGTGCGAGCCCACCCGCTTGGTCGCCTAAAAGACGGGGCGTAAGGAATCCTGTTTGGCGGTCACTCTTAAGGGGCACGATCAAATAAGGAAGCCAGAAAACGGGAACAGAATAAATTTTCAGAAAAGAATTTTTTATGTAAGCATAGCCCCCCAATACAGCGCGAATATTGCTCCCCGAAAATCCCCAGGTTGGAGGGCAATTGGTGCAGGTCGTGTAATCTGCATCTGAAACATAATATTCTTCTTCGCTGGCTTTTTGTAAAATACTGCCTGAAAAAACAACAGGACCTGATTGAACAAAACCGTTATAAATAATTCCTG
>DATBTE010000337.1:0-2805 GCA_036559425.1 Pseudobdellovibrionaceae bacterium | reverse complement strand
ACATTGTTTCCCAGTTTTTCTTCTTATAATGGCGATACGCAAGATCGTCGAAGATTCTACGCATACCCCATTCGGCAGTTTCTATTGTCGCCAAAATTCCGTTTAATGCCCTACTCAAATCATCATTACCATTCCAGCTTGATTTTGATTTGTATCGAAGATCGTGGTCTACTTCATGCCACCCTTCAGAAAGAATACTTCTAAGTTGCACCTCGAATGTAGTGTCTATTGGCATGCTGCCAATACTTCGCTGCATATCGCTAATATAGTACTCAGGTAGTCGAAATATAAGATTGTGACGGGTAACCGTAAATTGATCTGTTGCGTGAGTATCGACCGTAGAGGCGTTATTGTCGATTTCAAATTCTGAGGATAAAAGTTGGGCAACAATATCAACATCTTCCTCAAAATAGAGTGCAACTCGCACCCCAATTGCGTCTTGTATCAGTTTCCCATGAAGGGAATACTTTCCTTCATCCTTATGCAACTTTTTGGTTAGTGATCGATCATCTTTTCCACGAGCAAAAACTCTACATAAAAGGCAAACTTTATCAAGGATTGCTTCAATATCTCGCCGTACATTTTCGGCAGTGTGCTTAAAATTACTTTCCATTAACTAAGTTCCGACCAAGAATTTCTCGAATAGCCTGGATTTCATCCAGATTAATTTCAATAAATGCGCTTTGCATCGGCTCTTTAAGAATCCCTTTCTTTTTGAGGGATGCAATTGCTGAACACAATTCATTGGTTTTGAATTCACCGTTATTAACACAGACCCCTTTGATGGGGCGATGCCTATGCATGACAGCTTCACGTCCCACTGGCCAGAATTTTTCAAGGATAAATCGTTCTAATAGTATACTGCGGTCTGGCTCAATCTCCTCTGATATGGGGGTATTAGAGGAAATCAGTGTGTCAATAAAATTGTCATCACCAAACGCTCCAAGGATATGAATTTGACCTTTTGCGTTTGAATTTAAAAAACTGTTCCCATAGTATTTACAGTTAAGAAATGTAGCGTTAGTAATATTCGATAAGTCGAAAACGCAATTCCTAAATATGCATTCATTAAACTGGAAGTTGGAAATAAGTTTACTTCCAATAACAGCTTGACTAATTTCTAGGCCATTTGCCTCATCATTACATAAATCGAAAGGAATAGAGCCCGTTAGACGTAAAGTAATGTCAAGTTGGTAGGATATTGGTAGAAACTCGACAGAGTTTTTTAGTTTTTCCCAAAGTAAAATTCGTGATTCTTCAGATCGCGGTTGAAAAGAAATAACGGCTGGTTCTATAAAGCGAAGGTCATCATTCAACCAGTCAGAAGTTCTTAGTATTATCTTCGCGACGAAATGCCCTAATACAAATTCATTAATAAATCCGATTTTGTTAGGCTCTCTTTGACTTCTGTCTAATAGTGCGTGACTTGCTAATTTATTCGCAACTCCCTCTTTAGTTGGTTTTTCTGCCGCAGGATAAGCTGACAATGCTTCATCAATAATATTTGAATTCACCCGTTGAATATGGTCGACTATGTAGTCGCGATGTTCCGAGGTGTAACCAAAAGCAATCATATCTTCGGCAATGGAGCAAAGGACTTCCTGTTGCTTGTCAGGGTTTAACCGTAGGTCTTGACGACTCTTTTCTCTATCGAGCATAAAGTCGAAATACTTCTCAACTAAGAGGTGTGGTTCTGAAGATGCTTTCTCAAAATCCACATCAGAAATACAACGAAGGTAGGAGAGGAGAACTGGATTGGCGATATCTTTGATTCGTAAACCAGTTTCTTTCAACTTACTAAGACGTGATTTGTCTAACCAATTATCGACACGCGGTTCACTTATTCGAATTCTCACCAGATCAAAATCATCTGAGTGCCTTTCAACCCAAGTGTGAAATGCATCCCCTTCGAAAAGCACGGTTCGCCTAGTAGTTAATACAATTTTCGCGTTACCGGTTAGAAACTCCCCTATGGTTTCCAGCATTGGTTCCTTATTTTCGAAGTCGTTCCCTTCTTCAGTCTTTCGAAGTAACTCATCGAAACCATCAAGTATAGTTATTACTCTTCCATTCTTCATCTCAGTCTGGACTAGCCTTGAACTTAGCACCGGGAATGTTCTATCTATTTCATCCAATAAAATGTATCTAAAAATTACCGCTTGTCGATTTCTTGCCAACTCTGAAAAAAGGGGAAGATATTCGCCACGTTGTGTAAGAAGGTGAACTAATTCATAAGCTGTACACGTCTTCCCAAAGCCAGCCGCCGCTTCTATTAGAAAGAGAATTGGCTTATGTGAATCAAGCCTCGTTGCAACCTCTTCTGCTGGTGAAAGATTTCCAGGTTGTCCATTGACCCGATAGGGTGCGTTTATATATTCGTACTGAGCATCAGCTGAGAACGGGGCGACAATACCTTTAGTGAATCGTTCATAATCATAGTCAAGTCTGGTAAGAATCGACTCTACCGAAAAAAAACCTTTAAAAAGTTGGCGTTCGGTTTGATTGGGAGTTTGAACATGTCTAACAGTACAAGCAAATCCTGCTTTTGAGTAGTCATCAAATGCTTGTTGAACATTGATACCTTCAACCAAAGGGACTATATCAGCGTTATCAAAATAGCCTGTTTTTATAGTGAAGACGAGAACCTTATCATTCTCATACGTCTTTGCCGGTTCAAAGCCATACCTTTGGTAAACCTCTACGAGCTCTCTTTTAACGTCTTTGTTCATTCCCCATCCTAATTTATATAGCTTTCTCGACAACTTTTTTATAATCTTCAAATACGAGTGCGATATTGCAGTTTAG
>DATBTE010000336.1:0-1715 GCA_036559425.1 Pseudobdellovibrionaceae bacterium | reverse complement strand
TGAAAATTCAGCTCCTAAATCACTTTTGGCGATTCGGTGTGCTCGAATGTAGCCTAAGGGCTTCAAGTGCGGAATCACCCATTGCGAAAATTTATCAACCACAAATGGGGAAATTAAAGCATTATAGGTCACTGAGGGGATATAGGGGATGTTATCCCAGGAATAGTTGCCGAAAAGAGCCATAACCACTTTTGTGAACAAGACGGAATTCTCCGCACCACCGCTTTTGAGAATATAAATCTTTGCTTTTGTTAATGCAGTATCAATTTCAACTTGTCGTTGGGGAAACTCTGTTTTTAGAACCTTGAGTGCCCAATAATGATAAATACTAGGATCAATTGCATTGGGAGAGCTGAGGTTTGCATCCTCCAGGGCCAGCCAAAACCCCCCCTTCTTGTTCTGTCTCGATAAAATAAGATTCAACAGATTTTCTTTATAGGGGGCGGGCAATTGAATTCCAAACCATCGGGTAAATAAATAGTATTGGGAGACATAGTGAGTTCCAAGATAGCCGGGCATGGACCAATATTCACCAGACGGATCCTTTATTTTTTTCGACATCAGGTTTGTTTTAGCCTCCCCGATAATAGAAGAGAGTTCTTCCATTTTTATTGAAGTAAGAGTGGAGATTGTTTCTTGATTGGCGTTCGCAATATCAATTTCAATCGACATGACTCCTGATAAAATTGATATTGCGAGCAACCATTTTATTTTCATAAATCATTTCCCGCTGGCGACCCAGCGATTTGTTTTTCTGTAATGCTTGAAATATTTCTCTGATTAAAGGGTTTTTAAATATTCCAAAATATCTTCTTTAGTTGCATCCTTGATCGACGCTGCGGGTTTTTGCGTCCAATCCTGAATGTCATGACCCGAATTCGAACAGCCGGGGCTTTCAGTGTTGTATATTTTGGTATTTCCAGGTGATGCCGTCAGATTCACTTCTACCTTTAATCCCGGATTGTCTATATTATAGGGAGTGAATGGAGTATTGATACCCAAGGGATCATCCACCAATTTCCAAGTTTTAGGACGCTCTTGCGGAAAGAGCACTCCTCTTAAGTTGGGGATTGAACCGTTATGCAGATAAGGTGCTGAAGCCCAGATTCCCCAAAGCGGAGGAACTTGATAACCATAGACCTTCTTTTTCATTTCTTCAGTAAGGCTGTAAGTACAATCCTCATCCGTTTGCTTTTCGCAGAGTTGACTTATTTTTTCCCTGATTGGCGCATCCGATAGATTTGTTTTATTCAGATAGTCGAATAATACTTGGCGTGTTCGAAACGCGTAATTAGAATCGCCATAGTGGCCCAACCAAGTTTTTTCCACAGTATTGATATAAGGCAAATTCATGCCTTTCAAGCGAGTTTCATCTGTTTGAAGGTGCTTTGTTGAGATGATTTCATCTACGTAGTGACCCTTTTTTGGATCTTTAAAATCCTTTGGATCTCGGTAATAGATTCCATTTTCAGAATGGGTTCCATGGCAATCAGCGCAGTTCAAGTTAAAAGCCTTTTCCCCGCGCGCCACTTTTTCAGGATCAAGTTGGGCTGTTTTGGGATATCTTGGTGAATCCATCCTGTGAATTTCATCATAAAGATAAGAAAAAAGACCGTCCATTCCGCGGATTTGTTCTCCACTTCGGCCTGGAGACAAGCTAGCTTGCACCACGACACGTGCGGACTTTTTCATGACTCCATCCCAATTAATATATT
>DATBTE010000335.1:0-1643 GCA_036559425.1 Pseudobdellovibrionaceae bacterium | reverse complement strand
TATGAGGTTCCAGGCCTCGTCGCGCCTCAATTTGCGAAGAAATCTTAATAAGCACTGAAAGAAATAGTGCGGACATAGTGTAACCAGAAGAACTCGCCACCACGATGCCGAATTTGAGCTTATCTTCATGTTCAAAAATATCAAAATAATCCCCGCCGAACCGTTCCCCCGGCAAATACTTAGTACTGCATTCAAAGCCGCTGATATTTGGCAATTGAGTGGGAGAGAGCATCCGCTGAATCAACCCAGCCATGCGGATTTCCTCACTGATTTGCGCGATTAAATGCTCAAGGGAAACATTCACTTTTCCGAGTTCCTGACGGTACTTCAAAAGCTCTTTGTCTTTGCCGACAAGTTCCAGTTCCAATTCTTGAATACGTTCTTTGAGAGAGTCTATTTCTTTAGCCATCGGATCATATATTAAAACCGAAAACTAACAGGGCCAAGCAAGGAACTCTGGGAGGCATCGACTAAGAGCTTTTCACGACCTAGGCCCTGTTTAATTACAAAACCAAATTAAGATTTTTAAAGACGCCCATATCGGAAATGGTATCTAGAAGCTTTATAAATAAATGCACTCCTCCTTCCTCATTTCCATTTCCATGAATAAGTACGATACTCCCTGGTTTGGTTTTTTGTCCAAGAGCCAACCAAGCATCGGTTCCCAAGGCGATGAGGCCAAAATGAGCCAGACGAATCATCAAATCCTGGTTCGAAACCAGTCCTGGAAACCGAAAAAATACCGACGGCAGAATTCCCCTTGAAATCATGTACTGCTCTTGTTTAAGGACTTCTTCATCAAAATGAACTCCTGAAGTTAAAAGGAAATTATTTTTATTCTTAATTCCCTTTTTATAAGGATGTGTATAGGAGTGGTTTACCCAAATGATATCCAAGCGATGATCCAAAGCCTGGTTTTTCATCCACTGAAATTCGGTGTCGAAATGGTTCATCCACCCGCCACTTAACGCCACCGCAACAGGAAATGCTTCTCGGGATTTCACTTTCGCATTCTCGAAAATTGAAGCATCAAAATTCTGACGGGAAGGACATAAATCCACTGTCAGAAATAAACCAGCATCAGACTTTGCATGAGTGAGACCGTCATTAACTTGAGGAAAGGGAGGAGAAAGCTCTTCTTTGAGCCCTCGCTTATAAGGGCTTTCGGGAAGGTCTTCAAGGCTGATGGGAGTGCATTTTAGACAACTGAGCTCGGCTATTTGAGTCTGCAAATTATTTGGTTGAATTAATAAGACGTATGTTTTTCCGCGAGAAACAAACTCACGCACCCCAATCCAATCTTGACCGGAGATGGAGCAGGAATAAAATTTCACCTGGTACTTTCCTAAAGGAATTGCGGGACCCTCTGAGACAGAATTTCCATTCATAAAAAGCATGCAGGAAGAGGGAATACTCTCTTCTGCCTTCACCTGAAAGCTCGTTAACAAAATAATTGTTATAATGATAAGCTTACGCATGGTATTTATGATAATTCAGGAAAATATAACATATCAGTGAAGGATTTAAGATTTTTTGAACATCTCTGTGCCTCTTTACATACTCCCGCCCCCCCCCTTAGAACCGTACTTGCCCAACTAAGGCATACGGCTCCCTCACTAACATTCATCAGATCAGGACCTGAA
>DATBTE010000334.1:0-1520 GCA_036559425.1 Pseudobdellovibrionaceae bacterium | reverse complement strand
CCTTCACCGAGCCGGAAAGCAGTCTGCGCGCCGTTTGCATTAGCGATGATAGGGCGAAAAGTTACCTCAAAAAATGGGATTTAAAGATAGAAAATGCTGGTACTTTTTATAAAGCGCAAAAGCCAAATAGCGAAGTTTATTTCAAAATTGAGAAATCTCAAAGCAGCTTGCCCAGCGCGGCGGATATGGCAACTTGCTATAGCTTAGCGAATTCCAAATTAGAGATTAAAGATAAAGACAGTGAACTTGCTTTCAGGAATCTGTGTGATTCTCACGCCACGAAAGTTACTTTGGGGGACCTCAAAGCGGGCGTAAAAGACCAATGCATTGATGCCGGATCAGATGGAATAACTGATAAGAATATTCTAGCCATGAATCTTCCCGCAGTGGAATCAATAAATATAAAAAGCAATAAATATTTAAAATACCCTGAGAAAGCTAGAATTGCTTTATTTGAAAAGTCTCACAAGCAAGAAGTTGCTTATAGAAATCTTGGCTGTGATAAAATAAAAGTAGAGATTTCCAAGTGTAATAAAGAAAAATGCTCACCTTCAGATTTTGCACATTTTGCTGGAGAATTTGACAAAAGTTTAGGTGATATAGATGTAAGAGAAGAAAAAAATAAGAAAACCTTAATAGAATTAGATCAGCAACTTTCTAAATTACAGCAGATCTTAAAAGTTTCCCCTGAAAAAGAATTGTCTGATGTTAACACTAAAATCGAAAAAATTACAGAACAAAAAAGATTGCTAGCCTATGACCTTGATAAGGCGACTGCCCCCGTTCTCAATGCAACCCTTAATGAAATTTTAAATTTAAATGCTTTTGGGAAATGCTGTGCAAATAGCGAATGTAAGAGAAGCATGTTTGATAAGTACGCTCCATCAGAACCCAAGCCTGGAAGGCAATAGGAAGTCTAAAGAAGATAATATTATAGGAGCCGAAAGGTTTAAGTTAAGATTTCGAATATTCGAATCAAGGACGAAGCTGAGTTCAACGGCGGAAGCTATTCCCAAACCAAGGCACTTCTTCATAGCTGGACAAGGTATCTACATCGGACTTTTGCCCCATTGGCTGCTGCATTATCTAGTAAATAAATATTAATTTATTCATATAGCAAAGCCCCCAGCTTCAAAAAGAGAATTGCCAACCTTTTTTGCAAGGAAAAACCTCAAGGAATTGGGTATTTTTTCCGATATTTTAGAATATGAAAACTCCCCGTAGTACGTTACTAACACCTCCAAGAAAGGCCTTTTTAAGGCAGCTTATTTTAGGGCTGTCTTCCGTATTCTTAATTATGGAGCCCGCGCTGGCCGCGACTTCAGGCTTTACTTATAGCGGTAAAATCTTAGACTCCAACAATGCTCCGGTCACGGCCACTGCGGTGATCTTTACAGTCACGGTCTTTGATCCCGCCGGGAAATGCTGGCTTTATACCGAGCAAAGAAAATTGGATTTATCCCAAACCGCCGGAACCTTTTCCTTTGAAATTGGCTCCAGCGACATCTCAACTCTTTATG
>DATBTE010000333.1:0-12927 GCA_036559425.1 Pseudobdellovibrionaceae bacterium | reverse complement strand
TTTTTCTTCAAAAGCATCGATGGCCCAGATGATTCTTTTTATTTGAAATCTATCATTTACCATAAACAAAATTATCCAGGAGGTTTATGACTAAGAGTCGCGGAACAGTGGAAGAAATCGCGAAAATCCAAGCAGCTTTTTTGTCTCAAAGTTCTTTATTTCGTCTCAAAAAGAGACAGGAACAATTTAAGGCAAGGATGAACGTCTCGTAAGCACCTTTATGGCTTCCATTACTTTCCAAGCACGTTAAATCGTTGGCATAACAATCGCAACAACCATTACGAGAGCGAAAATTATAACTTCAATAGGAGGACCAAATGAACAAAGCCAAATCCGGATTTTTTAAAAAAAATAAAAAACGCGTCGTCGTGGGACTAGCCACTATCTTGTGGACTACAATCAATCCATTTAATTTTTTGAACCAATCCTTCGCCGAATCCAATGTTTCGAGCTCGAATGTCTCTTTCTTAAAAAAGGTCGTTCAAGATCTTAATATTCAAGTCAGCTTGAGTTCAGTGGCTGGGATCAAAGGAAGCAACCCAGAATTGGATGTGACTCAGCAAAATTTAGCGGTAAAAATTTCGAATCAAGACGCGGAATTGATGGATGTCTTAAGAAAAAATCTAGGGACTAAGCAAGGCTACTCCCTCCAAGAAGGATTTATAATGCAAGTCCGCTTAGCGGGTACTGTCAGTCCTCTTATCGTGGGAGGAAAAACTAGAAAGGACGCCATCAAGGCGGTGGATGCTGAAGTTGAAGAAGGTGCCGCACAGAAAAGAGAGGCCCTCTATCAAATGGCTCCTAAAATGGTGGAAGATGGATTGAGAGCGAAAATCACCGCCGCAGTGAATAGCAATCCTAACCTTAATATGTTGACAGCAGGTCAAAAAGCTCAACTGATTGATGGCCAAGTCAAACAGAACTTACCTGCGGCGCTACAAACCAGCTTGCCCCTGGTTCATAAACAAATTGACGCCCAAGTGGCCCAAGCTGTTCCTGGTATTAAAGCCGCCATGGAAGAGGACCATGTCAATAGCCGGATGTCTCAACTTGAATTGGAAACCGGCATTCAAACTTTGGATGCCACTATCGGTATTCCAATCAATCCTTTGGGAAATATGAGTGATACACCTCCCGGATTGATCCTTTTCAGCTTTGGTAAAGCTCATCCCATGCTCGGTGCTGAGTTGAAAGCGAATGGATTATCTCAATGGGAAAATATTTTAGGACATGCCAGCGAAGCTGAGCGCGGGAATACGGTGTCGGCAACAGGCTATTCTTCAATTGGCATCGCTTACTCACTCACTAAAGACATCAATCTAATGGTCAATATCATAGGTTATCATGATCGTGATCCATGGATGTCAGCTCAACAATACATTCAGCAATCATTAGCTGTTTCAAAAGCCGTCTTTAATAAGTATCAGGATGTTACAGCCTTGAACGCCTTGGCCCTTTCCATGAGAGCCGATGCAAAGTTAAATAAAAGTTTGACGGGTCAGTTTTGGGCAACGATTACCAATCGATTTGATCCAACTCAAGGAGATCAGGCAACCGGTTACAGCTTTGGCGGCACTATCACCAATGAAAAATCCAAGACTATGCTTAACTTTGCCTATGCCCATTCAGGCAAAGCTTACTTCAATGAAACTTACAGCATCGGGATCGCGCAAACTATTTTAGACAAAAAAACCAACTCTTGGGTTCCAGGGGTCATCGTTTTTACAGACTTCCGTGGCATCAAACAGTTGGCTAACGTCAATGTCTTGGGATCTGTTGCGAGTGAAACTAAGCTGGTGGCATTGGGGAGTAAAGTCGATATCTGTAAATATGTGGATCAACGTCTTAAAATTGACTGTGCTCTAGTGGGTGAATATCAAAAATTGGTGCAACAGTCAGGAGGCGAGCATCCATCCGATGACTTCTACGTAGGTCTCTCAGCTAACGCTGCTTATTAATCAGCGCATGGATCGTCCTAAAGTGAGTCTCCCATTTTGAGAACATTTGCGGATATTCACTAACCAAAATAATGTTAAGCAATGGGAAGTTTTG
Organism: Pseudobdellovibrionaceae bacterium; assembly: GCA_036559425.1. Classification (GTDB taxonomy): domain Bacteria; phylum Bdellovibrionota; class Bdellovibrionia; order Bdellovibrionales; family Bdellovibrionaceae; genus JACMRP01. The sequence goes on along the minus strand of DATBTE010000333.1, from coordinate 10,875 downwards.
TAGAAAGAACGGCTTTATCTAAAGCCGTCATTTTTTCTTTTATTTTCACTCCTTTTCTTTTTGGCCAAATTGTCCAAGCTGAAGATTTATCTGAAGTCGCGCTTTTTCATCGCTGCTATTCACAACTGACCAGTCAAAGGGTTGCCACCACGGATCCCCTTTTTCAGCAAGTCAAAAGCGGGAAACTCACCGCCATTGATGCTTGCAATCAGGTTTTAGATTCGGCGAAACTCAGTGGTTCCTCAGCGATGACCCTCGCCAATCCCAATGATGTGCGAGCCCAAAATGTATTGGCAACTTTCCATCGTCTTCATGCTTCATGGTTTTATGCCAAAGACTTTCCGGTGATCAGCTGGCCTGGTCATTCGGATGATATGAAGGACCTGTACGATTCAAGCTCTCCGGCTCTCTATTATACGCGGGCGCTTTTTGGAAATGGAATTTCCGCTTCAGACCCGGTGATGACCCCAGATTTTTTACAAGCCATTCGTACAAACATGAGTCCCTCGGCCGGACCGGAATCCAATCATTCCACCAGTGATTATATATTCCAGACACCGTTCAAGTTTGCCGCTACCGGAACCCTCTTAGGCATCCAAATCGCTCCGAGCACGGTTCTTAATTTTCCGGCTTTTAAAAATCATCCTGCCGGATCAATTGATTTGTATTCCAATCGTGGCGGTGGGTTTTTGGGAACCATGACTTATTTGAATCTCAATATTTCAAGTATAAGCTCATATAGCCCCTACAAAACCGACGGAGCTGTGCAAATGCATCGTCGCTGGGGTAAGGCGGTTTATCGCGACACCCTTTGCCGTGACCTGCCAGTGGTGCGTGAAGCGGACGTCGCTGCGTTGGTGCAAACTTCCAGTCCCGTTTCTTTTAGAACCAGCAATTCCTGCGTAAAATGCCATGCTTCACACGACCGAATTTCTGGTGTGGTTCGCGGAATGAATATCCTTTATGTGGGGACTGGCGATCCCACTGGGAATGGCACGGCTGAGCGCGGAGGAAATTTTAGTCAATTTTACCCCGTAACAAAATCTGCTGAAGCTGCATGGCCCGCGAGTCCCGATGCGGATTATTATCAGAGGCCCCCTAACGGCCAGGTTTACTTCCGCAACTACAATGGAGACTTGATTGATCAATCCGTTACGGGAGTGAATGACTTGGGCGCAAAATTAGCCGCGACAGATGATTACTATATCTGTTTAGCCAAAAGATATTATAATTACTTTTTGGGCATTGATGTGGACACGGGTGACCTGAACGATCCTGCCCATCCAGTGGCGCTCAGCCCTGCGGCCCTCATTCATCGCAACCTGGTTATCAACCTAGGGAAGTCTGTGAAGAGTTCTCAAAATATTTCTCAGTTGATCAAAGATATTCTTAAGCTTTCTAATTATCGCAAAGTAGATATTGGAATCAGCGGGGCAACAAATGGGCCATAAAAATAGTTGTCACAAAAAAAACTTAAGTCGACGTGATTTTTTAAGCTTTATGGGGATGTCCACTGGCCTCCCTTTGCTCCAGACTCCTCTGCAAATTTTGATTGAATCCATCGTCCTTGGTGCCCACCAAAAGGCAATGGCTCAAAGCTCGGGATTAAAACCTCGAAAATATTTGCACATTCTTCAAGAGGGCGCTCCTCCTCGATGGAACTTCGACTTATTCTTAACTCCGTACTCTTCCGCAGGCTTTGTCGCCAATGCCCAACTCGGCACAACTTACGTTAAATCTGGCTCCTCCACAAGTTTGGCTTATACTACGACGGTAAAGAAAAACATCAACGTACCGCTATTATGGCAATTCAATGTGCCAGCGGCGAATGGCGGAACCCGTAGCATGGATCCTCTTCTAGACAATTTACTTCAATTGCGCGGAATTGAAGTGGGAAACCCCGATCACGGCGCGGCTCAACAACTGCAATTCGTACCTCTGGGTGCTGCGCAGAGTATGAGCGCTCTTGCTGCGGATATTTCAAGTGCTCCGATTCCGGGAATTAACTTATCCTTAGAACAATATCAGTTTAAATCGCAAGCTTCGAAATCCGCTATCACCGTGCCCAACGGCTCAAACATGATTTCCACTTTGCTGACTCCTTTTGTAAGAAATAATTCTTCTAGCTTTGAAACAAAAAGAAAAACTCTTGGCGCCGCATTGGATTCCGCCATCAGTCTACTGAATCAAGCGGCCACAACTCAGAATGCGGGAGCCGTCAGCTTGGCAACTTCCACCCAGGCTGCGAGTGATTTATTGAGCAAAGGTTTCGGTGATCTTGATTCTATCTGGACAAATCTCTTTAACAAATACAACAGTCTAGTGACCCGCAGCCTTGATCCCATGCAATCTCTTCCCGGAATAAACGATCAGGCCATTGCTTCGGATGGAACCACAAAGTTTCAAATTAATGGAAATATCGTTTCCAGCCCGGACATCCGTACTATGATGACCACTTCCTGTAAAGTCACTCGATTGGCAGCCCACTTCGCGGTGGCTGAGTATGTATTGCTCAATAACTTAAGCGACTCTATTTCTATTGGTCCCGGTGGAATGGAAGGGCTCAATATCAATAATTCGAGTGCTAGATTAGGAACCGATGAGCATGAAACCAGTGGCACCATTTCATTGATGGTTAATTCTTTTTTGAATCTTGCCTATGCGGCTTGCTTGCTGGAACTGATGGATCAGTTAAAGGCAAAAAATATTTTTAATGAAACCGTGATTGTCATGGGTGGAGAATTTGGTCGAAGCCCTCGTAAAGATGCCACGGGATCGGATCATGGGTACTTGGGCTCAAGCTCTTCCATCTATTGCGGAGCTTTGGCGGGCCCTATGATTCTGGGAAACATCTATAATCTCAAAGGTCAAAGCGATGCTGATGCCGGCACCTGGGGACGAGGAGCTCCGGTCACTCAGTTAGGCCGTGCGCTGAATCAAAGCGATTGGGCTTCGACGGTGGCCTTCCTCTTGCGATCTCCCTCGCCGACAACCGCTGCGACCTCTTTGCTTGCAGCAAACCCTGATGGATCTATCAGTTCTCTTATTGAAAAGGCCAGGCAGATATGAAGAAGTATTGGAGTCATCTTATAATTTATATTATTGCGAGTGGCCTTATTCCCGTGGTGTATAATGGTTGCGGTAAACTCAACGGTTTCAATCTCATTGATTCCGGAACCGATATTGGAAGCACTGGTGCTCGAACCCCTCCTGAAAACGGAAACTTAGGTGAGGATGTTTTAGTAGCCGACCAACTGGCTTTAGGGCAAGCGCTCTATGAAAAAAACTGCACTATCTGCCACGGCACCCTGGCGCTCTCTACTAAGTTAGGAAAAACATCTGCGGATATCACCACTGCTTTTAAAACGGTCCCTTCCATGGCCTCACTGGCTTCTTTAACCACTGAACAAGTGGCGCAAATCGCATTGGCTCTGAATAAAAACTCCCTCTCTCTTAAAAATGAAACGAGCGTCCATTATCGGACTTTGATCAGCAATCGTTATTTACTGAGTTCTCAATTACATGAATTGTTTGTCGCCTCAACAAATCTGGATAGTAACGACACCACCATTCAAAACACGATCAACTCCTTGGTTATGAAACACCCCGAAGGTTTCGGTGGAAACTGCTCACGAAATGATCCTGGTTGTCTCCCCAACCCTTGTGCAAACAATGGAGCCTGTCGCGGTCAATTGAGCACCAGCCAAAATGCTGAAGTAAATCCTTCCAGCAGTCCGGTTCGCAAGGGTTATCTGATCCAGGCCTGCGAAAAAATTCTCAGTGTAGACAAGGCGGTGAACAATTTGGCGCAAAAGGCCGCCATTGATGTCACTCAGGCTCCCACTTTAGCCACGCTGAAAACCTTAGCCCTGTTTGCGCATCGCGAACGTCCTCAAGACAGTGCGGCCCTGGATCAACTGATGAGCCTTGCCAATTCGGCGAAAACAGCGAATATGAATGTTCTCGATCAATGGAGATTTGTCATGTTGGCTCTGTGTGAAGCCTCAACTTCAGATTTACTTTGAGCGCTCTGAGGACTTGGTACAGTGCTGCTTACATGAAATTTCGCGTATGCAGACTCGCCAGACGTTGAGATTCCTGCGCGGTAAAACCTAATTTTTCTAAGCGAGACCTGCGACCATTTTCCATCTCACGCAATAAATTTTGCACCCGCTGAAAACCTTGAGCAATGGCTGCAGGAGTGCATTCCCCGGCGGCAATCAAAATCAAAGAATCAAAAACTTCCGCATTTAAACCACTGGTTTTGGCCAGTCCTTCAAATCTGGCTTCAGTGGCAGTGCGCAAACGTCCCTGGAGCATGGGATCTTTCTCCAGATGTTCACGCAGATGACTCATGCCGAAGGAAACATGGCGAGCTTCATCCCGAGCCGCAAGAAGACACATCTGACGGGTCACCGCGTCCGGAGCATACTGATGCATAAATTGCAAGAGATCCACAAAAGTGCCTTCTCCTAGAATGGACAACAGAAATCCTGCGACGGAAAAATCGGGTTCATCTAAAAGAGTTTTTAGCGAAGCCTGCCCTCCCGCTGTCGACACGGCGGGCTCTCCTCCGTAAAGACGGATACGACGGGTGAACACTTCGATATGGCGGGCTTCATCGGCCACTTGAATAGCCAACAGCGCTTGAACCTCGCGAAAATGCGGATGGAGCTGCCCCAAAAATCTTGCTGGCACTAAAAGCGCGGCATTCTCGTTCTCAATCATATAAGTCATAACTTGAATAACGGCGTCTTCCATCTCCTGACTATGTTGACGGGGTTCAGACCACACAATGGCTTTTTCGGGATCCCACTGAGCGGCCACTGCATGAGCATAAAGTTCAGAAGCATTGCTGGCCCAAATGTCGGTTTTTTTATTGAGACGAAAATGGAAGGCCGGGCCTCCGGCTTCAGTGGTCGCTCCTCGCGCCGCAAGTCCCCAGTTGGGCTGAGCCTCTTCCGCCACCGCACCTTCTTTTTTCACATCACTGAAACCGGTTTTTTCAGCCTGAGTCCAACGCTCGCTTTCAGCGGAGCCACGACAAACCAAAGCCACTTCATGCCTGGTCTGCTCAGTCTGCTCGCCTTCTCGACAAAAACGGACTGAATGTCCTTGCTCTCGGCACCAGGCCGACAACTGCACTTGCCAATTTGCGGCCGAACCTTTCACTAAAAGCTCGCTCCCCACCGGAATAGCGGCAAGACCCCTCTTAACCAAGAGATGGGCCCCCATATCAAAGCCAAGGTTTTCAATATCGATAATTGGGCTCAATGATTTGTCCTTTTGAATCATAAAAATGCTCGCTCTCAACCGCTTGGTTCAACAAAGTGAATCCTTTGGTTCGGCCTGGTCGCCATTCTTTTAAGCCTTCCAGCTCAAGCAAGGGGCGAACTTTGGAATCGCTCCACTTCATCGACAATAAAATTTCGCTAAATTGATTTACGCTCTCTTTTGCAATTCCGGGAGCCAGGGTGAAAATACAATGATCATAATTTTCTGTGCGGGCCAAAACCACAGTTTCGCCGGAAGGCAAAGTCCCTTCTTGGGAAAAAGCCTGATAGTTCCCGTCGATCATCCAGGTGGCATCCACTTCTCTTTTCATTAAAGCAATCGCGGCGTCTCGCTCACCTCCGATGTGATCCCCATGTTTGCCCCCAAGAACGTCAAAGACTCGTGCTCGATAGTCTTTATCAGCAACAAGCCCTGATTGCCTGAGATGAATCAGAGGAATCAAGCGGGCCTGAGGAGAGTCCACGGCTCCAAAGCCAATATTTTTCGCACGGAGGTCTTGCAAGCTAGAAATCCCCGCCTCTTTTCGCACGACTAAAACGGAAGTCAAATCTTGATCGGTGTCGCGCATGGGACCAAAGCTGACCGGCGTCCCCCGAGCTCGCCCCATACGCTCCGCTCGGATCCAAGCTAAAGGAGAATTCCAGGCCGCATCAATGGCACCCTCAAACATTGCCTCCACCTGGGCTTCATAATTTGAATAAAGAATATAATCAAAATCAAATCTGTGTTGCGAAAAGTAATCTTTAAAACCTTCCCAAATGGTGATCACTTTGGGTGCATAAGCGACAGCGCCGAGAGTAAAACGACGACTCATAAAATTCTCCTTAACCGAAAACCGGCATATTGCAAATAGCCTTGCCTATGAAATCAAAAAGCACATCGGAAGTCGGCGCCATAATATGTGCTGCCCGCGCATCACGGAAAAGACGCTCCATTCCCACGTCTTTGCGGAAGGCGGCGCCGCCACACACACGCATACAGATATCGGTGACGTCCAAAGCCGCATCTGCTGCGGCAGCTTTCACCTGCATCACTCTAAGCATCGCATCCGGGCGATTCTCTTTCAGAGCCACAACGGTATCATCACGCAGAGTGCGCACCATGTCCGCACGGATGCGAGCTTTCGCCACATAAGCGCGAATGGTTGGCAAGTCTGAGAGGGCCGAATTGAGATGTTCAAATTTATTGCCAGTCACATGTTGAAGGGACATCGCTAAACTGCCTTCTATAATCCCCAAAGAACAAGAAGCATTGAGAACACTGAAAAGCGGCAATACCACACCAATCATGGTATCAAAACCACCGCCATCATTTCCGAGCATTGCGGACTCGGGCAATACCATATTTTCGCTGGCCATCGGGGCCGAGGCATTTCCACGAAGTCCCAAACCATTAAAGGCCTGGGAGCTTTTCAATCCTGAAGTGTTTTTTTGCACCAACCACAGGGTGGAGGCTCCATTGCCTGACGTGGCCTGGGAACTCCAAACATAAGAGTCTGCTTCCATTGCGGAAGTCACCATGGTCTTTTGGCAGCTCACGCTATATCCACCCTGAACTTTGCGAGCGGTCCCCACCGGCGCCCAGAAATGACTGCGCGAACCCACTTCGGACCAAGCCAAGGTTGTGAAGTGATTGCCTTTAGCGATTTCCTTACGGATCTCAAGAGACCCTTGCTTTTCAAGGACCGCAGTTCCGCAATAATGCATGGTCAAAACCATCGCCGTTGAAGGACAAACCTGAGCCAGCGCCTCAATAACCCGGGCCGCATCCCCAAGACCGAGCCCCATTCCGCCCCCTTCTTTCGCGCTGATCAAACCCAAAAAGCCGGTCTTACCAAAAGCCTCCATCGAAGCCCGAGGGAAGCTTGCGTTCTGATCTACTGCTGCGGCTGAAGAAGCCACAATTTCGCCAATGATTTTATGAAGGGTTTGCATATAAGCCATGGGGGATCCTTTGGTTGGAGTAAGGGATTTATAATATGGAGATTTATTTCTATCAGACAAAAGCAAAAATGGCATCTAAACTCACGTTTGATGCCCGACCTTCAAAGCATTTTTATATATTTTTATATATTTTAATTTAAGTTATTTTGTTTTTAATATTGAATATTCTAAGGATTTAATTCTTTGGACTGCACTGAAAGAAATAATAGCGATCCCCATTCATTTGAGTTCGGAACTTTAAAGAAAATGGTTCATTGGTGGCGAAATTTTCAAGTTTTGCGGGAACCTCAGTAAAAGTGTTGTTGGTATAGATAAATAAATCAGATACCGATGCCCCCTCATCCGTCGGATTATTCAAATCAAAGTAAATATAAAACTCCTCATCAACCCCTAGCTCTCGGTAAGGAACTCCCACTTCCGGCGAAGGGGCCGGAACAAAAATATGAGACCGGTGGCCACGAAAATATTCAACGCGGGTTTTTTTAAGAAAGAACGATGAGTTTTCGCTTGCGATTTCCCAGTTTAAATTTCTCTGATATTTCTCCGTGTTATCAGCAACGTTCATCGCTTTGATTTTGCACTCATTCTTAGCCAAGAATTCATTTATTTCCTGAACTGAGGAATAAGCAAAGCCATTGACGGGTGTCACGAGGGGCGACACAAACGCCAAGACAACGGCCGCAATAAAATTGGTATTAACTCTTGAAAAAAACATAGTACCTCCTATTTAAGTGAATCGATCAGATCCTTCTAAAATTAATATCGTTCGAAAGTTTGGCGGAACCTTCTCCGAATTTCTTGGGACGAAAGCTGCCCATTCATTCCTCTTAGTAGAGCACTCATCGCTTCAACATAATCTTCTGTTTATTCTGATCTTGTCATGAAAATAGTATCAAGTTCTGTTTGATTACAAGAAATAACATGGACAAGTTGATTTATTTTTTTAGAAAAGGAATGCCTATAATAGGGAGGTGTTGCACGACCTTTTAACTCAATCGCGTATTACGCTACTGAGTTGCATAATACGCTGCTCGGCTTAAGCTATGTAAAGGACTCTTTGCTCCCCATGATCGGGAACGCGCACTTTAGTTCGGGCTGATTTAAAGGCAGGATTAATTTTATTTATGGGACTTTAGAAACGGGAGCTCCTTCAATGACAATACACCACTCATTATAAAGAAACGTTATCAAAATAGAGCGTTTTACCTTAACATCTGTGAGAGCCACCGCACTAGAAGATTTTTTTAAAGCCTCCGTAACTGCTTCTTCGAAGCCTTCAATATAATCTATGGGTTTTGAGAGAGGAATATAAAATAAAATATCCTTATGGCCTGCTTCGCCAGAGACTCCCTTCTCCGTCGGAAGAACTCTGTTTCTCACAATAGATTGGCGACGACTCTGGTTAAAATATCTCTTAAATTCGCTCTGTTTCAGGATAATGCCATTTTTTTAATTCAAATTTGGCACTCCTGAATAGCGTGCGAGCCAGTAAGCAAAAAGATAATCAACTCCTGCGAACTCAACTCCTTTGTTGTGGCGACCCTTGTACTGAAAGGCTCCATCTGTCCAAATAAAGTTGCTGCTAAAGGCGCCTGCCTCGAATACTGGGTAACCATAAAGCCCTTGATAAAAGAAATCAATGGATGGCATGGGACTATTCGCTGCCTTCCAAAACATGCGCGGAAGAGGAGAAATACACCACGCCGGATTTAAAGAGTGATCGTATTCCATCTCCAAATTGGGACGAGGATAGGGAATCTCACGGAGACCCCATACGGCTTGTGTCAGCGCCGAGTGAAAAATCTCTTCGCTACTGTGGTGTTTGGCAAATCCGTAAGCCGCTAAGGTGACAAGGGATCTCCGAGCGGGGGCATAAACCACCCAGGAATCCATAAGACGTTCACGCAGCTGATCGGCAATTTTTCGCTCTCCCAGACGGTCCGCGATCATAATCTTGGTGAGATCGCCTACGACCCCCAGATTGACTCCGCTCCAGTCCGCGGTTCCGTGCCAATAATAACTGTAGTCAAAGGAATATCCCGTAATTTTTACGGTCGGATTTGAAAAACTATTTGCATACTCTTCATGAAGCTTTGAGTCTTGATTAAGGAGGGCGGCAAGGCCCAAGGCCATGATGCGATTCTGAATTCTTTCCTCTATCGCCCTGAGCTTGAGCAGACGAAGGGATTTTTCTTTGAGATGAAGCCAAATCGCTCTTTCCTCTGCGGGAACAACCAGGGTGGCCCATAAAAAGGCGTGAGCGATGCCTTTGACCATATCGTTGTTTCCGCCTTCGAGCCACATAATCTCTTGGAAGCGTCCCCTGCCTCGATGCCACTTTGCTGGCAGCGCTTTCCCAGGAGTATAAGTGACCAGAGTTCTTGCGAACTCTTTGCTATCGCCAGTGATGTCCATCAAAATAAAAAGACCCTTCAGCGATCTTTTTACATTTTCCAACGCCGCAGCCTCGTGAGCGACTAGATAGCGCATGGCCTGAGATCCTACATACATTCCTGTCCACAAGGCTGAGTCCCCATCCGCTTCGTAGCGGAGCAAATGTCCTTGCTTATCCACACTTGCCGTTGAAACCATGCCCTGCTCATTAATATGATGGGTCACGGTATTGCGCTCGTATCCCTGCTGTTTTTCCGCAAGACTGGGGGCGTAGGCATTGCGTTTGGTCAGAGCTTCCGTCGCGCTGATGTCATCGGTAATTTTATTAATCACTCGAATCATGTCTTTGTTTTGGCGATAAAAATCAAAGTCCGTGGGATCAAAGACGATCGAAGGTCTCTCTTCCAGGAATTCTTTGCGATTTCTATAGGACTTTACGACAGCATCCTTTTCATAACCGATTTTCCTTTTAAAGAGGTCGATGACTCCACGAATGGACCAAGGGATCCGCGGCCCCTTGGCATCCAGATGGATGCGCCTGTCACGCCAAAGCGGAATGGAAAGCGGAAGGATCTCTAACTTTTGAGGGCTCGTAAGGAGTTCTATATAGATAGAATTATTTTTATCGGTAAACCGCGCGCTCAAGCCTTTTTCGGAAGGTCGAAAGCGCTCTTCAATGCGAGCAAAGGTTTTGAAATCCAATTCGTCCCGTTTTTTTCCATTGAGCTGCGTGATGAACCCACCTTGGGGTAAATTATATCGAACAGTCAGAGTCTTCTCCTCCATTCGCGCCTGTCCGGTCCAGACCTCCTGGATTTTAAAGCCCTCAAAGGATTTATTGAGATAGGTGATGATACGAATGGCATTATACGAGCCATCCGCTTTGCGCAATTCCAATTTCCCGCTATAGGGTCCCAGCGAAGAACTCGTCCCTTGAAGAGACCAGATTCCTTCAATGCCATTTTTCAAGTCGCCGTCAAGAGGGGCTCCCGAGGCCATTGGACTGACCAATTGAGTGAGAAGCAAAATTACACTGAAGACAATCATGAGTTTTTTCACGGTTTTTAAGCAAACCTCATTTATGACACTAAATCACTTTCAGATTTTAAGAAGATTTTGATGAAGGTTCGAAACAAGAGATGACCCCAAGAGTCCGGGATCTTTCTAAAAATTGCGGGGCAAATGTGGAAAAGAAACCTTAGGAAAGGCCTTTATTTATTTTCACCTTCAGTTGAGAGTGAGA
>DATBTE010000332.1:0-2259 GCA_036559425.1 Pseudobdellovibrionaceae bacterium | reverse complement strand
TATCCGAAGCTCCTGGTCATTTCCAATCACACCAGCCATTTGGATGCCGTTTCGGTGGCGGCGGCCATTCCACGACGATATTGGTTGGATCTCTACATTGCTGCGGCTAAGGATTATTTTTTCACGAATCCGGTCTTTACTTTTTTCTCCAAGCATTGTTTAGGCGCCATCCCCATCGACCGTAAGGATCATCGCGGAGAAGCGATCAATTTAATCCTGAGGCTGTTAAGCACTTTGCCGCGAATTTGGCTGATTATCTTTCCTGAGGGCACCCGCTCCAAGGACGGAAAGATTCAGGAATTTAAGCGTGGCATCAGTATTTTTTCCGAGCGCACAAAAACCCCTATTCTGTTTTTATACATTGATGGCAATGCAAATTTATGGCCGAAGGGAAATTTGTTTCCAAAACCTGGTAAGATCACGATACATGTGGGACCGGTTCATCCTCCGGGCGATATCAAAACTGTCTTTGACGCTTACAAAGCCTGGGTGATGACGATCAATCCAGACTCTTTTTCTTCTACTCAACAGGGGGAGCCCAATGCACACTCCGGATCAAAAACCGAATGAGAAATTACATCTAAAAATAGGTCCCTACGAAATCTGCCCCATTCCAACCGGAGGCTTCGGCCTGGATGGCGGAGCGATGTTCGGCACAGTCCCGAAGGTCCTGTGGGAAAAGAGCCATCCCGCCGATGATAAAAACCGCATTCAAATGGAAGCACGGGGGCTGCTGCTGAAATCCCCGAATAATAATATTCTGATCGATTGCGGAAACGGCGGAGACTTCATCGCCAAATACGGCGACAAGCTCGGCAGCAAGTTTGTCGAGATGTACAATATAAATAATCAGGGCCCGAGCCTTCAGAACTCTTTAAAGGCCTATGGTTTGAAGGCGGAGGATATCCATCACGTAATCTTGACTCATTTGCATTTCGATCATGCCGGTGGCGCAACGACGGAAAGAGACCACAAGCTGGTCCCCACATTTCCGAAAGCCAAGTACTATGTGCAAAAAGCCAATCTCGATACGGCAAGCCATCCCAACCTGCGAGAACGGGCGAGTTACTTTCCCGCGAATTATCAGCCGCTCTTAGAGGCCGGAGTTTTGACGGTCTTGGAGGGACCACGGGAAAATTTATTGCCAGGAATCTCCACACTGATCTCGAATGGTCATACTCAGGGCCAGCAGATGATCAAGATCACGGATGATTCGACGACCTTGTTGTATTGCGGAGATGTGGTCCCAACTAGCAGCCACGTAAAAGTGCCGTGGCTTATGGGTTATGACTTGCATCCCTTGGTCTTGATGGAGGAAAAGCAGAAATATCTTTCAGAGGCGGCGGATCACTCGTGGTATTTATTTTTTGAGCACGATCCGTACTGTGATTCTGCACGCATTGAAAAAAAGGGCGCTGACTTTGCAGTCAAGGAGCGCTACTGGTTATAGAATGAACTATAAGAAGCTTCATCTCATGGGCAAGGATCTTCTTCATCAAATGCGCGATGGAGAAATCCAGTTGGTGGCAGCCTCCCTGTCTTTCTCGACGCTGTTATCTTTGGTTCCCTTCTTAGCCGTGATCCTTGCTACCTTTAAATTTTTAGGGGGCGATGATATTTTGTACTCACGAGTGGAAAATCTGCTGCTGCTTTATTTCAAAGAAGCCGCCGGAGTCCAATTCACCTCTATCATCAAAACGGCGATTCGCAACATCCACGCCGGGGGCCTGGGTGTTATAGGTGCGAGTTTTTTGGTCCTCACCAGCTTCCGCCTGATGCACGATATGGAGTATGGAATCCATCGCGTGTGGAATCAAAGAAACACCCGTCCTTTGTTAAAGCGCTTTTTCATCTATTGGCTGCTCGTGATCATATTGCCTGTTTTTTTAGCAATTTATGTAGGCTTCATAACCCTGATCCGAATGGATTTTGGCAAGCAGTATTTGCCGGGCCAAATAACGGGGATGGCCGTGCTTATATTGGTCCTGCATTTGGTCTATAGGTATGTACCCAACATCAAGGTGAAGGCCGCCCCCGCCTTTTTCTCGGCCGTTGTAGCGGCCATTGGCTTATTTGTGGTGCAAAACACCTTTACCTGGGTGACCGTGAAATTTTTCCGCATGAGCCGGATCTACGGAAGCTTCGCGGCCCTGCCCATTTTCCTGGTTTGGATCCTCACCATTTGGTACGTAATTTTGGGAGGTGTCGCGATCTGCGCCTCCACCCAAAGGCGACAACTGTAAGAGAATGACTTGACTT
>DATBTE010000331.1:0-2292 GCA_036559425.1 Pseudobdellovibrionaceae bacterium | reverse complement strand
AGCCACAAACTCTTCGTAACGGAGACTTTGAGCTTCTTGACGCGAATAAAATGAAACTTCAAGATCCGCTGACGTGATTCGAGAACTTCGCGCTCTCAGGGTCGCAATCCACTGTTGCAAGCTGGGAAGGCTTTGCAATTTTACACTGAGGTCTTTTTGAAATGGAATCCCTTCTTGCTCGAGATATACGCTCAGGATGGGCCAATACATTTCAATATCCGGAGCTATCACGGCAATTTGGGTCGCTGGGATTTTCGCATCCAACCAGGCTCTGATTTGCTGACAACTGTTTTTAACTTCGCTTAGCATGCCCGAAAGACGCAAGCTTTCTTTCAGCGCTGGCGCCGGACGTGTCGAATTCAAGGCTTGAATCACGGCCGCCTGGGGCCGAAGATACTCATAGGGCTGTAATAAATATTTAAATTCACTTTGCCAATAAGGCTGGGGCTCAATCACCAACACTTCTTGCGCATGACTGAGGCGCTGAAAAATCTCCGCCTCCACGATGGAGATTTCCGCTCCCAAATCGACAATGACATCCTCATCCCAAACGCTTTCTAGCCCATCGATCTCTTGCAAGTAGCTGGGAATCCAATCAACAATAATTATTCCTTTTTCATAGATCATCCAGCGCAGGGCCGCTCTGGCAATCAAATACCAACTCTGCCAGCGCAAAGAAATATCCGTATGATCCGCAAACCATTTGGAAATTTGTTCATCAGAGTCAGCCGCCAGCGCCAAGGGAGCCAGCTGAGTCATATAATTAAATAAACTCTTCTCTGACGTGGAGTTGATATTTAATTTTTCCGCATTTTTATCTATGAAGGAACGCAGCAAAGAATGAGCAAAATCTTTAGACACCACACGCAGCTCAGGAGATATACGTCGTAACAATAATTTCCACAAATCACTGGCGCGCAAGACCGCGCTGTCCAAAAAATAGCCCTGACGCTCCATTAATAATTTTTGCATTTCCAATTTAGTCCGCAAATCGGACACCACCCACGACTGTTCTTGAGGATTAAAAGAACTAAAAAGTTCTTCCACTTGCGAGGGCGACTGAATCTGAATTATTTTAAGCATGTCAAAGACTATATGAGACCTGCACGAAGATCAAATGAAAGGCAGAGAAATTTCACCCATCACCTTTGACATTCTGTCTCTTTCACGCAGTTTATATTTTCCTTTTTAGATGATACGTAATATTAAAATCCACGTTTTATAGTCGTAGTTAAAAGCGTAAGCTCTTTTCTATCGATAATTCTGCCCGTCTTAGCATGATTATGTTATTGAAAGAGATTTAAATTGCAAAAATCGTTAGAAGCTACATCAACAATTGTAGTTCCCAATAATTTCTTTTGTGAGGGGCCTAAACCGAAAAGAGAATAGGTCTTACCACTACTAGGGTCACTGAACGAGAGAGTAAATGACTTATCTGAGTATTTCGAACAAACCTCTTGGCCCTTAACTAAGCTCATGCTAACGTATTCTTGTATTGTAAATGTCGCTGAGTATGAAATTAATTCAGAACTCTTTTGAAGAAATAAATTTACGGTAGCACAATTGATCTCCTCCGACTGCCAAAGATCGGACATGACCATATAATTTGGGAAGGAAACTCCATTAGGGGTCCTAAGACTTTGAGTATTTATACGGATTTCCTTAGAATAAGGATTGCCACCCCAAGAACCTGAGTAGTGAGCGCAGCTAATATTATTTTTTTCAATTTTACCAGCCATTGTTTGGTAATCCACAATTCTACTTTGTGGGTACTGCTCAGTAGGAGACGCGACAGAGTAGAAGTTCCAGCCAAAGGCTATTACCAAACTCGTGAAAGTTAATTTTTTAAATTGTGATCTGCACTTGTTTTTATTCATTTTTATAACTCCTGATTCAAGGTTATTTGTTTTTATTAAAAAGTCTGTCTTGCTTATAGAAAATCTTGACCGACAAAACCAGGTACAAATAGTAACAACCTAAAAGCCCCGGCGTCAGAAGAGAGGTCACCTGAGTTAAAACTCTTCGGGGCCTGAAAATATTACAAGATGAAACAACGTCCGCAATCGTTAGGAAAATTCCACTTCAATATGGGGATTGAGTTCTAAATGTTGCTTGGTTAATTGAAAAAGATTTTCACCGTTGAAAGCAATTTGAAGTTCACGATTGAATCTCAGCGTTGCTGTTTTTAATCGAAAAAAATAGGATTCACTGAAATCACTATTCCAGTAGGACTGAACGATACTTTCGACTGACAGTTGTTTTGTTTCCGTTGTTTTTTTTAAAAGCCATAGG
>DATBTE010000330.1:0-1684 GCA_036559425.1 Pseudobdellovibrionaceae bacterium | reverse complement strand
AATATCAAAATATCCAAAAAAGACCAATCTCGATAAGCCGCACTGTCAAAAGTCTGTTGCGAGCTATTGTTGCGTAAATGGAATGTGTCAGTTAGCATTGGGCATGAAGAATATCTTGCACAGTAAAAAAACAATTTTGATTATTTCTTTAATTTTTATTTTATGCGGCAGCTTAACGATCGCGAAGTTATTTTTGGACTCTAGTGAGATAAAAAACTATAATCTGGATCTGGTCAAAAGTGCGGAGGCAATTCTTTCTAACGAAGTTAAAAAGGGCACACAATTAGTGATTGTCAATTTTTGGGCTTCCTGGTGTCCGCCTTGCATTCACGAAACGCCCTCGATGTTGAATTACGCGAAAAATCATTCAGATAAAATTCAACTTTTTTTAGTTTCTGAAGACAGCTCTTCGAAGGAAATCAGAGATTTTGTAAAGGCTTTCTCAGATATTTATTCCGTTAATCTGCGAATTATTTGGGATGCCAATCGAAAGATCGGGCAAAATTTCAAGGTGTATAAAATGCCCGAGACTTTTATTTTTGACAATAAGGGAAAACTTCTGCGACAACTCTCCGGCTCTGTCGATTGGTCACAGCCGGAGTTGCATAAACTTATCGCCGAACATTTGAAAAATTAAATTGATTGCGGTGGCATTCGGCGCAATCTAAATTTCCATTATGCTGAGAATTTGGGTTGGCGTCGTAATCTTGTTTATGACAAACAACGCATTGAGGATTCAGACCCTTATAAGCTCCGTTGCTATGGCACTCCATACAATCCAAGGTGCGATGTGCTCCGCGTAGCGGAAATCTCGTTAATGAATGTTTAAAGCGACTCAATTCCCAGAATTGCTGTGTATGGCATTCCTTGCAATCGGGCAGAGTTCCACTATGTACATCATCTTTTTGATGGCAGGTATAGCATTGCTGGCTCATGCCGGCTAATTTTCGTCCATCCTTGTGGCATTCAGCGCAAGCCAAGCTATAATGAACGCCGGTAAGGCTGAAGTTTTTGTGAAACTCTCTGGTTACTTTCCAGTCTTTCTCGATGTGGCATTCTTGGCAACGAGGTCCCAGGCTTCCTTTATGGGGGTCTTTGTGGCAATCGAGGCATTGGCTTGCCACGGGCTTAAAGCGAACCACTGGGCGTTGCATTCCTTTGTAGGAAACAGTTTGATTTGTATTTTTATGGCATTCCGAACATTTGACATCGGCATGTTTGAATTTCAATGGAAAGTTACTTTGCAGGTCATGGTTAAATGAAGTGGGTTTCCACGCCTTGTCCGAGTGGCACTCGGAGCAGCGAGTGTCCAATTGCCCCATATGATAATCTTGATGGCAGGTCATACATTGTTTTTTGCCCGCCTCTGGAAACAGGAACTTCGCCAGTTGCAAACTATGTGGGCCTTCTTTTTTATTAGTATTAGGCCACTCAATATTTATTGGAGGAGGCGCTGCTGGCGTATGGCAGTCCTGACACTTGAGCTTAGCATGGGCTCCAGTAAGTTTATATTGAGTCTGATTGTGGTCAAAAGGCAGGCGCTCCTTGAAATTCTTCGTGGTGTGACAAGCAGTACAAGCCTGAGCTGAGAAGTTCTTACTGAATTGATTGATATGAACATTTTTGTGGCAGTCGATACAGAATTTTGCCTCGGCAGATTTAAATTTATAGACTTGTTTTCCCG
>DATBTE010000329.1:0-12809 GCA_036559425.1 Pseudobdellovibrionaceae bacterium | reverse complement strand
TTCTGATATTTTTTCATCAATTTCCGAGCAACCTCGAGTTGGATTTGGAAGTGCTGCTTCAGTTCCAAATTTCGACTTCCGGGCATAAGTCCCAAAACCATTTCATGATCGCCAATTCCGCATTGATTGCGGTGGGTTTTGCGATAGCTTTCGTCAAAAAGTTTGTCGTCCAACTCATCAAGAATGGGATGACCCACGAATTCGCAAGGCACTTGATGCTCTTCATAGAAAGGAACTTCGAAGGGAAAAAGAACAAAAACTTTTTTACAGTATTTCTTAATGGTTTTAACTCGGCCTTTGCGCCAAGCCCATACTTGCGGCGAAATATAATAAACCACTGGAATGCCCAATGCATGCATCTTTTTAGCGAGCATCAAATTGAACTCTGGGTAATCCATGACGATAACGACCTTAGGCCTTCGGGCCGCAGCCGCAATCACCAAATTATCAAAGACTTTCTTAAGGCGACTATAAGCACTCACGATTTCCGCCGCACCCACAACGGCCATCTCCTCCGCATTGCCAATGCGCTCAAAGCCGAGTTTTTCCATCTCGGAACTGCCCACACCAAAGGCTTTGATCTTTTTACCTTCACGTTGCCAGTGTTCTAAAAGACGTTGAGCATAGATCACGCTCGAGGCCTCCGCCGCGACAATCATGACCTCATTCATAACTGAGCCTCAATGGTCGCTTTGACATCCTCAATGGCCTTCAAAGACTTCCATCCATCCAATCCACTGACCGCCACTGGCTTATTATTTAGTACAGCATCAATAAAGGCATCCGTCTCTTTTTGTAAAGCGTCTTCCTTCGTGACCGTCCAATTTGTCACTTTCACAGGAGTGTCGCCACCGACGCCTGAAATGGGGGCCGCTTCACTTTTTTCAAGTTCCAGAGTACCGGTATTTGCGTAAAGAATGCTTTCTTTCTGGGTCGCGCGAATCCACCGCTGAATGCTTGAAAAAACGCGGCTGACATGAATATACACCATTGTTCCAGATTTCATTTTCAGAGCGACCTGAGCCGTATCTAACTCTTTAGAAATAAGTTTGGAACCTGCCGCAGTGAAGCTCTCAATCTCGCTTCCAGTTAACCAGTAGAGAAGGTCCATATCATGGATCATAAGATCATGAAGAACACTTACGTCCGCCCCCCGAGTTTTATAGGTCGCAAGACGAGTCAACTCGAGAGTTTTGGTATTTTTTAAATGCTTTTTAAATTCTACAATCGAAGGATTGAATCTTTCGATATGCCCTACAGCCAGTTTGAGATTTTTTTGTTGAGCCAAATTCACCAGCTCTTCCGCCTGAGGGATCGTTGCGGTGATGGGCTTTTCCACATTTACATGGATGCCATTTTGTAAGAATAATTTCGCCAATTCATAATGCGATTGCGTGCTGGCGGCCACCGTCACGACATCCACTTGGCCAATGAGATCTTGCGCGCGAGGAATGGCCGCCACACCCAGATCCGCAGCCACTTTAGCGGCTTGAGCGGAATTGAAGTCGCAAACTCCCACGAGTTGAGCCTGGGTGTTCTTAGCGTATTTTTGCGCATGGAAAGTCCCTAAATAACCAACACCGACCACTGCGGCGCGAAGTTGACTACTCATCTGATTATTCATCGGCGACCTCTTTTGGATTCCGAGCTATGGCAATGCCCCGCTTAGAACTCTTTATGAAATGGATAAAATGCTCGATGTTCTCGCTGTGCATGCACTCTGCGCTGATGCGTTCGATATTTTCTTCCACAGTGCCCTTACCCATGACCAATATACGAACTGCTTTATGCACATTATTCGCCTCTTCACGAGAAAAGCCCTTACGAATCAAGCCAATTTTATTGGTGGCTCGCACCACCGCCCAATGGCCTTCCGCTCTGACGAAAGGAGGAATATCTTTATTAACCACGGACCCCCCGGCAACAAAAGAGCCGCGTCCCACTCTGGTGAATTGATTAAAACCACACATCGCACTGATCACGACGTTGCTTTCGATCTCGCAATGACCACCCAACTGAGAATTATTGGCCATGATCACATTGTTACCTAATTTACAGTCATGACCTATATGAGTATAAGCCATGATATAACAATTATTCCCGATCTCCGTTTTCTTATCGGCCTTGCTGGTGGCTAAATTGACAGTCGAAAACTCGCGGAAGATATTATTATTACCAATGATCAGACTGGTTTCTTCGCCTTTATAGGAAATATCCTGAGGAGGACCGCCGATCACCGCCCCCGGAGAAAAATGATTATTTTCTCCAATCAAGATGACTCCATGTTTGTAACCCAAAGTTACATGGCCTTCCACGAAAGTACCTTTACCGATTTTCCCTTTGCCTTGAATCAGACAATAAGGGCCAATTTCAACCTCCGGACCAATTTCAACATCGGGTGAAACCACACTGGTGGGATGGATTTTCACGGCGGACTCCTCTAGTTAGCAGGGAATAAAAATGAAAAACTATTTTTCTTTCTCATAAGATTTAACAACATCATTTGTTAAATCAGCGTCCGCAGTTGCAAACAGCACCATTTGGCTGTTCTCAAGAACGAGGGTATAGCCTTTTTCTTTGGCTACTTTTTCGATGGATTTTTTCATCTTTTCCAAGATCGGAGCCGTTAAATCACGCTCTTTCTTTTGGATTTCAATTTGGCTTTTGCCCACTACATCACGGTACTTAAGCATCTCCTCTTGGAATTCAGCTTGTTTTTTACTCAAGACTTCTTCAGACAAAACAGATTTTTTTCTTTCCAGGTCTTCGCCCATCTTTTTCAAATCAGCTTCTTTTTTCTCAAGTTCTTTTTTCTTTTTATTAAATTCGCCTTCAAGCTCTGCCTTCGCTTTTTTACCAGCCGCCGTGCTTTGAATCGCTTTTTGCATATCTACAACACCAATTTTCGCCTCTGCCGCATGAACCAATCCAGCGGCCAACATCAAACTTGCAATCACTGTTACTTGCTTTTTCATCTATCCTCCAAAAAATCCTTATGGTTACTAAACTCAATATTAACTTAATATTATATTTTTTATGTGAATTTAAAATGGTGCCCCAATTGAGAAATCAAAGATCATGGTGTCCTTGTGGTAGACAGGGTCCCGATTCAACGGGAAACCCCACTCGAAACGAAGCGGTCCGATCGGTGAGAACCACCGGATTCCGAAACCCATATCCGCAAAAAAGCGATCGGACACAAGTTGATCTTCAGCTTGCCCAATATCATAGAATACCACGCCCATAATTTTAGCTTCGGTGATCAGCGGGAATTGCAATTCTGTTTGATACATCAATTGCTGTTGGCCCCCGTAAAAAACCTGAGCCAGCACATTCGCATTGGCCTTTTGCTCATCTGTCGGTGTGGGAATATTCGTTAAAGCATTGTTGTAAGCTGTTTGCGAATAAACTTGTTTACCCACACGATAAGGACGATAGCCGCGCAATGAATAAGGACCGCCCAATAAATACAATTGATTGAAGGGGGGATTTTTCGAGGAATCCAAGCTCTCGATTTTTCCATAGGTCAGGGAGTTTCTCCAAACGACATCCCAAAAGATGTTTTTGAAATAACGGAAGATCCCCGTGGCTTTTTGATACTTCAAATCCCCACCAATGCCTGCGTATTCGTAAGAAAGACTGGTTAAAACCCCTTTGCTCGTCATGAACCGATCATTTCGCGTGTCGTACTGGGCAGTGGTGGTCAAAGAACTTGTGTAGCCATTTGCCGTCTCCAGAGGAAAGACCACGGGATCCGTAATGGAAACTCCACCTACGTATTTAGGATCCAGTTGAGTCTTATCGAGCTTGTAACGAAGAATGCCGCGCCAGTCTTCGCCAATGGGATGTCCCAAACTCAAAGCTCCACCCGTTCTTTTTTCATCATAATCAGAACGTCCAGAATCGATACTCTGATAAAGCTCAGACCCCAAGGACCACAAAGTGTCCTGGAAGTATGGCTCTGTGAAGGTAAAATTATAGTAACTGCCGGTATCGCTGATATTTAACGACGCTCCCAAATTTTGGCCTTTACCCAAGAAGTTCGTCTGATTGACGGAACCCTGCAAGGTAAAGCCGGTCACGGTTCCGTAGCCCGCGCCCAATTGGATTTGCCCGGTGTTCCGTTCTTTCACCATAATATCCATATTCAAGATGTCGGGTTTATCCGGTGAAGTGGAGGTTTTAAAATTCACTTCTTCGAAGAATCCCAGACGCTGAACATTTTCTAAAGACTGGCGACGACGAGTTTCATTGTAAAGTTCGCCTTCACGGATTTTTAATTCACGACGGACCACTTTATCGCGGGTTTTGCTGTTCCCGACCACGTTGATTTGACCCAGATAAACTTTATTGCCTTTATCAAACTCAAACAACAAATCCACTTTCAAATCTTTGTCGTTAATCCGAGTGCGCGGAATCACATTGGCAAAGGCATAACCTAAGTCCCCATACTTCGCCTGCAGATCACTCAGATCCTTGTAAAGAACATCATAAGCAAAAACTTTTCCTGACGTCAGCTTGATGGTTTCAAAGAGCTCTTCCTTGGCAAAAAGAACATCACCGCCAAAGTCGATCTCGCCCACATTGTACTGCTCACCTTCTTCAACTCGCATGGTGATGTAGATACTCTTTTTATCCGGAGTCACATAGACCTGAGGACGATCAATCTTCGCTTGAATGTAACCTTGATTGTAATAAACGTAGCGAAGGGCCTGGGTGTCTCGATCAAAAGCCTCTTGCTTGTAAGCCCCTGACCCACTCATGAAGGAGAAATAGCCGCCCTCTTTGGTGATCATGCTTGATTTAAGAGTGTTTTCCGAAAGTTTTTTAGCGCCCAGAATTGTGATCTTCTTCACTTTGACTTTGTCGTTTTCTTTAATTTTGAAAACAACTCGGACCGACTCCTCTTTCTTTACGTCCTCCACAACCGGATCAATCTTGGCGAGAAAGAAACCTTTATCTTCGTAGAGCTTTTGAATTTTGTCCGTCGCCTCTTTGATTTTGCTCATGTTGAGGATTTCATAAGCTTTAATGCCGGAGGTTTCTGCGATGTCTTCGCTTTTGACCTCAGAATTTCCCTCATAGACGATTTCTACAATCGAAGGCTTCTCGGTCACCCGATAAATGAGACTGACGTCAGCCCCTTTGATTTCTCGGTCCACTTCGACATTTACAAAGTAGCCGCTTTTAAAAAGAGCCTTTACGTCTTCCCGTAGTTTTTCATCGCTGTAGGCTTCGCCAGGCTTGCTGACAATGCGGTTGATGATGGCGTCTTTTTCAAGTTTTTTCATTCCACTCACATCAACGCTTTTGACCACCCTCTCTGGAGTCAAAGCCGCTGCAGGCTTCGCCGCCGTCGGCGCAGACTTTTTAGCTCTTGCTGAGGGCCGTTTTGCAGGTTGAGCCAACAACAGATTCGGGCTCATGAAAAAAATTAAAACTAAAATTAATTTTTGGAGTATCCATCTTGATCGCAAAATAGCTTTTCCTTCATGAAGAATTTCAGTAAAATTCGTAATAATTTTAAATACTTACAAAAATAAAAGGAAAGCCTAGCCCAAGACCTATGTCTTGTCAAACATTAGACCCACTGGCCATCTTTCATGCGGAGAATTTTTGGGAACTTTTGGGCAAAGGCCAAGTCATGGGTCACCACCACCAAGGCCAAGCCTAAACGGTCTTTAAGCTCGAAAAAGAGATCTTGGATGCGCTGACTGTTTTGCATGTCCAGGTTTCCAGTGGGCTCATCGGCGAAAAGGATCTGGGGATGACGGACCAGAGCTCTGGCAATAGCGACCCGTTGCAGCTCACCGCCACTCAACTGGGAAGGGTAATGATCCGTCCTGGAGCCCAGCCCTATTTGATAAAGCAACTGGGTGGCTTTATCACGGGCGTCGCGAACGGATTGACCCGCAATACGACACGGAATCATGACGTTTTCCAGAGCCGTAAACTCCGCCAGCAAATGATGGAATTGGAACACAAAGCCCATTTTTTCATTGCGGAACAGGGCTAAATCTTCATCATTCATCTCAAGCAAATTGCGTTCATGAAAAAAAAGTTGTCCGCTTTGAGGGCGATCTAAAGTCCCCAGAATCTGCAGAAAAGTGCTTTTTCCCGCTCCTGAGGCTCCTAAAATACAAATAGCTTCCCCATGGCTAATATCCAAAGACAAGCCGCGAAGAATTTGTAATTCTCCCCCATCCCCTTGAGGATAAGCTTTTACGATGGAATCTGCCCTAATCAAAGCAGGTGCTGGACTAACCATATTTCAATCCTTCCACAGGGCTGAGTTTAGAGCCACGCAATGCTGGCGCCAAAGTTGCCACAAAACATATAAGCATGGTGGCAAGAGCGATAAAAATCCAATCTACAAAACGAACTTCCACTTGAATCGCATCAATGCGATAAACAGATCCCGACAGAAGTCCCATGGTATTTTGTAAGAGCGTAAATCCCACACATAACAATAAACCAAAGACAGTTCCAAAAGCGAGCCCCACCGCCCCCATCAAAATCCCTTGCAGACTAAACATTTTTAAAATGCTTTTTTGCGGAAGTCCTAGAGCTTTGAGAATCGCAATATCCGCATAGCGCTGCACCACATTTACAAAAAGAGTGCTTGAGACATTAAACGCCGCCACCACGACGATGATAAGCACCACGAAGAAAATCACCACCCGTTCAATTTTTACGGCTTCAAAAAGATTTTCATTCAGATCCCGCCAATCACTCACCCAATAATGGGGCCCTAAGGACTGGCTCAGATTAAAAGCCGCGGTTCTCGCATAATTGATATCTTGGAATTTCAGCAGCAAACCGCTGTAACGATCCCCGATTTGCACCAACTTTTGAGCGGTGGCCAAAGTGGAAATGATCATACGCTCATTCCACTCAGTCTTTCCCATATCCAAAATTCCGCGCACCTGAAACTCAGCAATTCTTCTTTGAAAATGCCCCGGATCAATAGGATCAGGAATTGGCATGACCACGCGAAAAGTATCACCTACTTTGAGCCGCATCCGTTGAGCGATGCGCTTGCCAATCAAGGCCGGAGACTTTTCATCAGTGCCGCCTTTAAGCTCAAGACTTCCGTCCACCAAACGAGAGGAAAAGTTAAGTACATCGCCAGCGCGCTCCTCATCAATCCCTTGAATCATCACACCTTGAATAACCCCTTGGTGAGCAAGCACGGCCTCCGTACGGAGAAAACGAACGGAAGAAACCAACGAAGGTTCTTGCTTACGAATACGCGCTTCAAGTTCCTGCCAGGGCTCTTGGAAAGTCCCGCGCTTCACCAGTTGCACATGACCTGTCACATCAGCCATAGCTGAGCGTAAAGTGGATTCGAACCCACTCATCACCGCCATGGAGGCCACCAAAGCCCCCACCCCCAGAATCAATCCGATCAGGGAAAGCACGGCCGAACCCCCAAACAGGGTTCGTTTTGAGAAGAGCAAGCGATACGCGATCCAAAAAAGTTGTTTCATCTATGAATTCACTGCTTGGCTAAAGTTAGATTTTAAATAAGCCATAATAAAATTATCCAACTCGCCGTTCATAATATCCTCAACTTGGTTGGTTTCAAAATCTGTTCTATGGTCTTTCACCAACTGATAAGGGTGCATCACATAGGAACGAATCTGTGAACCCCACTCATTGGCTTTTTTCACTGAGTTCATGGCATCTTTTTCGGCATTGCGTTTTTCAACTTCTTTTTCATAGAGAGCGGCCTTCAACATTTTGAGGGCTTTCTCACGATTCTGAATCTGACTGCGTTGCACTTGGCAAGAGACCACAATCCCTGACGGCAAATGGTACATCCGAACAGCGGAGTCCGTTTTATTAACGTGCTGTCCACCAGCACCGCTGGATCTAAAGGTTTCCACTCTCAAGTCTTCGGGGCGAACTTCGATATTGATATCCTCGTCCACTTCCGGCCATGCAAACACAGAGGCAAAAGAAGTGTGTCTGCGAGCATTAGAGTCAAAAGGAGAAATTCTGACCAAACGATGAACTCCAGATTCGGCCTTCAGATAGCCATAGGCATAAGGCCCTTCAATTAAAAGCGTGCAGGATTTTATTCCCGCACCTTCCCCTTCGGTGATATCTAAAATTTCAACACGATACCCATGATGTTCCGCGTAGCGGGTGTACATCCTCATTAACATCTCGGCCCAGTCACAGGACTCGGTTCCGCCGGCCCCGGAGTTGATAGACAAATAAGTGCTATTGGAATCCATTTCCCCATTAAGCAAACGGCTGAGCTCAAGCACCTGTCCGATTTTTTCAATAGCCAGAGTTTCCGTTTTCACTTCACTAAAGGAAGCCTCATCGTGGCCTTCAACCGCCATTTCCAAAAGAACCTTTGCGTCTTCCAAACGACGACTATAAGAGGTCCATTCCCCCACGGCTTTTTCAAGCAAAGTTTTCTCTTTATTTAATTTTTGCATTTCTGCAGGCTTTTCCCAGATCGCAGGATTCTCAACCGCCATGGCGAGCTCCGCCAAGCGCTTTTGCTTTTTATCTAGGTCAAAGATACCCCCGAAGCTCGTTCCCAAACTTCTCAAGGTCCGTTAATTTTCTTTTAATGTCGGATAACTCTGTAACAATTGACATGATTTTCCCTTATAAGAAAGGCCAGTGTATAGTCCAGGTCGCTGGAGTCAATAATTTGGCATAAATTTACCTATGCATTATTATACATTATTTTTAGAAAATCGAGGAAGCCTCAGATATGAGCGAAGAACTTTCAAAGAAACCCGTTATTTTGACCGGCGATCGCCCCACAGGTCCCTTGCACCTAGGCCACTATGTGGGCTCTCTGGTGAATCGAGTGAAGCTTCAAGATACTTATCAGCAATACCTTATTATCGCGGATTCTCAAGCGCTTACTGACAATTTCGACAATCCTCAAAAGATCCGCGATAACATTTTGCAAGTCGCTTTGGATTATCTCGCTGTGGGATTGGATCCGAACAAAAGTACCTTCTTTATTCAGTCACAAATCCCTGAACTTTATGAATTGACCATGCACTTTATGAATCTAGTGACAGTCTCACGACTGATGAGAAATCCCACAGTCAAAGAAGAGATCAAACAGAAAAATTTCGCAGAAAGCCTGCCTGCGGGATTCTTCGTGTATCCAGTCAGTCAAGCCGCCGATATTCTGGCTTTCAAAACCGATCTAGTGCCCGTCGGCGAAGATCAAAATCCCATGATTGAACAGACCAATGAAATCGCGCGACGCTTTAATCATCTTTATAAGACAAACTGCCTTAAAGAAGTCAAACCCCTTATCGGTTCCACCGGCAGACTCCTCGGCATCGATGGAAAAGCGAAGATGAGCAAGTCCGCAGGCAATGCGATTCTATTGAGTGACTCCGCAGATATCATCAAAGCCAAGGTGCAGAAAATGTATACGGACTCGAACCATCTGCGCATCAGCGATCCGGGCCAAGTCGAAGGCAATGTGGTATTTAGCTTTCTGGATATTTTTGATCCGAATAAAACTGAATTGGAAGAGCTCAAAGCTCACTATCGACGTGGCGGGTTAGGGGATGGGAGCCTCAAGCAGAGACTCACGGACGTGCTCGAAGACTTGATTGCCCCCATCAGAAAACGCCGCCAAGACTATGAGCAAGACCCCGCTGAAGTGATGAGCATCTGTATGAAGGGCAGCGTAAAGGCCCGCGAATGCGCGCAACAAACAACTAAAGAAGTCCGCGAAGTGATGGCGCTGATTCCCCTTTTATGAAGTAATTTTATTCCGGTGACGACTCCTCTATCAAAGGAGTCGAATTTGCTTTTCGAAGCGCCTTTACATATTCAAGTTCTTTACCCGCCAGTTTCATGGGTCGGCTGACATTAAATACGATCGCCTTCTGCTTAATCATCGGTTTTGCATCTGATTTAATCATATGATAATCCCGCGTGGACTTTCTGCCAAAAGGAGAATGCATAATTTCGAAAACCTCATCCAAAATCACCGGAGTGGAACCCACTTCTATATTCTCTTTGCCACGAATTCTTTCGCGGAAGCGAATCGTTCCTAAATCAATCTTGGCCGTTAAAATGATTCTGCCGGTTTGGGTGTCATAAACTGCATTCCAGAATTCATTATCCCCCATCAGGTTCGAAAGACGAGTGAACTTTCTATCACCCAACTTCGAGAAGCTGAGAAACACTGGCAGTTCCTTAAGTGCTTCATAGGTGGTGGGAATTTCATTTGAAGATATTCTGGAGTTGCTGGCCTCTCTGAGGACTCTCAGCCAACGAAATCTATAGGGCAATTGAACCTTATCACCAAAAAGCAAAGGATACCATGAACCGATGGCAACTGAGTTATTATTAATTGTTCTATTGGCGATATGCATTCGCTCATCTGTTAGATCTGAAAAGTGTTCATCGAGCCTCAGATCCTTTAAATCAGTTTCAGAGAGATAAACTTTTTTCTCACGATATTCAAATTTTTCGATGTACCAATAAGCGGGAACAATCGTGATGGTCTCTCCAGCATTTAAGGAAACTCCGCTTGAAGGGTCCAAGTACTGTGCTTTCACCGTAACTTCATTTAAATTTGGATCCTTCAAACGTTCCGTTTGCAGATTCACCTCCCTTTGTGCCGACGCGACTTCGGAGGCCGAGAACATTTCAAAGCTGATCGTCCCGCTCAGACGCTTTTTCAGAATATCCATCACAGCGGAGACATCCACAACGCTGGAAGGATCTTTCGCGGACGCGGTCTTTTTTGCCGCTGTATCCACCGGCAAGAGACTCACCTCTTTAAACACCTTTTCTATAATCTGCAGTGTGACTTTTCCGAGACTTTCGCTCGAAGAGCCCTCTTCGCCATGGATTTCGATCGAGGTTTTCTGAACAGCACTTGTTAACAGAGCCGCCAGATTGGCTTCACCGACATATTTCATGCCTTTTGCTTTTGCTTCAGCGGAAAAATTACTCACTAACCCTTCCGTATCGATTTTGGCATTCACCGAACCCGTGCGGCTTCGAGCCCGGAAATACATTTTAATGGACGCATCAATCCCACCATAAGAAACCACCTGGGACTCGAAAAGCTGTCGCTCCAACTCGGTGATTTCAAAATGCACAGAAATGGACTTCCCATAATACTCAAGAATGCTTGGTTCTTCGATGGAACTAAAAGTTCCCACACGACCGGCCCGTGCGAAACCAGGAATTTTCATCTCAATTGCGGTTAAAGGAATATTGGAAGCGACCTTAACCCAGTCTTTGGGATCGGCAATATTTTTATTAATGGCAGCAATAGCCTCATCCCAGTTACAGGCCTCATTATCCTTTTTAAACAGACTGGCTTTAGAGCCTCTGGCGGACTCGTCGTTGGCAGGAAAATATAAATAAACCGTCAGATCATAGAACCCCGGATTTTTCGAAGGCAGGATATTAAAAATGCGAGTGGATTCCAAGCCAGTAGCGGCATAAACACCATTCCCCTGCAGGACCCGCGGCACGGCAAAAATAGTCCCTTTAAAATGTTGGGAGCTTCTAAAAAAAGTCCGATGGCAATCCACAGAATTGTCTAAAGCAACGTAGTCCAGCGCTACGGACTCCACAGCCGCAGGGGCCTGAAGGGAAAATATGGCAAGACCTACGCTCACCAGGGATTTTAGAGATGCTTATTGTTTTTTGAAAATTCCCACGCATAACAGAACTCCGCTTTCTTTAATAAGGCCCGTAGCAATTAACTAGTACGGAAAAATCAATTTGCGACATTGATGCCACTCCGAAATCGGGTTTATTTCTATTTGAAGATCAAAGGGCGTCTAGAAACTACACAAAGCGTCGGAAAACTGTAGCCGCTCACGATGTCTATAAGTCCACGATTCTCTCTCAAACAATTTTTAATTACGGTTGTGGTATAAAAACTGCCATAACTTCACAAGAACTTCCGCCAAGTTCAGAGGCGTCACCAATTTCCACCTTATAACTAAAACTGGCATCGCCTTTTTTGTTTCCCACGTAAAACATGGCAACTGATAAGTAATCTTCGGAAGCCGCCAAAAGTTTTGTTTTTAACACTTTGGATGGCAGCATAAGACCACCTTTCACTCCATTAATCTTAGCAATAGCTAAGGCAGCCTGCACCGCTTTATGAGCGCATTGATGAGCAAATAAATCGCTTGCAAAAGTTGCAGATGAAAGGGTGGACGTTAGCAAAATAATTGAAAATATTTTCCTCATATATGTCCTCTATGATAATGTTTTAATAAAAAATGAACCGTCTTTTAACTTATTTCGCCGCAGTAAACTTAGTTGAATAGCAAGAGCCTAAATCAATAATTAACTTAGTAAGCTGGTCATTCAGTTCATTTGAATAGGTTGAATACGAATTGGCATTATCTCTGACCATATTGCCAACACTCACTAAGCCATCAAAATAGCCCGGTTGAACAGGCCCTGTTCCGTAAAGTTGTCGGAAATCCCCATACATTATCTCTAAAACAGTCGAAATATTTTGAGTTTGAGTTACAATGGTACTGTGAAATTTATTACTAGAAGACTGAAGGAGAAATCTCAAATCTAGTTGAAAGTTGAGGGAGCCAACCTTTCGTGGAATAATTTCCACTGCTTAAAAAGAAAGAGAGGCTTCCCTCATGAAAATAAATACCAAGCAAAGAAAAGCATCTGCAAGTCATTTCCAAGAATTATTGGGCGAAGACAATTTCGCGTTGAAAGTTGCCCAAACAATCAGTTGGGGAAAGAAGTCTATCGACTCATTGAATCAAGAAATTGGTAAAATGTTAGTTGAATCCATTTTACTAATGGAC
>DATBTE010000328.1:0-1812 GCA_036559425.1 Pseudobdellovibrionaceae bacterium | reverse complement strand
TCCGGTGGGGTTTCATGGACGGGCTCAAGGGACTGTTTTTCATGCACCAAACCGTCTCACTCACCGAAAAGGGCCGAAAAGAAGCCAACGCCAGACCAGAGGCTTCAACCTGGGAGCCCCCTCCGCCGGAGGTCCCCTTGTTAAAGCCGCTTGATGGCGATACCACCAATTATCCCGGCCAATAAATTTTATGAAATGTTCAACAGGAGTTCTGAAATGACAGGTATTTATCCAGCACCTTCAACAGCCTCTGTCCAGCCATTCCTGGCCAGGAAGGTTACACAACAAAGTATCCTCTTTTCAGGGGCAGTGACCGACAAGGTCAATATCGCCCGAAAAAAAGTGCAGGAAGAAGCGGAGCGGGCCATCTTCGAAAGGGCTAATTTGGTCCTGGATGAGGCCTTTTTCACCGTGGGTGAAACCGAAGTGACCGGCCGGGAAGTGCTGAAATTAATCGATGAAATGGGTAAAACCTGCGAATGCAAGGTGGGAAAAGCTCTGAGCAGTGAAAGTAATACTTACTATCCCTGGAATGTACAATCGAAGCTGGCCCCACTGGTAGAGGCGGGCCTTATCACGGTAGGCACCCGGGTAGTTCCCAAAAACGGCTACCTCTTCCACCATTCTCTGAAGCTGACCGAACGGGGCCGCGAGGTCGCGTATGCTTCCGCATCATACTCCGAACCTGCCGATGCCGTGGAACCGCCATCCACCTTGCTGGAAGCCGACAGCACCAATTATCCTGAAGACTAAGCTTCCAACGAAACAGACAAAAAAAGACCGCCTTGCAAGGGCGGTCTTCTCAATTCAATACTGTCTCTATCTATTTTGCTTTTTCATTCCAGGGTTTTTGCGGGTGGTTTGTGCTGGCGTACTGGTACAGGGACATGCGGGAATAGAACAGCGGGTCCCCTCCCATATAAACCATATCCTTGGGGTCGCCGTATTTGTTCAACCCCTTCTGGGCAGCCCAGTTTTTATATCTGCCGTGCTCAGCCTCGTTCGGAAATCCGTCGCGACGCCATTCATCAGACCCGAAGCGCGTTTTGGAGCATGCCTGGAACATAATTTGCATGGAAAATACCCCTTTTGTCTCTCTCAACTAATCAACCAAATGTATACCGGAATTTATGTTAAGAAGCGTAAGCCAAAAATTGAAAACTTACAACACCCCAAAGCCAGACTGAGCCAGCCTTAGACGTCACAAGTTTCAATATGAATGATATCAGCAGTGCTAAAGACAAGCCCTGACTAAAGCCACTTGAACGCTCGTATACAAACAAACCGGATTAGCTTGGGGGGGTTAAGAACGACCGGCAATTTCCCGGCGAGTATTTTCCAGTTGCCGGGCAGCATTCTTGCGCTCGGTAATAATCTTGGAGGGGGTTTGCAAACGGTTCAGGCACGACACCAGTTCATTCACGTCATTCTTGAAATACTGGCGAACAACCTTTTTGAGGGCCAGAACACCGGCCTCGTCGCGGTCAACCATCGAGCGGTAGAGGTATTTCTTGCCGTCTTTTTCACGCACGGCAATTTCCTTGTCCACAAGACGATCCAGGACGGTTTTGACGGTGGTGTAAGCCCATTTTTTGTTGGCCGATTTAATTCTTTCCTGAATATCTCCTACAAAAATCTTGTCGCTGCCTTCTCCCTCTAAATCCCACAGGGCATTCAGGATGATGTTCTCAAGATCTCCTTGCTTCAAATCCATCCCTTCAATCGTCCTCCAAATACTGTTTTTATACTTCGGGTGATGCGTTGAACAAAAACTGCCGCTCTACCTTTGTTGAAATGTTGTTGAACTTTCAA
>DATBTE010000327.1:0-1930 GCA_036559425.1 Pseudobdellovibrionaceae bacterium | reverse complement strand
CCCTCAAGAATTACGGAAATTTGTTTTTCTAGGTTCAGGATCGGTGAAAGGTTTAATGACTTTTGATCCAGAAATTAGAAAAAGAGTTAAATTTTTTCAAAATAATTTGGCGGAGACTCCCTATAAAACTCCCTTAGATGGCTATGATTTGGTTTTTTGCCGTAATGTATTGATCTATTTTGAACGCAAGGTGCAAGAAGCTATTGTTCACGGAATAGTGAATAAGGTTCTTAATAGTGGCATTCTAATCTTTGGGCACAGCGATTCTTTTCCCTCCAATCGAGATATTGTTTCCATCGGGAGATCCTCCTATAAAAAAGAAGTTAAGACGAAAGCTGAATCCATATCGCAGCGTCGAAAAAGAATTTTGATTGTTGATGATTCGACGACTATACGTAAAGTGATCAGTAAAATTTTAACGGCTGACTTCCTCATTGATGAGAGCGACTCCGCCGTTGCTGCGGATATAGCCCTCGATAACAATAAATACGATTTGATCACTCTAGATTTAAATATGCCCGGGGAAAATGGTCATTCTTGGTTAACAAGGCACCGTAAGGCGGGATTGAAGACACCGGTTGTGATAGTCAGTGATTCTTCGCCCAGTGAAGCCGAAAAAGTCTTCGGTGCTTTGGAAGCGGGAGCGCAAGATTATATTGTAAAATCCAGGCTGCAGAGTGAGCCTGAGAAAATTGTTGAGTTGTTGAAGTCATTGACGGAAACCCGGGACACTTACCTTTTACAAGGGCATACCTTTCGTCCATTCGTGAACAAAAGGCATTCACCACGTATTCTGTTGTTGGGTGCCAGTACTGGTGGTCCGGAAGCCCTGGTTAAGGTCCTGCAGGGCTTTCCTAAGCCTTGTCCCCCCATAGTGGTGGTTCAGCATATTAGCCCGGAGTTTTCCCGTGCTTTTGCCAGTCGCTTGGCCCAACTATCGGGTTTAAATTTTAGTGAGATCGAAGAGGGGCAAGTATTGCAGCCCAATTCCTTGTATACTGCTACAGGAGACTATCATTTAATATTGAAGGAAAAACAGGAAAAATTATTTTTGTTGAAATCCAATGAACCGAAAGTCAATGGACATAGGCCCAGTGTGGATGTCTTGTTTAACTCAGCGGCGAAATTGCCGGTGGATAGCCTTTCTATTCTCTTAACCGGGATGGGAAAAGATGGAGCGGAGGGTCTATTCAATCTCGCAGAGACGAATCGTTCTTTCACTTTGGTTCAAGATGAAAAGTCGAGTGTTGTTTTTGGCATGCCAAAAAAAGCGCTTGAATTAGGGGCGGCGTGCTTCGTTGGAGATTTGTCAGCGATACGCGCTGAGATGATCAATAAGATCAACGGCGGGAAATAGGTGAGTTTAATGAATAAGCTTACAAATTATCAGCAAACAATCTTGTACCAGTTGATCGAGAAGGTCACCGGTGGACATCAACAGGGTTTCAGCCAAAAAAAAATTTTCGTCTCCAATGTCGAGAATTTGATGAGGGAAGCAGGGAAAACTTTTGAAGAATACCTTGATTTGATCGGCAAAGACCCGGGCGAGTTTTCAAAGTTCTTGGCTTCCGTCACTATTCACACCACGAGCTGGTTCCGAGAGATAGAACATTTTTCAATTCTTGAAGAAAAGGTCCGAGAGCGCCTTCAAGCGGGCCAGAGTTCTTTTAAGATCTGGTCTGCGGCGGCTTCAAGCGGTCAAGAAGCGTATTCCATCGGATTGGTTTTTCAAAGTTTGAAATCAGAATTTCCCCAGCTAGAGTATAAGATTTGGGGCACGGATATTGATGGGCTGTCGATTGAAAAAGCCAAAGGTGGCGTATACCCAATTGGGGAACTAAAGCAGATACCAAAAAAATATGCCTATTGGGTTTTGCAGGGTGAAAACAAAGCTCAGAATTTTTTTACGATTGATCCTGAAATCAGACTG
>DATBTE010000326.1:0-42010 GCA_036559425.1 Pseudobdellovibrionaceae bacterium | reverse complement strand
TCATTGGACTTCTGGTTGTACTCAAACAGAAGTAAAGTCGCGCTACGAGTTTCAAAATGAATAATAAGCGCCTTCGCGACTTATGATAGCCGTATCTTCGTCTAGTAGAAAATTTAAGACCCTTCTATAAAACGGAGAGCCGTCAGGCTAATGAGAAAGAGAGAAATTATAGCTGAGTCTAAGGTATCCAACGCGGCTTATATCGGTCGCCTTGGGCATTTAAATTAGCCCGACAGGAGGGGTCCCAATAAGAATTTTTATTAAGAATATCATCGCGATCAGGATAGACATATATCGCGGAGCCCTGACCAATAAAACCACTATTAGAACCATGACCCTCTAGGCTACTAATAAATTCCTTAGAATATTTATCGGCAATGGATAAACATCCCCAAGTTCGGCCCGCCTGATGGTCATTGACATAGGAGGCCCTATGTAAAAGGACTCCTCTTGAAAAAGCTCGATCATTCTTACCCACCTCCACTCCATGCAAATTCAGTGCTTTGGAGCCACGAAAAGAGCGGGATGGGCCGGTGACATAGCCTCCTCCCGATGAAAGGTTACTGTCCCTTCTATTTCCAAAAGTATTCGCGCAATAATAGGCATTGCCATAGCCTCTGCCATGGCTTGTGGTGTATTTTGAAACTTTGCCACTCCTCAGGTCAATTTTATACATACGCTTTTTATTTGAAGCTTGGGTTAAATCTGCCACCACCAAATAATTTCTCTGTAGATTCCTCAAATCTTTATTCGCATTATAGAAATGTAAAGCCCGCAACAAAGGTGTCGAAGGAATCCCAGCCTTTAATACTTCCTCTTGGGCCCAAGAGGAAGTGAGAGCCTCCCCTAATTCATAATTTAAAAGAGCATCGGTGGCTTGAAGCGGACGAGCGGAATCGTTATCCTCTTCGCGGCATGTACTATTGGTGCAGCTTAACCCCGAATTTATCTTGCCAATTTTATCTAGAGTATTCTGAGCCTCCTGTATCACTTCAGGGACTTCGTTGTCTTCGGTTTGAGCTACAGAATTTTTTTCGGAAAAATCCTCAGGTGATTCATCTGGGCGGATAAGATTTTTTTCCTCAGTGATGTCTGCTGGATTAATTGGCCCTGTCGCTACTTCGCCAGGTTTTTCAACGATACTTCGCTCGTGATTTCTATAGTAGATCCAAACCAGCTTGCCTCGATGCCTTTCATCAAAGGGTTTCCCTTCCTGAGGCAATATCTCCACCTGAATACCAAAGTTACCCTGTTTGGTCCCCTCATATTTACCCGTATAGCGAACCAAAGTTCCTGGTCCTAAACGGGAGTCTGAGCCAAATGCTAAGTTTGATTTATTATGCTTGGAAAAATTCGGGCTTACTCTCGCATTTCGGCCACGTTTTTGCAATTCAAGGACGTCACCTTCTTTAAGTTGAGAAATGCCTGAATGAGCCAAAGTCAGGATGGGAAAAACCGGCATCAACAAAATTAAGGATATAAAGCTTTTCTTATACAAGACTTTCACACGACATCCTTTTAACTGCAATAGTAGGCTTATTCTCTTTAGAGCAAGGGGTATGCCAAGATTAAGCCAAGCGAGTACCTCACGCCCGGTCTTGCTAACAAGGCAGGGATTGGAATTAGCTCATTTTTGTTTATAGCTGTAAAAAACATGGACATGTTTGCCTAATCCTACATCAGCAAATCTAGATTTTATTCATAGGGCACTCGAATCCCGTGCCTTGCTGACGACTGCCAAACTTTAAGCAATCAGGATTCATATGCTATTGATTTAGGTCACGAGCACTATCTAAGGGGTTAAAATCATGCTATTTGGATAGATAATCCACAGCGGCTTCTAATTGAGAGTCTCCAAAAGGGCCACTCGGTTTGTAAATCACATCCTCATCTGGTTCGATGCCTATGCCCTCAAGAATTTTTCCATCTAGCTTAAGTTGATATACGCAGAGGTAAAGAGCGTAATCAACAGGCTCGTTCACGTAAAAATACTGTCCTGTTGAAAAATACCCCGGGGTTTTTTCACCAATGAGATAGGCTCTTTTTGTCTTTTTAAATTGATGGGCCAAGGCTTCTTTACCAGAGCGAACCCCTTCATTGATCAATACCGCCATAGGCCCCGAAAAATAGTTCTTATTCTTTTTAAAGGGGCTTTTCAGAATTTCAGTTTCTCCGTCCGTCGCCATGACCTCTAGTTGCATGTAAGTGCTGGAGTCTGGATAGAATGCCTCCAAGTGCTCCCACCAAGCGCCGCCATATCCTCCGCGTAGATCTAAAATTATACTTGAAATTTTTTGTCGTTTTAGATTGAGAACAGAGTCTTTTAAAAAGCGAGCACTCTGGGGGTGTACGCCGGTCCATAAGTGAATGTAACCAATTTTCTTTCCGTTTTTCCCAGTGAAAATCTGGACACTGCTTTTGGTGGCATCTTGAAAAGACTGATTCCAGTCGAGGGATTTAATTTCTATAGGCAAATTCGAAAGCTGACCCAAATGTTGTACCGTCACTAAAGCCACTTTTGGAGAACTACCCCAGGTTCCTGAAAAAGCCTGGCCATCCAAGGAAACTAGGCGGTCCTTTTTTTTTAATCCGGCAAGGTCTGCCGGAAAGCCTGTTAAGACTTCTCTCGCGTAGTATCCGTCTTTATCTTTGCCGACCTGAACACCAGGATTTAATATATGAGGCGCAGGTCTTTGCTCGGGATGAAGAAGTGCTTCATAGCTTTTAAAAAAATAATAGCTCTCGCTGGTGGCAGTCATAAACTCGGTATGGGACATGCCTAAAGAAAATAAAAAAGGATTCAAAACTGCCGCGAGATCATCGATAATATCTTCTGATTTTAATTGTCGCTCCAGCTTAAGGCGAGCTTCCTCTGAAAATGATTTTTGCATCTCAGCGCTGCAAGCCTTCTCTGAGGCTGTTTTCCATACCTTCTTAAGAATTTTAGAATTACTTTGCGATGATAGGGAGATCCCTAGATTCAACGTCTCTGTTTTTGAAGTACTTAGAAGAGTCATTTCTTCAGGAGCTTGTATGCTATTTAACAGATCCTGCGCATATAAGGCCGTTCCAAAGGACAAAACTAAGGAGAAAACTAAGGAGAAAATCAAAAATCTTTTCATGCAAACCTCTTGGCAATCTTTTGATATTGTTGATGATAGGTCAACAATGAAATGTTAAAAAGGGTTTGATTGGTCGCAAAGTTATTGGGCATTAGATTCTTCTTTTCTACAGACTTGGGGTGAGCCCCACCGGTCAGACAGCGGCTTAAATAGTTAATGAGCAAGAATGATTTGGCCTATCCGCGAAGCTTTGATAGAAGCTTTCGCAGAAATGGACCGAAAGATGGAAGTATTTGCACCCCCAAGAATAAAAGAAAAAAGACCCCCGGGAAGGCAACCAAAGCATTCTCAGAAGTACATGCTGATGGCATGACCTATCGTGAAGCCTCAAAGAGCTTCGGCGTATCGCACGACTCGGTCTATCAGTTTATCCAGAAGTATAAAAGTAGCAAGATCAGTCACTACCTGATATAATTCGCTGCCACCAAGGAAATTCCACGTATGAATTTGTCTTGATTTTAAAGAATCCACAACTTCCAGAAGGCATTAAAATGATAGGCCTTAAGAATGGTAACTCAGTGATCTTTAAAGTTGCGGCTCAAATATATGGATGCGAACAACTTACTACACTGCTTGGACGAATTTCATGACTCAGACAACTCGCACATGACAGATCTTCTTCCAGGTGTCCCCTACTCATAAATGATTGTCGGAATTCATTTCTTTTTAAGAACCGCTCATGGATTTTTTAAGAGAAATGCCGAACAGAGGACGAGTGCATCTTACTTCCCAGTGCGGACGATGGATTGAATATTTGTCAGGAATTCGAATTGGCTTTGAACGAGGGCTTTTACATCGCATTCCGGATCAATAATCATCGGTCGTTCCTCAATTGATGAAAAGAGCACGGTGAAAACGATCCGACCAATTGCAGCTGATCCGCGGTAGTAAGGCATGGCATTGAAAAAACCGTACATCGCATGACTCAGATTTTCGCGCGCTTCCTTTTTGGTCGGTGCTTTTAAAGCCAGTTGAATCCGGCGATAGACGTCAGTCATGAGGAGTTCAATCTCCGGTTTTGGTGCATTGAGCGTGCTCACAAAATAGGGACTATCCTGCTGCTCAGGAAAAGCGCGTTGAATCTTCGTGCTTGAGGATTTTAAGACTTCACCAGTTGAAGTCTGGTAAAAACGATCCCAGATCAGAAGATTGTAATCCGTCGTGCTCAGGCGTTGAGTTTCCACCAGGTGTATCAGAATTGAGTCAGCGAGTTGGGTGCGGCTTTCTGTTCTCGCAATATTGGCCCACCAGGGATTAGGCCAAGCGTCGAAGTGGGCTGGCAAAGCTTGACCTCTTCTTCGATCCAAGGTCAAGGAACTGAGGCCAATCATATCTTCGCCCACGATGTTGCGGCTTCTCGTCACCCTGGAGGCCCCAAAGTCTTCTTCAGATTTATCCACGTTTTCGAATTTGCGAGCGAACTCCTGCCGGGCTCGAACTCCGATTTCGAAAAGTTCCTTTGCGGGCTTTCCTGCAGCGATGGCAAGGAGCACCTCATTAGCGGTGTCTGCGGACCATTGCGAATATCGGGCCTGCCCGGGACGTTCAGCATGTACGAGTCCGAACGTGGACGAAGCAAAGTGACTTGGAGTGAAAGATAATGGAGAAAAGAGCTGGGCACACATATTTGCTGAGGCAAAGCAGGATAGAGCCCCAGAAAGGCACAGCACCGTCAAAATCTTAAGCATCCAATTCGGTCCAAAGCGAGAACACTTCATGAAAATGAGAAATTGCAACAACTAAGCCGATAAAGGCCAACTGGTGAGTAAATTTCGTCAGGAGCATGGACTTGTGTGATCCTTGGCCTTGAAAAGTGATTTATGAATTAAACAGGAGTTGATGCGATTAATTTTGTCGCGAGTGAGTAATCGGAAGGTCGGCGAATCCTATGTGAAGATATTTTAATTAAGCACGGTCAGGGTGAAAATCAGAATAGAAAGGCCTCAGCGGCATCAAATGCCGTAAAATCCGATTTGGATAAAAAAAATGCGTTACCTGATTTAAACTCAGGTAACGCATCGCAATTCTTGGGTCATTATAGTTCGAATACTTGCCAATTTGGTGCGGCCGGAGAGATTCGAACTCCCGACACCTTGGTTCGAAGCCAAGTACTCTATCCAGCTGAGCTACGGCCGCATTTCGATTTATTAAGGACCACCATTGTTTATCATCGCAGTTGAGATTTTTCCAGCGCTTAATGACGCAAGACCGCTGCTGAATGTCACGAGATTCACTTCTAGGCTTTGATGATGAGATTATTGCTTATTTCGTTGGCAGGAGTACCTCCCACAGGCTCAGGAAAATGAGCCTTGAGAAGTGCGCCGCTGCGACGGATAGAGTCCTGGAAGCCTGCAGACCACTCCCCTTTGTGCAAAAATCCCGTCAAGGGCTTTAAAACTTCTTCCCAGGTATTTGCAGGTAGAACCTTAGCGACGGCCTCGTCCGCTAAAATCACGGCCCGTCTTTCCATGACGGAGACAAAGATCAAGACCGTCGTCTTTTTGTGAGTGTGGTGCAGGCGATGAAGAAAAAATTCTAATTGAGCCCGTCTCCAGACCTGCTCTTTTTCATCCTCGTCAGAGGTCAAAAGTCTCTGCACCGGATGAAGATGCGAAAGTCCCCAAGCTAACACCATCAAGAGTGCTAAGAAGCCGATCTGATAAACCCAGTGCCCCATCAGAAAGGGAAAAAAATCACTTATATACCACCCATTCACACCCAGAATCTCTATGCCAAAAAAAATCAACGCAAAACTCAAGCCCAAGATCACCGGCACATGACGAACCGCAGAGCTGCGACGGACTATCATCGGCACAATGTCTCCGCTCGTTCCCCCTTCGGCTTGATGCACGGCTTGGCTGATTTCCGCGATTTGTTTTTCAGTGAGATATTTTGTAACCCATCTTTGTTTCATAAATTACCACGAGCCCGAAGCTCCGCCTCCACTAAAACCACCGCCGCCGCCGGACCAGCCACCACCGCCGCCGCCGCCGGACCAGCCACCACCGCCGCCGCCACCGAAACTGCCGCCACCCCATCCACCGCCTCTGAAGCCACCACCTCGGAAAGAAGAGGCCGGCAAGAAGCGTCCAATAAAAAGAAGCAAGAGCAAAATCACCAAAATCACCCAGCCCGGAATACTTTTGGGTGATTCAGGTGCTGGCTCAGAAAGATGTTGATCCGCATACTCTTGATCGATGTATTTGATGATCTGGTAAGTACCCACCACGATGCCTGCTGAAAGATTGCGGGCCTTAAACAGAGGCAAAACAGTGTCTGAGATGATACGTTTTGCTATGACGTCCGGCAAAGTGCCCTCAAGCCCCTGCCCGACCTCAATGCGAAGTTTGCGCTCATTAGGCGCAATTAAAAATAAAATACCGTTGTCTTTTTTCTCGGTTCCAAGCTTCCACTTATCAGTAATTTTGATGGTAGCTTCTTCAATCTCTAGGCCTTGCAAAGAGTCGATCACTAAAATTTGAATCTGCGCTTTGCCTTGGCTGTTGTAATCCCGAATGACCTGTTCCAGCTCATTGCGATCTTGAGGACGAATCACGCCCCCCTCATCCATCACTGGGCCCGTCAAACGTGGCACTTCAAAATCAGCTCGAGCTAAGGAGCAAATGCCAGTGCAAAACAACAAGAGAAAAGAAAATAAACGATAAGTCATTTTATTAGAAATTAACTTGAGGCGGTTTTTCTACTTTGCCTTTTTCATCTTCAGCCACATCCCACTGAGGCATTTTGTCATAATGATATAAAAGAGAATTCGTCCAGTTAGTGGGGGGAACCGTCACATAGTTATTAAATTCCTGAACGGCCTGAATATATCTTTGGCGAGCGACAGTGATGCGGTTCTCTGTGCCTTCGAGTTGCGCTTGCAAATCCCTAAACTGGCTATCCGCCTTTAAGTTCGGATATTGCTCTGACACAACCATCAATCTCCCCAAAGCTTGGGACATACCACTTTGCGCGGCCTGGTACTCTCTGAGTTTTTCAGGAGTGACCTTGGTGGGATCCAGTGTGACTTGAGTTGCCTTAGCACGTGCTTCAATCACCGAGGTCAAAGTTTGCTCTTCGTGTTTGGCATAACCTTTCACCACATTGACCAGATTAGGAACTAAATCAGCTCGACGTTTGTACTGATTAGTGACTTCCGCCAAGGAAGCTTCAACCTGGTTCTTAGCCTGAGGAATCGACTGAACTCCACAACCCGCAAGAACCGAAAGAGTTAAAAACAACGCCATTAATTTTATGAATGCTTTCATTTCTTAAAATCCTCCAAAATGTGAATACAATCTACTGAAACTCCCCGTGACCCACAATCAAATCCATGTAACGCTGA
The DNA here is from genome assembly GCA_036559425.1 of Pseudobdellovibrionaceae bacterium. Taxonomy (GTDB): domain Bacteria; phylum Bdellovibrionota; class Bdellovibrionia; order Bdellovibrionales; family Bdellovibrionaceae; genus JACMRP01. The sequence continues at coordinate 34,543 of DATBTE010000326.1, read as the reverse complement.
AGGACATGGGCTCTTCTCCTACTGATTTCATTTTCACGCAAAAACCCTCGGGCTTTAATACCCATTCTCCAGATATTGGCAAAAAAGGGTATGTTGAAATTCTTTCTGAAATAAGACAGCAAGAACTCTTCGTGGTCCACCGCCTTGATAAAGAGACCTCTGGCGCCATGTTGTTTGCCACAAATAAGCAAAGCGCGGCGGAGCTTTCTGTGCTCTTTGAAAAACATCTTATTCAAAAAAAATATCTCTTCCTCACGGATAAAAAAATCAACCGAGATCAATTCGAATATGAGTCCAGAATTGAAAAAGACAAGGGACAGTTCGTAAATATTCTTAATATGACTCCTAATGCTAAAACATCCTTCACCAAGCTCAAAAGTCTGGGAGCCTACGACCTGTGGTTGGCCGAACCCACCACGGGCAAGCCCCATCAAATCCGCCTGCAGGCACAAGCCAATGGCATTTCTATTCTGGGCTGCAGAGAACATGGGGGCAGTCCATTTTACCGTCTGTGCTTGCATGCCGAGAGCCTGAACTTCGAATACAAATCTCAAAAGTTCAGCTTTCAAGCGGACGCACCGGTTTGGGTGAAAGAACTTGAGCAAGATCTCAACATAGACCAAGAAGAATTGATGATATTAGAGGCCTGCCAAAAGCGCCAGTGGCTTTTGAATTTCCAAGCAAAGCCCAACGAATGCTTCCGCCTGAGTCATCAAGACATTGATTCCTATCGTATTGATCTGTTCGGCGATTACCTCTGGTTCTATTGGTACAAAGATCATGATCCTGCAGAAAAAGATCTGCAACGTTTTGAGCGAGTCGCAAAACGCCTCGGTAAAAAATATTTTGTTCGTAAAATGCTCAATCGAGGAGAAGATCCCAATGCGCAAATCCTCTGGCCCAGCAAAGAAAGCTTGCGTTGGATTGCCTGTGAAAATGGAGTGAAATACGATTGCCGCAATGATACCGGGCTTTCCCCGGGACTCTTTTTGGATCAACGTGAAAATCGACGTTGGGTGCGTGAGCACAGCAAAGATAAAGCTGTGCTGAATCTGTTCTCCTATACCGGAGGCTTCAGCGTCAACGCCGCCCTTGGGGGCGCCAAAGAGGTCGTGACCGTCGATGTCAGCAGTAACTTTATTGAGTGGAGCAAAAAGAATTTTGAGCTCAATAGTCTTCCCCTTCCTCATTCGGACACTCTTGCTGAAAAACCCAAGCTGGACTTTAAATCCATTATGTCCAATGAGGTGCCGAAGCCCCTCTATGAATTCTGGGTTCAAGACAGCATACTGTTCTTAAAAGGAACGGCCCGCCGCAAGCGTAAGTTTGATATGATTATCTGCGATCCTCCCTCTTTCGGAAGATCCAAAAACGGAACTTTTAGTATCAGTAAAAATTATGAAGAACTGTTGGTGAATTGTCTCTATTGCCTTGGCAAGGGCGGCCTGCTTCTGTTCTGCACCAATTATGAGAAGTGGACGCAAGCGGATCTTATAAAAAATATTCAAAAGTTGAAAAGCCAGTTCCACTTCACCTTGCTCGCGTCCCCTGGCTCTTGCTTGGATTTTGAATTGCCAGACGAAGAACCTCTGATGAAATCAATTATTATTCGAAAGACTTAAAGAGAGACTCGGCTGGCGGTCACTGACAAGCCGATGTCTTCGACGACGCTCAAATCCGTTTTGTGATCCACCAGGGTCAAAACCTGTGGTTTATAAATCACTTTCTTTTGGCCATCTGGATCGATGGAGCCCACGACAAATTTCATTAAAACAGAATGTTTTCCTCTGACGATTTTATCTTCCGTGGCGACGACTTCGATGAAAGTCTTTTGAGTCTGATCCTCTTGCATAAACATGGCTGTCTCGCCTTCCTTGGCGATGATTCGGGGAGAGGAAATATGCTTGCCATTGATGGTTAACTCCATTTTTAGTTCGAAGGCCTTCTCCCTGGCAAAAGAGTTCAAACTCCCGCCCAAAGTGAATAGGACCGCCACGGCAATTTTTTTTATTCCACCACGCATGATTCCTCCTATGAGATATATTAGGCCAAGGTGCCTCTGGAAAACATTTCTTTAAGATAATCCTGGGCTGAATCCTGGGTTCGCATATAATACAAAGCCTTAAGGATATCCTGTTCTTTTTCGGTCAGATCCGCATTGCTACCGGTGCGTCGAATCCGATCTTGCATGATGTGATACAAACACAAGGCACCGGCCACCGAGATATTAAAACTTTGCACAAAGCCAGGCATGGGGATGATGATCCGTTCGTCTGCCGCAGCAATCATTTCCTGGCTGGCCCCATTTTTTTCATTTCCTAGCACCAAAGCGGTTTTTCCGGAGAAATCGACTTCGGATAAAGGCTTACTGGCTTCGAGAGTGGTCACGCAAATCCGATAGCCTTGGTCCTTAAGACTTTGAATGCACTCTTTACTCTGTTTCCATTTTTGAGTCTCTACCCATTTATCTGCGCCTTGAGTGACACGATTGGATTCTTTGAACTTTTCCTGGGTTTCAATCACATGAAAATTGGCGAAGCCTAAACCTTCTGCCGTTCGCATCACAGCACTGCTATTGCCGCGATCGTAAATTCCTTCAAGAACCACGGCGGTCTCAAAGTTACGACCAGCCACCACTCTGTCAATTTTTTGACGGCGTTCCGCTGTCAGCAGAGGCCCTATGTGCTCCAAAATCAGTTGATAATGAACTGACAAATGCGTATCAACAGAGATGCGTTCTGGATGAGGGAACATAGGACTCCATTACTTGTATAAAGCTTCCGGATTTTTCGCCAAATCACGAGTGATATTTTTTTGATGGGCCTCAATGGTACCGCCGCCGATTTCCAGAAGCTTTGCATCTCTCCATAAACGCTCAACAACGTACTCACCCACATAGCCATAGCCACCCAAAACTTGAATCGCGCGATCGGCGACATTCTTAGCCATGGTGGTGGCCACGAGTTTCACGCCATCAGAGTCCATGCGATTGCCCTCTTTGGTCAAATCCATACGCCGGGCCGTCTCGTACACATAAGTGCGAGCCGCTTTGTATTCCGCATAACTGTCGGCGATATAGCGCTGAACTTGGCCGAAGAAATTCAAGGACTTCCCGAAAGCTTCGCGCTCAGTGGCATAACGATTCATGATCTCCACAGAGCGGCGGGCGATCCCCAAGCTCATAGCTGCCAAAGTCAGACGTTCCAGCTCCAAATTTTTCATCATATGCATCATGGAGTCGCCTTCAGCGCCAATCAAATTCTCAACCGGCACTTCGCAATCTTGGAAAACAAGTTCTGCGGTGTTAGAGCCCCGCATCCCTAATTTGTCTTGAATCTTTTGACCGACTTGAAAACCTTTAAAAGATTTTTCCACCAAAAAAGAAGAAATCAACGCCCGGCCATTTTTCTCGCCCGTCTTGGCATAAACCAAAGTCAAATCACAAGGGGTTTTATTTTCATCAATAGTTCCATTGGTGATCCACATTTTACGACCATTCAAAATATATTTGTCGCCCTTTTTCACAGCCGCGGTTTGCATCCCCATCACATCGGTGCCAACAGCGGGCTCTGACATGGACATAGAGCCAATCCATTCCCCAGAGCAAAGCTGCGGCAAATACTTCCTGCGTTGGGCATCGCTGGCATTCATGGCAATATTATTCACACACAACATAGAATGCGCCAAGTAAGCCAAGCAAAAGCCTGGATCTGAAGCAGACATTTCTTCATGAACCAAAACCGCCGCCGTTGCGTCCATGCCTGCGCCCCCAAAGGCCTCAGGAACTGTAATCCCTAAAAGACCGAGCTCTCCGACCTTACGAAAAAGATCTAGGTTAAAACGCTCTTTACGATCGTATTCATGGGCTTGGGGTTCGATCTCTTCCTTAGTGAAATTAGCAATTGTTTCACGCAACATAGCGTGCTCAGGAGTCGGATTATAAAGATCGAATTCTTTCCAATGAGCGTCCACTTTTAACTCAGACATTGTGACCTTCTTGTTACAGTTTAGTAGTTCTTTCTAACCATCTTTTTTGCGAGTGATTCATTTATAACGCAAGCCTAAAGCCATTTCGCTGCAATAAGTTATGAGCTATACATAAAGAATGCAAGTAGCAATCATAAGCATCGGTACAGAGCTCACCATTGGTCAAATCATTAATAAGAATTCCGCTTGGATTTCTAAAAATTTGAAGGATCTGGGTGTTCCCACTCGTTGCCATCTCGTGGTTCCCGATGACCGAGAACTGATTCTTGATGCTCTTCGCTTTTGCGCTGAACGTTGCGACACCCTTTTTGTCACCGGGGGACTGGGACCCACAACGGATGACTTTACCCGGGAACTGATTTCTGAGTGGTCCGGCTTAGCTTTGGAATTTCACGAAGCCTCGTGGGAGCACGTGAATCAACGACTCAAATCCCGTGGTGTTAACGTTCGCGAAGCCCAACGGCAACAGTGTTTTTTCCCGAAAGGCGCAAGGATTTTGCCGAATTCAGAGGGCACGGCCAATGCTTTTCAATTAAGAGTATTCAATAAGGACGTGATTGTTTTGCCAGGGCCCCCAAACGAGATTGCGGCGATTTGGAAATCCAGCCTTGACAGTTTTCTTCGTGAAAAAACCAAGGATCTCGATAAATCCATCACTTACTCTTGGGAGACTCTGGGACTGGGAGAATCCGACGTGGCCCATATCACTGAAGATTGTCTTCGAGGTATTGAAATCGAAAAAGGTTATCGCGCCCACCTTCCTTATGTCGAAGTAAAGGTGACTTTTCTGGAATCGCGAACGAAACAACTTATGCCAGCCATTCAACGCCTGGATGAAGCTCTCCACAATGTCACCGTCGCTCGCAATGGCGAAGACGTCCCCAGCCTGATCGCCAAAAAATTAACTCACGTCAAAGAACTGCAAGTCGTGGACTCCCTTTCAGGACAGGCAGTGCTCAATCGCTTAAGCCCCGTCTCCGCCACCGGTGCTACGACTTGGAGTTTTAGCAATCATAATAATTTTTCCGCGGATCCACAGGTACTAAAAATGATCTTGAGACCTTGGGGCACGACCGGTGCCATCGCTGAGATTTCTTATCGAGGGGCGAGCTTCAAAACAATCCTCGAAGCTCCTTCCACAATTCCAAAAATAACTGAGCGCAAGGCGCTCTACTTTGCTGAGCGCGCGATGATTTTCTGGTTACAGAAACTTGAGGATCTTATTTAATTTACATTGGAACACCTTTTTATGAACCTGGAAAATGGAGATTCTCAGTGAACAATCATAAATTAGGAAATGACTATATTCATAGAGCCCATGGGCGATTAAAAGCCATTGATACACTATTGAATGAAAAACTTTTTGCGGATGTAGTAAGGGAATCGCAGAAAGCTTGCGAACTGGCATTGAAGGGCGCAATTTATAATGCGGGACACTCCGTTCCACGCATACCTGAAGTGTCTCATACCCTTGAAGCGATGAGACAGCTTAAAGAAGTTCTGAAAATAATACCACGTTAATATTACGCGCAACCCACGGTGCTGCCGCAGTTCGGGCAACGATAGCAGCCACTGGTCAGCACTGTATCCACGCCACATTCCGGACATTTCATCGTCCCGACTGGTAACCCCGCTTTGGCCTCTTCCTTTTTAATATTCAAAGGCTGGCTTGCTTTGCTGCCGTCTCGATAAATGGCTACGGCCTTGAGGCCTAACTTCCAGGATTGAAGATAAATTTCGCTGATCTCTTTTTCACTGGCCGAGCCGGGCATGTTCACCGTTTTTGATATCGCTCCGCTGATAAAAGGCTGCACTGCCGCCATCATTAGAATGTGACTTTCCGGTGGCAAAGTTCGTTGGCCCGCTTGTTGGGCCGAGGCGCAATCAAAAATAGGGAGATGCTCTGCCTTCAAGTAAGGAGCGCCCTCGATCGTGCGATGTTCTTGGATATAAGCCTGAATGCTTTCAATTTCCTTTTCAGAATACTTCAACAGGTGCAGGACGAAGGGCACGGACTGGTTTACGATTTCAACCTCCCCGCCGCCGACTAATTTTTTATATTTTATCAGAGAAAAATCCGGCTCAATGCCCGTGGTGTCACAGTCCATCAACAGACCGATGGTGCCGGTAGGAGCAATCACTGTCGCTTGAGCATTGCGAAATCCATATTGAGTTCCCATTTCCACGACATCTTGCCAAAGCTCTTCACAGGTCGCTTTAAAATAATCTGGCAACAACGTCCAAGGAATTTTACTCACGGCTTCGGCGTGTCTGCCGATCACCTTCAACATGGATTTTTTATTTTTTGCATAGCCCTTAAAGGGGCCACGGGTTTCCGCCATTTGGGAGCTGGTCCAATAAGCCATGCCGTGCATAAGACTGGCAATCGCGCCGGCCCACGCCCGAGCTTGGTCACTGTGGTAAGGAAGTCCTTTTCTCATTAAGAAGCTGCCCAAATTGGCAAAGCCTAATCCCAGCGGTCGATACATATGGCTGTTTTCGGCAATTTTTTCTGTAGGGTAACTGGAGTAATCCACGAGAATTTCTTGAGCGACAAACATAATGCGTGCCACGTGCATGAAACTGACCACATCAAAGTCCCCTTCCGGAGTCATAAACTTCGTCAAATTGAGCGAAGCCAAGTTGCACGCGCTGTCATCCAAGAACATATACTCAGAGCAGGGATTGCTGGCGCGAATCCCTCCGGCTTGGGGGCAAGTATGCCATTCATTGATGGTATCATGATATTGCACCCCTGGATCCGCGCAGACCCAGGTGGAATGCACGATATGATCCCAGACTTCTTTGGCAGGCAAAGTTTTAAGAACCTTATTCCTGGCCATACCGCTGACTCGTGCTTTTAGCTCCCAATCTTTATGCTCTAATAAGGATTCCATAAAAACATGAGGCACTCGCACCGAATTGTTCGCGTTTTGACCTCCGACAGTGCGATAAGCTTCACCCTCAAAATCCGCATCATAACCCGCGGCAATGAGCACATGAGCTTTTCTTTCTTCTTTCATTTTCCAATCAATAAAATCTAAAATCTCCGGATGATCGAGATCCACACACACCATTTTGGCAGCTCTGCGAGTGGTGCCTCCGGATTTAATCGCTCCCGCCCCCCGATCCAAAACTTCCAGAAAAGAAATAAGTCCCGAACTTGTTCCGCCACCACTTAAGAGCGGCTCGTACTTGCTGCGCAAGCGTGAAAAATTAGTTCCAGAACCGGAACCATATTTAAAAAGTTTCGCTTCTGACTTGGCTAAATTAAAAATACTTTCCAAAGAGTCATCCACACTTTGGATAAAACAAGCGGAGCATTGAGGTCTCTCGTAAGCATCATTGATTTTTTTGAAAGCTTTTGATTTTTCGTCCCAGGCAAAATGCTCACTTTTCGAAACGATCCCGTAGCTATCTAATCCCACGTTGAACCACACCGGACTATTAAAGGCAGCCCGCTGCGAATACAAAATATATTTGAGTTCCTTAATAAAAATATCTGTTTGTTTTTTATTGGCAAAAATTCCGCCTTGGCGGGTTCCCGCTTTGGCAATGGCCGCGACCACTCTGTGAACCATTTGTTGCACAGAATGTTCGCCCTTAAAGACTCCCGTCTTCTTGCGGAAATACTTGCTGGCGGCGATATCCAAGGCCAACTGAGACCAGCCCTGCGGCGCCTCGACATTTTTCATTTCAAAAAAAATACCGCCGCGTCGATCTTTGATAAGACAGTCCCGACGTCCCCAAGGAAATAGGGTCTCTGCCTCTTTTACGCCCGCAGTAAAGTGCTCCGCAAAAACTAAGTTTTGTAATTTCTTTTTTGCCATGCCTCATTCTAGATAGAGCTTCCCTCTAAGAGCAAGCAAGGGTTATCATGAAAGCATGTTGAATATGACCAGCCCTATTTATTTGGATTACAACGCTACCACGCCTGTGGATCCACAGGTTTTTTCCATCATGGAGCCTTATTTTAAGACTCACTTTGGCAACCCCTCAAGCTTTGCCCATCAATGGGGTTGGGCCGCGCAAAAAGGCGTCGAGAAAGCCCGCACCCAAGTGGCTGCTCTTTTGGATGCAAAGTCTTTTGAAATCACCTTCACCTCTGGCGCCACCGAAAGCAACAACTGGGTGATTTTCGGTTTAGTCAATAAATTCCAAAGTGAAAATCCAGGCGACCCCCTTCACATTTTAGCCAGCGATGTTGAACACAGTTCCATAAGAAACTCTTTAATGGAAGTTCAACGCCGCGGAGTTGAAGTCGATTTTGTAAAAACCAATAAATATGGCCAGCTTGATATCGAGGCCGTGACCAAGGCAATAAAGCCCCATACAAAGTTGATGAGCTTTATTTGGGTCAATAATGAAATTGGTAGCATCAACCCTATGCAAGATCTTGTGAAGCTAGCGAAGGAAAAAAAAATCTATATCCATAGCGATGCGACTCAAGCTCTGGGTAAGATCCCTGTGAATATGCATGAGATTCCGGTGGATTTTCTTTCAGCTTCCGCTCATAAATTTTACGGACCGAAGGGCGCGGGCATTTTATATATGCGAAGTAATCAACCCAAAGTGACTCTGCCTCCTTTGATATTTGGCGGAGGACAAGAGTCTGGACATCGCTCGGGCACGCACAATGTCCCTGCCATTGTTGGACTGGGTGCCGCCGCAGAGCTTTGCCAAAAAATAATCTCTGAAGAAATGGCTCGCACCACTGAGTTAAGAAATTATCTATGGACCGGAATACAGAAAAATATTCCCGGGGCTCGGCTCAATGGTCATCCTACGGAACGTTCACCCATCAATCTCAATGTGACTTTTCCTGGTAAAAATATTGAACAGCTCTTACCGAAACTCGGTCGTTTAGGATTCAGCCAAGGCTCGGCTTGCCATACCGGAAGTCTCGAAGCCAGTCCCGTATTAAAAGCGATTGGCTTGTCATCACAAGAAGCCCAAGGCACGATCCGCCTCAGCCTTGGACGATGGACCACAAAGGAAGAATTAGATATAGCCGTGGAGATCCTGACTCAGGCCATGGGCGCCGACAAAGTTTAGCATAATAATTTCAGCAACTTAGCATGCAAATGTGAATCAGTACTCGGGACTTCTCCTCGAGTATCATCTATGATATTATGTTACTTATTAAAAAGGAGAACTTTTGTGATCACAATCTCAGAATCTGCTGCTAAAAAATTGGCTCTTCTTAAAGTTGAAGAAGGTCAAAGTGACTCTGCATTTTTGCGTGTGGAAGTAAAAAAAGGCGGTTGTTCAGGCTTGTCTTACAAAATGAATTTCGACACCGTTTCTCGTGAAGGCGACAAGGTTTTCGAAACCAATGGTCAAAAAGTCGTCGTTGATCCTCAAAGTATTCTTTACGTCTTAGGCATGACTCTTGAATTTTCTGGCGGCTTGAATGGCAAGGGCTTTGTCTTCAATAATCCTAATGCCAGTAAGAACTGCGGCTGCGGTTCTTCGTTCAACGTTTAACATGCCTGCGTTTACCAAGAATTTCACACAACTGCCTAATTCAATCAAAGATCTTATTCAATATGCGATTGAGAAAGTGCATCCCGAACAAGTGGTCCTTTTTGGATCACGAGCTCGGGGTGACCATAGAGAAAAATCTGATTTCGATATCGCCATGAAGGGTTCCATTGCCCCTGAAGCATGGACACAGCTTCAGGTGGAGTTAGACGAAAAAGCACTTTCTCTTTATTCAGTAGATCTTGTCTTATATCAAGACCTCGGCGAAGATTATAGGAAGAATATTCAGGTCGAGGGCAAAGTGATTTATGGATGAACTCACAAATTTTGAAAAAACATTGAAGCAGCTAAAAAGCTTCGTAGCTCTTCCAATTCAAAATGACCGTGACAAAGCAGGAATCATCCAAGCCTTTGAATACACCTTTGAGCAGTGCTGGAAGAGCATTCAAAAGAAAGCTGGTCACGAAGGTGTTCAAATCGGAAGTCCTAAAAAAGCTTTTATGTTCGCTTTTCAAAATAATTGGATCGCCAAAGAAAGCGAAAACTTTTGGCTGCAAATGATTGAAGACCGTAACTTGACCTCACATACTTATAAAGAGGATATCGCAACCGAGGTTCTCCAACGAATTGTTAGAGATTATATTCCGTGCTTTAATGATTTAATTTTTAACTTGAGAAAAGAATAAAAAACCCGAGTTTGGCGACTCGGGTTTTTATTCTTAATTTGTATGCGTTAGTAAATTAAAGCGCGAAAGCCAGACCGACATAGAGATCGTTTTTGAATTCGCCTTCCATATTGTTCGCGTCAATTCCCGCTTGGAAGCCAAGCCCTTTATAAACATTTGCCTGACCTAACAAGCGAACGCCGACGCCATTTACATTTTCTGTATTAACTGCGTCTTTTTCAGTTCCGAAGTAAAGATACGGATTTAAGATCAAGGCTTTGGCGTCGCCCTTAAGAACCGCAATAGAGGCACCAAGAGTCGCAAGGCTGCGATCGACAGTGAGTTTGTCATTGTTCAATTTTTTTCTTACTTCTTTATTTGAATAAGATCTGAAGCTCAAAGCAGGCGCCACTCTTTCACTCAAACCACCCACATCAAAGTAGATGTTGGTTTTACTTTGTGACAAAGCCACAAAATTGAAGGCCAGCGTGCTCGGCAAAAGTGCATCGTTCGTCATAGTGCTCGAAGCAAAGGCTGTTGCAGGAATTGCCGTCGAAAGAGTTTTCTCAGCGGCCATCACGTTGAAAGAAAGAAACAATCCAGAAACGAAAACGATCATTGATTTCATTGAATTTCCTTTGTTATGTGTGGCGGAATCTACAGACAGGCCTTGTAGAAAGACAACAAAAAAACAGTGACGCATCGCTGGGAGCGACGTGATATTTGCCTTACCTAGCCCCCTGGATCTCTTCCGAAGGCGGTGCGGGAGCCTTCCCTTCGCCATAAAGTTCCTTTTTATTGTTCTCGTCTAGTATTTTGCAAAATGTTTTATCCAGTTTTTCATTAGGATCTTGCTCTCTACATTGCTCGGCACCAAATTCCGCGCCGACTTTATGTTGTGCGACTGTCCAATCGAAATCCACATCCCAGGTCCCAAGTTTTGCAAGAGCCGTTGAGCATCGTTCCGCCGACCAGCCATACATTTCACAATTAGGATTGTTTCCATCTAACTGGAAAGGGCCTGCGGCCTTAATTCCGGTGCATGGAATGTTATCTCCACCGATATACCACTTTCTAAACATGATAGAGGCATCATATTCTTGCAAAAGCCTGTCAATCGCTCGGTCTGTTTCTCCGACTTCTCTCGCAACTGCCTCTGAGTTTGAGTCCGCCTCTCTTTGAAGAAAAGTTGCACTACAAAGATACGCAACTTGGGGATTCGTTTCTCTCAGAGTTGCATCATTGCATCTGTAACTGGGAAGGCGCTTAGTTAACTCGGGACCTCGAAGACCTTGTGCATATAAGGCATCCCTCATCTTAACGTGGTCTTGCCCTTCGACTATCAACTTTTTCGCCTCAGCTTGGAGATAGAGCTTCGCAGTTTCACGAAATTTGGGCTCATTTATATCCATACCAATTTTTTTAGATATTACTTGAATATTTTTTAGATTGGTCTTTACCTGGCCACAGAGCCTAATGCTACGATACATCCTGCCCGCTTGGCTCTCCCAGAGTTTCGTCACCATATTCGGCATCCCGCACTTCTTAAGTTGACATCCCATAAATGCAGAGCCCGTAATGTGATAATACTTTGCTTTCAAGGTCTCAAGATTCTTTCCCTGAGGTCTTTGAAGGTGTCTGATTTTTTCTTTTAACTCGCCTGAAATATCTACGTTTGCACCGAGACTTCCAGGAGCAGTGAAGGCAGAGCCATTATCCGGGCATTTAAGAAAATGCTCTTCTGGTTGATTAGGATTTTCTATTGATGTTTTTTTTTGTCGAATTGCTTCCTGAATGAATGACACTTCAGATAATGTAGATGCTTTCGCACTCTCATAACCTTTTTCTGACTGGAAAAATTTCAGATCCGCTTTTGCTTTCATCAGACGTTCTTCGAGGACTTCGATATCCCGCCGGTCCAAAGCCACCTTGTGTTTCCCGGTCACTTGAAATGAATACATTGGAACTTCCTCATAGGCACATAATCCAATTAAAAACATGGCGGCATTCTTATCTCCGTTGGTAAATTTTAGAGCATGCTGCCAGGCCCAACCTGGAGAAAAATTTTTATAACGGCCCTCACCGGCTTTTTCTTGAAGGCTTGATGGGGAACCTGTACTTACTGAACTTTCGTTATCTTTAACTGCAAGCGTGACGGCAAACTTGCTAGCAACTTCAGCCAGACAAGGATTCTCATTCAATTCGTGCTCGAAGTAGGCTCCTACCCCTCGGTTGTTTTTCCCATATGGTAGGTGCTTTGGTACTTCTCGATTCCGAGAACCTGGGAATATTTATTAATTGCGCAACTTAATTTTCCTTCCGGAAGATTATTTTTTACTTTATCAATTATAGAAAATAGAAATCCAGTGCCCAATTTTTCATCCGTACTAAGCTTAGGATCTGCATTTAGAATGGGGGCATCCAGGGGACCTTTAACCCTTGCAAAGGTGGAAGCGGCCATTAAAATACAATACGTGAAAATTAAAAAATTATTTAACTTCATACTTGCCTCGAAGATCCAGCTGCAAGGAACAGTGAAGCTCTTTTCTAAATTTCGTTACTTTACTCTCAGTGAGAATATGAAAGTCCTCATCAGAACTCTCAGAAAGGGTGACCTGGAAGCCATGAGGGACGTTCGCTTGAATTGTTCTATATTGAATCCCCGCCCATGGACTGAGTCTAATGAAAGGCTTTTCTTTTGTGCCGCCGACACTGAAAGCTTGACACTCCTGCTGATGTACTAGGATCAATCCTTTAGACAGTTTGAAGGGATTTCGAGATCTATTTTCATTGCAGAATATAGGCAAGTCACCACGGCACTTGAGAGTTTTTGGAATTTGCGCCTCGGCAATCAAGGAAATACTTAGGACAGAGGCCATGAGCCATCCAGCAATTGCCATCAAGATTACATCTTTAAAATCGCGCTCAAGGATTTTTGAAAATCTCATTGATAGAATGATACAAACAAACTCTTCTTGTTAAATATAAGATTTTAGAAAACTGGACTTTCCAAAGGGGCTCTATAAGATGAAAAGCAAAACGTCATTATTTTAAATTTGGACCCTATGAAGCAACCTGTTCAGTGGCTTTAGTAAGAAACTCATGAATCGCTGCAGAAATCACCTCTGGCTGGGACTTGATCGCCAAGTGACCCGCTCCGCTAATTTCTAGAAACTTTTGCGCACGGATCTCGTCGGTGAATTTTCGATACACTTCTTTTGAGAACAGCAAATCCTGGTTATCATAGATCATCAAACAGGGAGAGCTGGTCATGGAAATTTTGTCTTTCCACCAGTTCCAGTCTTCACGGCGAAGCATCCAAGCAAAATTATAGATGAGATGAGAAATAAATAATAAACGTCGCCCTTTCAGAGTGTCTAAGCGACCCACTCCTTCACTGCGCTCATCACGGAAAATCATCGCTGCCCGCTTCAGGAAGGCCTTGCCAATCGGAGTTGAAAGCAAGACATAGATCGCCCGTGAGTTCATCGGCATCACAAAGAAATAACGAAGCTCTGGCAAAGAAAACTCCGGAATCGGATTTGGAATCACCGGATTGATCAAAACTATTTTTTCTATCAGATCAGGATGTTGCCGCGACAAAGCCCAGGTTAAAGCGCCGCCAAAGCTGAGCCCCGCAATATAGACTTTTTCGCCAGGGAAATGGGTCTTAATAAAATGAGCAATGGTTTCAACTTGCACTGTAAAAAAGATTCGGTCTGTGCTCATGAATAAATGGGAAAGGTTTGCAACCACCACTCGGTAGTTTTTCGCAAGCTCTTCAGCACAAGATTCCCAATGATGAATGCTGCCGCCAAAACCATGGAGGAGAATGAGAATACGACCCTGTCCGCGTTCGCGAAATGTAATCTTATGAGCCATATTCACTTTTCGGCTGTGAACAGAAATACGTTAACTAGACTTTAAGCTAGAAACTGCCACTCCCAGAAAGAACTATAAAATATTGGGTTTCATCCTTAGGCAGGACGATTCCAAGCAAATCTTTACGAGTACTAAAATAAGATAAATACTTTGCACCGCCGCCCAGACTAATGCCTCCGAGCTTAAAGATAATCCCTGCTTCTGCTGTGACTGCGCTATTATCCGCCGACGCCATACGGACACCTGGACCTGCGAAGACCTGCACGCCAAATTGATCTCCCTCAGTGCTCGTATCGAAAGCTGCCAGCAAGGAAGAATCAAGACCATTCACTGCCTGAATATTAGAGCCAAAACGGCTAAAAATACCGTTTCTCCAGTTCAACCAGTCATTCAAGTACCAATTTAAATTTAATTTTAATTCAGAGTACGTATTGCTATTTTCGGTCCCGCTCGAAGCACTGATATCATAACTAAAAGTAGGATGAGTCTCAGGTAAAGTTCTCATGCTTGGCATGGAACGACCCCAAGCCAAGTTTGTGCTGCTTAAAAAACCGAACAGTCCCGCAACTAAAAGATTCGTTCTACGACTTCTTTGCATGCCATCCTCACTCACTCTCTGGGATTAGGTTTCTGATTCCTGTCTTGAGCCTTTTCTGATTGCTTAGTCTGAGGATTGTTTGGAGATCCTGACTTTTGAGGCTGCTTCGGGTTTTGCCTTGGATTCTGTTTTTGCCCTTGTTTTTGATTTTGATTCTGGTTTTGTCTTTGTCCCTGGTTCTGCTGTTTCCCTTGTTGACGGCCTTGCTGTTGGCGCTGCTGCTGCTGCTTTTGCTGTTGCGGAGGCCTTTGGGGCTCTTGCTCCATGGTTCCTTCTTCAGGCTTTTCCGTTAATAGCATGGTATCTTGAACAGCATGAGACTCTTTTTGTTTTTGGCTACGGAATCCACGGACCTTTTTATTTTGATTCTCTTGGCGCTCCAGTTGTTCGGTTAAATCCACAGTCACATCGCCAAAACAACGCATTTGGCAGGCCAGCCGACGGCTATCAATACGCCAATTCGTCCCAATGAGGCTGAGCTCCGCTTTGTTCGGCGGAAGAATATTATTTTCGCCTTCCACCACGCGCACGCGGCATTCCGCACAGCTGGGAACACCCTTACAAATAGATTTGATCTCGATGTGATTTTCGGTTGCAATCTGCAACAGACTCTTCTCTGGAGTCCCTTCGAGTTCAATATTTTGTGGAATAAATTTAACTTTCATTTTTCATCCGCATCTTATTTAACAATAATTTTCACAAATTTCTTTTTACCAGCTCTTAACACAAAAGCGTCACCGGTTTTAAGATCCCACTTGGCTTTTGCATCCGACAACTTCTCGCCGTCTCTTTGCACACCACCGCCACTGATCAAACGACCCGCTTCACTATTGCTCGTTGCCAGGCCGACTTTCACCATCAAAGCACAAAGACCTATTTGATTTTCCGCAAAAACTTCGAACACCGGGACTTCATCCGGAAGACCTTTCTCAACAAAAATACGATTGAATTCCTCCTCCGCTTGCTGAGCCGCGGATTCAGAGTGAAAACGCTTGATCAAAAACTTGGCTAAATGGACCTTCACGTCACGAGGATGCTTGTGGCCCTCTTTCACGTCCTTTTGCAATTGTGTCAAAGCCGGAGCGGTGATGTCCGTCAAAAGCTCATACCAGCGATACATGAGTTCATCAGAAACTTTCATGGTCTTACCAAACATATCTTTTGGCGTATCCACCACTGAGATATAATTATCCAAGCTCTTCGACATCTTATTGACACCATCCAGACCTTCAAGAATCGGCATGGTCAGAACACATTGAGGTTCTTGCCCATAGGCACTTTGCAAATCACGGCCCACAAGAAGATTGAATTTTTGATCCGTTCCGCCCATTTCCACATCGGACTTCAGAGCGACGGAATCATACCCCTGAGTCAGGGGATACAAAAGCTCGTGAAGAGAAATAGGACTTCCTGATTTAAAGCGATTGGTGAAATCATCCCTTTCCATCATCCGGGCCACCGTATAGCGGGAAGCCAAACGGATCACATCCGCGAAATTCATTTTCTCACACCAGTGGGAGTTAAAAACGATTTCAGTTTTTTCAGGATTCAGAATTTTGAAAATTTGCGTCTTATAACTGCGCGCATTTTCTTCAATCTCTTCCCGGGTCAACATGGGACGCGTGGTGTTTTTCCCTGAGGGATCGCCAATCATCGCCGTGAAATCACCGATCAGGAATTGAACATGATGGCCCAAGTCCTGAAATAGCTTCAGTTTATTGATCACCACAGTGTGGCCTAAATGAATATCAGGTCGCGTGGGATCTGCGCCAAGCTTGATTCGCAAGGGCTGGTTTTTCTCTTTACTGCGCTTCAGTTTTTTCAACATATCAGCGTCGTTGATAAACTCGGCGGCACCAAATTTTATTCTCTCGAGCTGTTCGTGTGGATCCATGAATGACATCGATTACCTCGCATGTTCCACAGAGCGACTCTCACGAACCACCGTGACCTTGACCTGACCCGATTGAGGCATCTCACGTTCAATCTTACGAGCGATGTCCCGGGCCAGCATCACTGATTGATCATCAGTGACCTTACCGCTCTCCACCATCACCCGCACTTCACGTCCTGCCTGCAAGGCAAAGGTTTTTAAAACGCCGTCAAAGCTATTGCCTATGCTCTCGAGATCTTCGAGGCGGTGAATGTAGGAATCCATGTGGGGACGGCGCGCTCCAGGACGAGAGGCCGACAAGATATTGGCGGCATGAACAATCCAGGCCAGAGCCGTGGTTGGTTTTTCATCATCTTGATGAGCTCGGATCGCATGGCAGATCTCTTCGGATTCCCCATATTTTTTCGCCCATTCCGCGCCGACAATGGCATAGCTGCCTTCCGCAGTGTGCTCAATAGCGCGACCGATTTCATGCAAAATTCCGGCTCGACGAGCTTGTTTCGAGTTCAGGCCCATTTCACCCGCCAGCAGGCCAGAGATATAAGCCACTTCCAGTGAATGATTCAAAACATTCTGCGCATGGGTGGAACGGTATTTCAAACCACCGATCAATTTAATCAGTTCCGGATGGATGTTTGGAATGCCAAGCTCCACCACCACACGATCCCCCTCTTCTTTAATGGATTTTGTGATCTCCGCTTTTTGTTTTTCTACAACTTCTTCAATACGTGCCGGATGGACTCGACCATCTTCCATGAGTTTTTCAATAGTACGTCTTGCGAGTTCGCGGCGAACCGGATCGAAACCTGAAATCACCACAGCTTCAGGAGTATCATCCACAATCAAATCCACTCCACACATGGCTTCCAAAGTACGAATGTTACGGCCTTCGCGTCCGATGATCTTACCTTTCATCTCATCGCTTGGCAGCGCCAAAACGCTGACGGTTCTTTCTGAGGTATATTCAGAGGCAAAACGGGAAAGAGCCGTGCTGATAATACGACGCGCTTTTTTGTCAGCTTCTTTGTGCGCTTCTTCTTCAATTTGCGCGATTTTTTTAGCCGCTTCCACCTTCGCTTCATCTTCAAGCGCTGAAATCAATTGGCGACGGGCATCTTCGGCGGTCATCGCAGCCACCGACTCCAGTTTCAGCTTCAGCTCACCAATATGAGTTTCTGTTTTCTTTTCCAGGTCTTTGATGCGGTTTTCAGAGATCGCGACTTTTTCTTCGCGATCCTTCAACTGATTGATATAACGTTCGTTTTCTTCCATTTTCTGTTTGAACTGATCATCGACCTCTTTCAAACGACGGTCCAACTGAGACTCTTTATTCTTC
This sequence comes from Pseudobdellovibrionaceae bacterium, assembly GCA_036559425.1. Taxonomy (GTDB): domain Bacteria; phylum Bdellovibrionota; class Bdellovibrionia; order Bdellovibrionales; family Bdellovibrionaceae; genus JACMRP01. The sequence goes on along the minus strand of DATBTE010000326.1, from coordinate 16,697 downwards.
ATCTGAGACTTTTGTTTATGAATATCCGTCTCAACATTCTTACGCGCGCGCGATTCAAAATCCTTGGCCTTCGTTTCAGCGTCTTTTTTGATTTTCGCGGCTTCAGAATTCGCCCTGTTTACAATACGGTCAGCCTCTAAACGCGCTGACTTTTTCTTTGACTCATCTTGCATTTTTTTGATGACGAAGACTACGAAGCCTCCGAAAACCAAACCAAGAATCGCGACTATTACAACTTCCATATGTGGGACTCCTACCTCATTACACTAAACTCATTGCATTTGATAATTTCTTTTTCCGTCACCAGAACATCCACACGAATGTCATGTTCTTCTTCCGGAAGATCCTGCTCGAGAACTTGGCAATTAAAACAAATCCCAATTTTAGGGCCCTGATAATCCACCAAAGCCCGGTCGTAAAAACCACGGCCTTTTCCCAAACGATGACCTTTTTTATTAAAACCTAAACCAGGAACTAAAACCCCTACCAACTCCTCAAGAGGGATCTTCTGAGATTTTTCAGGAGGTTCCATCACTCCAAAAGGACCCTTGATAAAATGATGCGACAGGTAGAAAGCCAAATGTTCCGCTTCCATGCGAGGGTATACCCAATCAATAGGCTCCCCCTGACGATAGAGCGAAGTTAAATCGGGCTCCTGAGGCAAGGCCAGATATCCAGCCCAAATTCCTTTTTTGTTTTGTAAGTATCCTTTAAGGTTTTCGCAAATCTGATTTTGAATTTGCACAGACGAGAACGGAGACTCTTTTTGCAAAAGAGCCTTCAAGTGGTCGCGCCATTGACGCTTTCCCCACGATTGCATTTTAGGTCCGTACACATTCATTCCAGCCTCAACGTACAAAACAGAGTTAAACTGTTCTGTTGAGCTTGGAATTTTCTAGATCAATGGAGAGTTTAAGGGCTTTTTCTTCTATCTTCTCGAGTTCGCGCTGAGCTTTTCTTTTCAAAAGAATCAGCTCTTCCGCCACATTGAGAGCGGTAAGAACCGCTGCATTTTGAAAGGAACCATACTTAGTGACACCCAAAGCTTGGTCCATTTTATGATTCACAAATTCGACGAGTTCTTGAACAGTTGCATCATCATGGGAGGTCTTTAACTTATAGGGAACTCCCGCAATAAGAAAATCATGGGTTTTTTTTTCAGATGCCACGTAAACCTCGTAGACCATGATTGGTCCTGCTCAATCTTTAAACAGTCGCCTTCTCGGCGCCCTTAAACTGTTAGAATTCATTAAAGATTCTAGAAAATCCTTTACCAACAGTATCTGAAATTATAGCTGACTTCACAGTCTTAGCAACTTTTGTTTGTCAAATTACTGCGTTATTTGAAACTTATTTTTGAAAACAAGTACAGACAATACCTAAGTCTTTTTGGTCTTCACACACCAGCCTCCTCTTCATTGAAACTTCACTCAATTCCAACTCGAAGACACTGTCGAATTTTCTCTTAAAGCTCAGACTCAATCCATTGAGCTTAGTGTCAAAGTACGAACGTTCGTCCTCTAACACATCCTGATCCAAGAAATATTGGTCTAAGTCTTTCTGAGAGGGATTAAGGCGTTGAGGGAGGGGCAGCTCAAATGGAGTTCCAGCTCCTTTGGAGTCCAATTTTTCAAGGCTCAACAAATAATTAAATTTGGATTTCTTGGCAGGTTTTGCTGAAATTTTAAGCCGTTTTTGCAGACCATTGGGGTCCTTGAGAATCACTTGACGATATCTAAGAAGCGATTGAGAAGTGACAAATTTTCTATCAATTTCACTTTTTAACTGATTTAGGTCTACCTTCAACGCCAAAGACTCATTTTTTAGCTCGGGATAACATTTGATCAAATTCATGTAAGAAACAGAGATGGGTTTCTCTTTAGGTTTTTGAACAAGGTCAGTGAACGAATAGGAAGCCCTCCCCGACACAAAACAAAATGCCAAAAAAAATAAAACTCGCAAAAGTCCTCCCAGAGGTCGCTCTCTAAAAGCGACCTCTGGAGAATGCTAATGATTTCTAGATAAAAATGCAATCACGTCCAGATCTTGACCGGAGGGCACCCCCGCTCCTGGCATGGGGCCAGTGATTTCATTGACAGTAAACCCAGTGAAAGCGTCCGTATTTCTTTCATGCTGATAGCGAAGCCATTGTTCACGGTCATACCACAGACGCTTGGTCCTACTATCACGGCATGAGTTCAACTCTTTTCCCTCAGCTCCCCAGCGCAGTTCAGCACAGTGATAGGGGTCAAAACTTAACTTGTAAATACGTTCACGGGCCTGTTCGAGATTTATGGTCACTCGTCGTCCAGCACTGTTTTTATAAGTGATTGGGCACTCACTCGCCGTTTGCTTGTAGACCTTCAGCATATCGCCGGCGAGGTCTCCTCCATGGTAATCCACTTTTCCATCATGGGATTTATAGTGATGGAGAGCCTCTTCGACATAGGTTCTGAGTTCTTTAAAAGCCACTTTCAAACGCGCATCTCTGGCGGGAGTTGCATAGGTTTCCCAATCACCATCCGCACCATAGATATTATTTGGCAGACGGCTAGGATGCTCGCGTTGATTGAAGCCCGCTGTGAGCGCCACTTGCACAGCGACGACTCTTTCTTGCACTCCATTGCAGAGTTCTTGGGTCATGATTTTTATATCATCAAGAGGATTTTCCACCAACGGCCCATCCGCCAATCGGTTACGGACCCAATCGTAATAATCCATCGATTTTCCTTGGAAAGCGAATTGGGCTTGTTTCCAATCCGGACTTGCGCTGGTTCCGTAGTATTGTTCAGTGCTATAGAGCGGAAGCTCTCTGTCTTTCGCGCCTATAATACGTCCACCATAGTAACCCCGAGTCGCATCCCACGAAGCTCCAGACAGACGCAAGGGACGCCAATTTTTAAAGCCAGCTCCCTGCCCCGGATAAGAGCGTATAAAACGTGAGTTATAGAGACCCGAAGTCAAACTGTTGTCTGGATGAGCATCAATGTAATAAAGTCGTCCATCTCTGGTGATCTTGTAAATAGTCACAACGTGGCCATTGGGATCATAAACCACCGTTCCGGGTTGAATACTGTCACGGGTGATTTTAATGGGATAGAAATCCGAAAAAAGATTATCCGTATCCATCCCTTTATAGCTCACCCGATAGTTGGCTGAAGAAATAAGGTTTGGAAGAATATTATTAAAAATATCTATGGCATTGGGATACTTAGAACGTCCTAAAATGGACTTACGCGCAAGCACTGAATAACGTCTTTGAACGATGTTGCCATAGGGGGAATACCGAATATCTTTAACAACTTGATTCTGACCTTGAATAGGACTCACTGATTCTACGAATCCAAAGGGCAGTTGGTTTTGCCAGGCATAGTAAGCCCGTAAGAAATAGGGAAAATCCGCACAATCTGAAAAGAACCTTAATCCGGCAGGATTTGTAAAGGCATAGGGATTCACTCTGGAGTTGCGAAAACACTCAGACACCGTTGCACATAAACCGTTGGCGACGCCTTCGCCCACCATAGTAACATAGCGGATATAATTCGCCTCTTCGACAGCTCCCCATTCGGGCTTCATCACTTTCCAAGAAGAAAAAGCCGCTGCCATGACTTGCGAAGGAGAAGAGGCGGAACGACGAGGCGAACCCTCTTGGGCGGAGCCTTGAACGGCAACAAGCAGGGTTAAGGTCAAAAGGATAAAAAAGAAGCTTACTTCGCGGTAAGTTTCACGCTGAACATTTTTTGTCACTCATTCCTCCAGAATTACCTATTCATTTGGCAGTTCTGAATTCATTACAGGAGAAGCGTTACGGGGATTCAATATAGCGTAGAAGAAACTGTCACAATGTTTGCTTTGTTTATAATGAGTGCTTTCAAATTTTATCAAATGGATTTAGGACGTCCTCCCCCCCCCTTGGACCCCTAAAGCCAAAACGGAGCGTTTCTAGCGCTCCGTTTTCTTTTTAACTAAAGATGCTCTCCACAAATTCGTGGGAAGAGAACCTGCGAAGATCTTGGATTCTCTCTCCGACGCCAATAAATTTAATAGGAATCTGCAGTTCATTGGCCAATCCAACCGCCACACCGCCTTTCGCGGTGCCGTCCATTTTAGTCAAAATCGCGCCGGTCAGGGTGAGGGCTTTATTGTACTCTTTGGCTTGAATCAGAGCATTTTGGCCAGAATTCGCATCCAGAACAATAATCACTTCATGGGGAGCTTCGGGAATGACCCGGGCCATAACCCGCTTCATTTTTTTCAGTTCCTCCATCAGGTTATCTTGGGTATGGAGGCGACCCGCAGTATCGATAATAACCACCTCATAATTTTGTCCCTTAGCCTTGCTCACGGCATCGAAGGCGACGGCACTAGGATCTGTCACACCTTCGGGACAAAAGATTTCCACCTGAGCTCGCTCGGTCCATACTTTGAGCTGCCCCCCGGCCGCCGCACGGAAAGTATCCCCAGCAGCGACGAGAACTTTTTTACCTTGACTGGCAAATTGAGAAGAAAGCTTCCCAATACTTGTGGTCTTTCCCGCACCGTTCACACCCACGATCATAAGGACCGTCGGTCCTTCTTTCGCGAATTGAATCGAGTTACTCGGAAGTTTCGAAAAAACCCCTTCCATTTCCGCTTTCAAAATCTCGCGAACTTTTGCCAGATCCGCTTTCTCTTTACGATTCATGTCCTCGAGAGCATCCATGAGTCTTTGCACGGTTTGAGGCCCCAAATCGCTGGTATAGAGAATTTCCTCAATCTCTTCAAGATGAGCCAATGGTTCATTCGCCCTAAAAAGAGATTTAATCCGACCGAAAATATTTTCTTCGGTCGCTCGAAGGGCCTTGCGCAGATCGACTTCAGCGACTTCAGGTTTCGCTGGCTCTTTCAGTTGTTCACTGAGTGGCTTCCCTTGTTTGTTTTCAAGGCTTTTTGCCAGAGCTTCTTGAGCATCCTGTGGAGGAGCGCTTTTCTTTCTTAAAAAGAAAGACCAGAGAAGAGCGAAGATCAAAGTGCAAAGCACTCCCACGACCGCAAATACTAAAATCGCATTGTCTTCATTTAATTCGCGGAACATTTTCTCTTCCTTTTTTTTCTCAACTTCTTCTATTTATTGAATATCCTGAAGGCTTACAGAAACCATTGTAGAGACCCCACGCTCTTGCATGGTGACACCATACAATTTACCCGCCACTTCCATCGTATGTTTATTATGAGTGACCACGATAATTTGGGAGCGTTTGGCCATCTCACGAACCAGGTCATTAAAACGGAATACATTGGCGTCATCTAGCGGGGCATCAACCTCATCCAGTAAGCAATACGGACTTGGCTTGACTAAGAAAATCGAGAAAACCAGGGCCACCGCCGTTAGAGCCTTTTCGCCCCCTGACATCAGGGTCACATTTTGCATTTTCTTACCCGGAGGTTTGGCAATGATCTCAATTCCCATTTCGCCTTTTTCTACATCCTCATGAAGCTCCAACTTCGCCTCACCGCCACCAAACAACACGGGGAACACTCGGGTGAAACGATCATTTACCAGATCAAAGGTCTCTTTAAAGCGCTTAGAACAAATTCTATTAATACGATCAATAACTTTGCGAAGTTGTTCCTTGGCCTCAGTTAAGTCAAGGTGCTGTTTCGTCAAGAATTCGTAACGTTGAGCGGTCTCTTCGTACTCCTCAATGGCTGACAAATTCACTTCACCGATCTTCGCGATCTTTTCACGCAAGTCTTTCAACTGAACTTCGGCCTCGGCAGGATCCCCCTCACGGCCTTGATATTTCTCAGCCACATCGGAAAGAATCAACATATAGCGCTCGCGCATTTGATCTACAAGATATTGTTCTTTCATGCGCGCCTGTTCCAGTTTCAGTTGCGCTTCATTCATGCGGGATTGGCGTTCATTGCGAGCCCTTTGGGAGCTGGCAAGTTCGTCGCCCATCTCTTGAATCTGAGAAGCCATTTGCTCGTAAGTGTCTTTTTCAACCGACACACGGGCTTTGAGGTCTTCGACTTCACGGATATTGCGTTCAAATTCAATTTTCTTTTCTTCCAAAGTCATTTGGCTATCGGTCATTTGTGTAGAATACATTTGCGATTCTTCACTCATGCGCGAAAGCTGGGTATCTAATTCGGTTAAAGACTTATTCACCATTTCCAACTGGCGAACGACACCGTTATACTCTTGTGTTCTGGAAACAGATTTCACTTGAAGCTCACGCACCTCGTTTTGAAGTCCATCAAAACCCATGCGGCTTGACATTAATTCTGTATTCAGAATCTCTGTTTGTCCCTCAAGGTCTTGCTTCTTCATGCGCGCTTCCGCCAGATTGATCATCAGATCATGCTGACGTGTCTCGTGTTCCTTCAGTTGTTCGGTGATTTTACGCAGCTCGCGCTCTTGGCGTTCCACTGCGTATTGAGCGTTTTGCAGTTCATTTTCAGCGCGCTCAACGTCCTTGCGCAGTTCAGTCACCTTGATTTCTTGCTCAATTTTTCTTTTTTGAGCCCCTTCAAAGTCATTCACTACATTGGCCAATTGCGCTTCCACTTTTTTCAAAGCTTGTTGCGCCAGGGCGAGTTTCCCCGCCCATTCATTTTTCTTTTCGGTCAACTCTTTGATTTCACGACGGCGTTTCAAAACGCCCGAATCCGCGGATTCGACCGAGCCACCGGTTAATATTCCATCGGCTGAAAGCGTGTCTCCATCGACCGTCACGAAGGTCCAGCCTTCGTATTTCGGACGCAGGTTCAGCGCCGTGCGGATAGAGTCTACAATGGCGACCCCATCCAACAAATAGGCCACGGTGTTTTGGTATTTTTCATTCGAGCGGACCACCTCTTTAAGGATGGCTTGAACGCCTGGCTCAGAAGTCGGAGCTGAGGCAAAAGACTTTTGCGCTGATTCAGAAGCGGACATAAAACTGGAGCGCCCCGATTTCACTTCTTTCAAGTGATCAACGGCTTCAACCGCTTTACCGCTATCAGCCGAAAGCAACATTTGCAGACGAGAACCCAAGGCCGCTTCCATCGCCACTTCGTATTCGTTAGGTACTTCCACCACTTCCGAAACCGGTTGGAAAACAACAGAACCATCAGCGGTGATTTCTTGATATTTGGTTTTCTGCCAAAGCATGACGTTTTTCACGCCCTCTTGGAAGCCTTCGAAATTAGAGTGCAAGTTTTCCAAACCGTAAAGCCGAGAAGTGACTTCGTTCAAATGATCCTTAAACTCTTCGACTTCGATTTTTTTGGTCGCCGCTTGTTCAGTAAGAATTTTCTTATTGGCCTCGAAGGATTCAAAGTCGTTCGCCAAATCCAGTTGCATTTGACGTTCTTTTTCCAACTCATTGAAAACCTTGCGACGACGGTCTTCGAATTCTATTTGTTTTTCACGAAGTTCTGTGACCACCATTTGCTCGTTGTTTTCACGATCTTTCAAATCCGTGATCTGGGCTTGCAAAGAATTCACACGAGCATCCAACGAAGACTCGCTTTGCCCGATCGCGAACAACTCACGACGTTTGCTGGTCAACTCTTCATCCACTTCGCTGATGCGGGATTGAGAGTTTTGGAATATTTCGTTTTTCTCATTGTATTGAGCGGTCAGAGCCTCGGACTCTTCTTTCAAAGCTTCCACTTGAGAATTCAACTGAGTATGATCTCTGAGCAAAAGTTCGTGGCGCGCTTGCTGTTCTTGCAAGATCGTTCCGGTCATTTGCTCATTCCGGCGAGCCTGCTCGATTTCAAAGCGCAGCTCTTGGATTTCCATCTCTTTCTTTTGCGTGGAAGATTGCTTTTCATAGTACTGATTTTGCACTACTTCCAGAGATTTTTCTTGCTCCAGGATTTGCAACTTCAGAGTTTCAAATTGAGCCTGCAAAGTGGAAACATTGGTTTCCCCTTCCACTTCCATGTTTTGCGCTTCATCAAAAATGCGCTGAGCTTCATCCGCCACCGCGCGCAGATCATGATATTGGATAGAACTGAGCCAGAGATCGAGATCTTCGATTTGATTCTTAAGATTGCGATAGCGTTCCGCCCGTTGCGCTTGTCTTTGCAAAGAGTCGATCTGGCGTTTTAACTCGCCGATGATATCTTGCAAGCGCACCAAATTTTGATCGGTGGCTTGCAATTTTCTTTGCGACTCCCGCTTACGAACCTTGAACTTGGTGATACCCGCGGCTTCTTCGATCAAAGTTCGACGCTCTTCAGGTTTTGCCGTGATAATTTTACCGATCATCCCTTGAGCGATAATGGAGAAACCCTTGGAACCAGCTCCAGTGTCCATGAAAATTTCTTGTACGTCTTTCAAGCGGGAAGGTTCTTTATTAACGAAGTATTCCCCTTCGCCGTTGCGATGCAGGCGTCGGGTCACCATGACTTCAGAATGTTTGATATATTTTGCGGGAAAGGCCCCGCCATCATTCTCGAGAGTCAAAGAGACTTCACACATACCGAGCGGCGCATAGCCATCGGCTCCGGCAAAGATCACGTCCGTCATGGTGGCGCCACGAAGGTCCTTCGCTGACATCTCTCCCATAACCCACATCAGGGCATCCACGATATTTGATTTTCCACAACCATTGGGTCCCACGATTCCCGTGATCCCCGCATCAAACTGAATGACGGTGCGGTCTTTGAACGACTTAAACCCTACGAGTTCGATCTTTTTAATTCTCAAATTAACCCCTCTTAATTCCTTCTAAAAGTAGCTTATAAAGTCCGAACCAGCCGAAAGCCCAGCGACTGGACTAGTTGATAGACCAGGTAATTGAAGTTTAACTCTCGCCAGGGATTGAGATTGTGTCAATCAAAGCCTACTAAAGACAGGCTTCAAGCTGAAAACTTGGGCAGAGTTTGGAAACGATTAGCGCGCTGCGTTTACAACTGCAGCTTCATAAGACATTTTCTGAATTCATGATTTTAATTTTTTAAAAAGTAAGGCTCGCGACAAGGGCAGGAGCTTGCACGACCGTTCAAACTCAATCGCGTATTACGCAACTGAATTGCATAATACGCTACTCGGCTTGAGGGTTCTGTTAACTCCGATAAGTCAACAGAACCGACACGACCTTCTCTGGGTCTAATAGACCTATGGATTGCGGATTACGGATTACGGCAGTTCACTGCGGCTTCCTGATATTGCTGCTGATAAGCAGCTTTATAACTTACTAAATCAAAGTGAAGGGTTTTTGCTTCACAAGCTTTCACCAGAATCGAAGCCGCCGCCTTGGTATTAGCCACTGTTTGCTTTAGAGTGTCCGCGCTCAAACCAAAGTTATTTACTAAAACTTGATAGTTCGGGCCTTGCTGTTCAAAGTCCAAAGCCAACTGATAAAGGCGACGATAAGTCTCAGGGCTTATATGACGGATATTTTCGACCATTTGAGTCGCCTTAGCGAAATTGGCGTAGTTGACCTTTCCGCCGGCATCGTTATCACCAATCCAAGTTTTTTGGACCAGAATAGGATGAAAACCAGCGATTTCCTGAGGAGCTTTAATGGTGGCCTTCTTTAATAGACTTACTTTAGAATCCGCTTTCTCCATCTGAACCTTGCCAGAGGCGTCTTGATAAACCCAGAACCAACGATAATCCACATTTCCGACGCGGTCTTGCTGGCTAAAGATATAATCCATGATCACAATTTCACTCAGCTCTTTCATCCACAAAGTCACTTGGGTGTCTGAAGGACGAACTCCGGCAAAAGCCCTTGCCATTGCAGGATCTTTAAATGCCTGAGCCACGCCTTCTTGAATGGCTTGTGGCATCGGCTGATGAGATCTCAAGGCCATAAAGCCTGGAGTTTTTTGAAAATCCAAATTTTGTCCTTTCCCCCAACCACTGGCCCGAGTGCCATTTACCTCAACACCGTATCTTTCTCCTTTGCTTTTTGCCAAAGCCCCATAGACTTGCTGCAAATCAGCAGTGAAGAGATCGCTCACCGGTGAATAAGTCGAAGGATTTTTTTCAGCCGCTTGCAAATGCTTCCAACCAGCTACATTCATTTTTGCCCTAGGAGAAGGATGAGCTTTTGAAGAGACTCGCGCGTAATGGGCGTCTTTATCCATTGTTCTGTAGACTGCTGGAGCAACGTCGACGGTGGCGTCCAGAACCCGCGAAAAATGATAATATAAAATAGACGCTAATGAAAAAGTACCGCTGGTATCAGGACGACTCATCGTCTGCTTAAACTTAGCAAGCGCATCCAACGGAGAGTTTTGACTGCAAGCAGAAGCTTCTGATTGAAGAGAGGTTTTTCCGGTGTTTGAATTATCACGAACAATGGTGCCTGGGCTGGTACTCCAAGTCTTCGGACATAAAGCCACAGAATTATTGTAAAAATCAATCGAGCAAAGTTCATTTTCTTTTTCAACATCTTTGGCGGAGTACTTCCCCAAAGGCAATTTAGTAATCGCCACACAGGATTCAGAAGTCCCCTGTGGAGACTGAAAGTTTGTTCCGTCCCCATGGACAGAAGCAGCCAGAGCCGCGTGTATATTCATGAACACCATAAGAGGAGCTAAGATCACTTTTTTAGGGGATTTCATAAATCGATACCTCGAAATTTCTGCGGGATGGATTTCCCAGTTTTTCAAAAAAATATTTATCGAAGTTAAGGTTTGCTAAAATCAGGCCATCTGCAAATGCGGTTTACTGCGTCGACGATAAAAGAAAGTGTTTAAGTATCTCACTTAAGACCCTCCTGGTCCCTGTACAAAAGTTCGACAATGTAGAGAACTTTGGGACATCGGCGGCAGATTTTATCCAAATAGTGGGAGTTATTGGGTTACTGGTATTGGCATTAAGTTTGTTGGTCCAGTTAGGTAGGAAAAGACAGACATCTCATTCCAGCCAATGCTTTGATTCTATTGCGATAAACCCAAAACAAAGGAGTGAAAGAGATGTCTGCGCTGAAAAACCAGCTAAGGTTGATATTGCCTAAGCTTTCTAAAGAAGCAAATGCCAATCAAGATAGCTATGAATGCACCGTTACCAGTAAAATGCTGATTTTTAAAAATGCTCCAAAAGGAATCGATGTCTCAGAGCCTGCGACGTTAAGATTGGATACAAGTTCATTGGCTTATGAATTTAAAATGTATGCCCGTATGAAACAAGACGTTGAAGTTGCAAGACAACACGACTATGAGGAGACGCCTTTTCGAGAGAATCTAATTTCAGGTCTTTTAAAAAAAGATGGTAATATTTTCAAAGACTTTAATGATCGCAAGAATTATGAATTCTATATAACTCCTGAATCTGATAAGCTCATCATCGACCTGACATTCTTTCATGGACCTAGCACCTTTGAAGGCAATGATTATCAGTTCAGTTGTGAAAAAATATAAAAGAAAGATAGAAATCGAGTTATGGAAGCGGTTCGCCCTTGATCGCCGCCTTGAGCAGCGGAGAATACAGATCCTCTTCCAGGCCGATAGAAAGTTCCTGGCGATTGATGGAGTCTACGAATTTTACAGATTCAGTTTTAATGAGAGCGATCGGCGTGCACTCATTGGATTCACCCATGCACCAGACCGCCGCCGCACTGAGGGCATCGATATTATTAATTTGCGTCATCTTTAATTGACGTCCAAAGATATCGGGCTGACCGATAAAATTCGTAACCGCTTCCATTCCGGCATAGGCTAAGCAAACCCCCGTCACTCCTCTGCGTAAAGGACTGGTGTGCGAATCCGTAATAATAAGCCCAAGCTTATTAAGCTTATAAGCGGACTTTAAAGAATCACACAAAGTCCGCGCACTTAAAAAAGGATCCTGGGGAAATAAAATATATTCTTCGTTTTCCGAGTTGGATTCATCAATTCCTGAGGAAGGAATAAGCAATCCGTGCTTAATGGTTAAATGGCAATCATAGGCCAGCTCTCCCAGATAAACATCTGCTTCCTTTTTTATCAGTTCCTTTTTTGAAACTGAGGACTTACTGACCACAGCCCCTTCCCCAAGGCTAATAATTTTTGAAGTGACGGCGAGGATGTTGCCCTCTTGCAGAACCGGTACATGCTGGAGTAAAAAATCCAAAATCTTATCTCCCTGGTGGAAAATACGGGTGGGAATCGCTATGACTTGAAGGGATCTCATGGGGACCTCGCGTGAAAAAATGCGTTCAAAGTTCGATGGTGAAGGACGGGATCATGCACTCGTAAAATATCAATGTCTGGCAGGATCGCTAAGCTGATGCCCAGGGTTTCAGGATCACGCTCCGCAAAGGGGCTGTGACAAAAGACATTCATAAAAGACTTTCGTGAGGGCCCTACTAACAGCGGACACTCCAGATCGTGAAACTCGGCAAGACCTCTGAGGAGATTCAAATTTTGAGTTCTGGTTTTGCCAAAACCAATGCCCGGATCTAGAACCAGGCGTTCCCGGGGAAAACCCTTGGACTCCATCCATTCCATCTTTGCAGCAAACCAAGTTTTGAGAATCTCCACCTCATTTAAGTCCTGCGGTAAGCTCTCCTGTGGATTCGCGGGCACAGATAAACTATGCATGAGAACATAGCGAGCCTTTGAGCCGGTTATCACATCCAGCATTTCCGGGTCCGTCAGACCACTCACATCATTGATCATGTCAACGCCGAACTCCAAAGCGTGCGCCGCCGTCACACTATGACGGGTATCAATGCTGATTTTCGGAGCCAAAGAATTCCCATTAAAGAATTGTTTTATTTCGCCTAATACAGGTTTCAGTCTTTGCCATTCTTCTTCGGCAGACACGGAAACCGCGCCCGGCCGAGTGGATTCCGCACCTAAATCAATAAATGCCACTTGCTGCTCTGACCACTGTTGAAAAATCTTTTGCCGGACATCAATGGAATTATTTATTCCGTTTTCAGAAAAAGAATCAGGGGTCACATTGAGTATACCCATCAAGGCCGGTTGATGATGCTTCCTTTGCCGGGCGTTTTGCAAAACCGTGAGCTGATTGCTCAGAACTAAGCGAGGAACCAAATGAGAAAGAGGATCCAAAACAAAAGCCCGTCGAAGCATTTCGGGATGAGGTATGCGCAAATACTCGGACGCAAAACCTTGAGTTCCGTACAATAAGATATCAATATCGATAAGCCGTGGAGCCCAGCGCGCCGCGGGTTTTCTTCCCAAGTCCCTTTCTATGCCTTTGAGAGTTTCCAAAAGCTGCTCTGCGGGAGCTTCTGTGGTTCCCTCCACTACTAAGTTCAAAAATGGAATATTCCAGGAATCGGCATTTGAGGGCAACAAAGCAGGAGTTTCAAAAAGAGGTGATAGCTTCTTATCCTCAAGAGGCAAAAGTTGCACCGCTTTATGAAGTGTCTGTTTACGATCTCCCAGATTCGCTCCGAGGGACAGAAAAACCCGGGCTCTCATCACGCTCTCCATCACGTCACTGTCAGCCGAACGGTCACACCGCCTGTAAGATCTTCGATGGGCGGAGCTATTTTGTGCACCGAGAGTTCCGCGCTAGCGAGACTTCTCAACAAAGGCTTTAAAACTCCACTCATCTGAAAAGCCAAATGCTCCACGGTATTATACTCTTTAGCCATGGCCACGGTTTTGAGCATCTGGCAGATCTCTTGATAGCAAAGAGTTTCAGAAAGCTGATCACTTTCCAAGGCCTGGACACCATGAGCGAAGGTCATCGAAACGCTCACGGCCACATCTTGAGGATGCAAACGCTCCCCGGCCGTGCAACCCAAACGAACTTTCAACATCAACCGGTGGATTTCCAAAATCATACATTCACCTCAGTCAGAAAGTCCCACAGACTTAAACAAGCTTCCCTAGTGCTGGCACAGGCTTCCGCTTTTTCTTGCTCTGAAAGAGATTCAATCAATTTCGCGCAAGATTCTGAATGATATTTATCCGCTGTTTCATGCACCGTAAAAAATGCCAAGGTTGCGGGATCCTCAATTTGATATCGCTCTTTAAGACCCTGAATTTTTGCCGCCGCAATTTCTGGAATTTGCGATTCATAAGCGTAAAGGGCTCCAAGTCCAGAGGCATAGGATTTTTTAGTGAGCCTATCAAAGCACTCCACCATCTCTTGGGCTTTCGGTCCGATGGGTTTTTGCTCAAAGTCAGAGTCTTCAAGACCCAGACCCTGGCCAAAATCTTTCCATAACTGAGGATGAGGAAGGGCATTTGGATAACCCTCTTCGTCGAGTAAATTCTCAAGTAAAATTTTTCGGCTATGGAGATCTTCACAGTGACTATGGATCGCACTGACAAATCGTGGAAAGGCTTTCACATGGGGATAGTATTGAAGAGTGTAATTTTGCAGATTCTCTTGAGTCAATTCACCCGCCATCCATTTTTGATAAAAAGGATGTTTTAGCAAATGGAAAGTTTGAATCAAAGACGTGATTTCGTTCATACAAGACCTCCTGGTAGATTTGCAACGGACGCTAGCATATTGAAGTTGATTCAAATATATAAATGATCTAAAAGATCCGTTTAATGAAACTAAACGGTATCGATCTCAACAAATTATATGTCCTCTGCTCTGTTGTTCAGCACGGGGGTTACAAAGGCGCCTCTGAAGATTTAGGTCTGAGCCGATCCGCGATCAGTCAATCTTTGACGGGATTAGAGAGTCAACTCGGTTATGCTCTTTTTCATCGCGTGGGGACCAAACTGGTGCTCACGCAAACCGCGCAGCAATTCCATGACAATATCGCCAGATCCCTGCTGGAGATTGAGAATTCCGTGTCGCAGTTCACCAATCCTCAAACAGAATCCAGCGGTACTCTGCGTATTGGCTCTTATCTTGAATTTACGAAAAGCAAAATGATGCCGGTTCTGCAGAAATTTCTGGAGACCGAACCTCGCGTGCAAATAAAATTCTCTTTTCACTCTCCGTCCCGTTTACTTTTGGCCCTGGAACAGCAAAAACTGGATCTATGCATCAGTATTTTTCCCTATGAAGGCCGAAAGAGTTCCATCACTAGTCGAAAGCTCTATCAAGAAGAGTTGGTGCTGATCGCCCGTAAGGATCAATGGTCGGAAAATCCCGAACGCGAAAAAATCATGATGGCTCCGGTCATCGATTATTACCCCAACCACGTCCTTTTCCGTCGCTGGTGGAAATGCCATTATCACCAAAATCTCGCCAAGGTGAATCTGCGATGTTATGCAGCCACCGCCGATATGGTGGTGGAATTTGTTAAACGCGGACTGGGCGTGGGCGTGGTTCCTAAATATGTCTTCGAACTTGGCAACAAAGACAATTTAATGCATATCCTCAAGCCTTCAAACCGTCGGCTTCTGGATTACGTCTGGCTTATTTATTTTAAGCAACCCCGCAGTTCTCACCTGCAAAATAAATTGCTCAAGTTATTGGAGAGCATTGATTGACTCAGATATTTTAGTTGAGACTAATTTTTTAAATTTAGTTTTTTAAATTTAAAAATGCGATCAATTGGTCACGAGTGGAAATATAGATCGAATAAAAAGTAGTTTCTGCAATCACCATAGAAGCTTTATTATTTAAAGCCAAGCCGTCCCCAGAAGCCTCACAAATTTCTTTATAGGTCGCTTGAAGCTGCTGCAGTTTAGCTATTTCTATCTGATCTCGATCGTTCTTGAGATTGAAATCATTCACAGTTGTGCGTTGGAAACTTTGAATTTTCTTAGCACTTTCGGAGGGGTTTCCGGAGGCGCACATATAGCTCTTCAATGAAGTTTGATTTTCCTTGGCCACCTCAGCGAACTTCTCCGCATAACGCTCACTATAGGACAGATATTCATTCCACAATCGTAGTTTCAGTTCGTCATAAGTTTTATCATTGGCAAAAAGTTGAATCATTTTGGTTAAGCTATCGGATAAAAAAGAGGAAGAGCCATTCTGAACGTCCACAGCCCAAGAGAAATTAACGAATCCTAGTAAAAAGGTAACGGAAACAACTTTAAGATATAATTTGTAATTCAAGGGTCACTCCTATTTTACGAGAATGGCTTTCTATTAAAATCAATTGCTTGCAACCCTAAATAACCTGCAATTATAAGCCAGACAGAACCCCTGAAAGGGGACCTAGGCAATGCAAAAACCCCGGCTTAAAAAGTGTCTGTCTAGGAGATAAGCAGAAAAGACTTTCCTCACTCCATAAACTTTTTTAAATCTTCACCACTAACAATATAGGAGTCCACTAAGGTATGATTTTCTTCTTGTCCAAAAAGAGTTAAGAGAAAATTGTAACCGCCACCCGTTGATCTGGGGCAGATGACATAGCTAGGACTTTGTATTTTTTTATCTAAATGTTCAGACACAATCTTTTTCAGCTCTGAACCAGTAATTATTTTCTGTTCTACATGATCTGAAAATATTTGGTATTGACCACTACAAATCCAAACCAAATGCGATCCGCCATAAGCAAATCCTTTAGAGGAAACTCCAGTGCCTGCGACTATTACCAGTGACATAATTAAAAAATTAATTTTCTTCATTTTTCTAATCCTATTTGAATATGAACCACAATTATTTGGAGATCTTCTTTGATTCCTCATGCGACAAACATGCCATGTTTATTTACGGATAACTGCTTGCCAAAAGGGTCCACTGTTGAGGGATTAGCCAATGGGACAAAATAGGCCAAGTTTTTTTGCGATTTGCGAATATAGATTTGCGAAGACGGATCGCCACGGATCCCTCTTTAAAGCAAATGGCATAATACGCGACAAGGTTGCATATTATGCCATTTGAG